>CAYVUO010000286.1:0-1518 GCA_964454715.1 uncultured Bifidobacterium sp. | reverse complement strand
GGGTGTCGGTCATGGTGCCCTCCTCGTCGGCCCAACGCTAGTGGCGAGCCGGGCGTGTGGCGCCTCGGTCAGTTCGACCAGAGACGAGCCGCCAACCCGCTCGCACGCGTGACGGCGCGGCCGATCGCCGCAGCGATCGCGTCGGCGGTGCCGATGAGCACGACCTCGGTGCGTGCTCGGGTGACTGCGGTGTAGAGCAGTTCACGGGTCGAGAGGCGCGAGTCGGCCGGAGGGACGATCACGATCACGGCATCGAACTCGGAGCCCTGACTCTTGTGGATCGTGAGCGCGTGCACGGTCTCGAGTGATTCGAGACGGACCGGCGACAGCAATCGGGCGCCCTCGGCACCCGGGAGGGCCACTCGCAGCGCGTCGTCGTGGCGCACGACCACGCCGAGATCGCCATTGAACACGTCGTTCGCGGGGTCGTTTCGCGTGACCATGATGGGACGCCCCGGGTGGAACTCGGGCAGGCGGGTGCCGGGAGGTGTGAGCCAGTCCTCGAACTGCCAGTTCCAGCGACGAACACCGAATGGTCCAGCACGGTGTGCACACAACACGCGCACGTGAGAGAGACCGTCGAGCGCATCGTCGACCAGACCCGAATCGGCGGCCTCGGTGACACTCACTGCGTCGGGCAGTGCGCGCTCGCGCACCTGCGCAACGCCGTCGATCGAATCTGCCGACTCGTCGTGCCAAACGAGCTTCACCTCCGACTCGTTGGCGCTGGCCCGCGACCGTTCGAGCACCTCGAGCGCTGCACCCGCATCGCCAGTACGCACTGCTGCAGCGAACTGACCGATCAGCGAGTCGGACGGGAAGCGCCGACTCTGGGTGAGCACCGAGACGCACTCGGCGAGCGCCGACGCCGGAGCGGAGACACCGGCATCGACGGCACGCACGACGGGGCCCGCGATGTCGCCCAACACCGAGCCCGCCTCGACACTGGCCAACTGGCCGTGGTCACCGACGAGCACGACGCGCGCCGTAGGTGCGATCGCATCGAGGAGACGCGCCATGAGCGGGAGCGAGACCATCGACGTCTCGTCGACGATGACGACGTCATAGGGCAACGGGTCGCTGTGATCGTGGCGGAATCCCGAACGACCGGGCATCCAGCCGAGCCGACGATGGATGGTGCTGGTCTCGGCCCGACGAAGGCGCGCCGCCAACTCATCGGCCCCCGAGAACGACAACGTGGCGATGTGATCGGCGAGTTCACGGAAGGCCTGGCCCATGCGGGCCGCAGCCTTGCCGGTGGGTGCCACTGCGGCGACGCGCAGAGGAACTGCGCTGTTTGCGGCTCCGTCGAGCAGGAGGGCGAGCAGTGCCGCAACGGTGTGCGTCTTGCCGGTGCCGGGCCCACCCACGATGACCGACAGTGGTCGAGTGGCCCCGCAGAGGGCTGCGACGCGCTGTTCGTCGGAGAGTCCGAAGGCGGTGAACAACTCATCGCGACGCTCGTCGGAGATGGAGAGGGGGGAGACAGCAGCGGTGACCCGATGCACGACGATGTCG
>CAYVUO010000285.1:0-1556 GCA_964454715.1 uncultured Bifidobacterium sp. | reverse complement strand
CTCCTCAGCGTGAAGAGCGTGAACGCGCTGAGCCACTACACCGACTGGAACATCGCGCACGTGCACGCGGGCGCGCTGGGATGGGTCGGATTCATGGTGTTCGGCATGACCTACTGGCTGGCCCCGCGGCTCCTCCAGGCGCCGATCGCGCGGCCCTCGTGGGTCAACCTGCACTTCTGGATGGCCACCATCGGGATCCTGCTCTACGTGATCCCCATCTACATCGCGGGCATCACGCAGGGCCTGATGTGGCGCTCCTTCAACGCGGAAGGCGTGCTGGAGTACGACTTCCTCTCCACCGTCACCAAGCTGATGCCGCTCTACTGGATCCGCACGCTCGGCGGCACCATGTACCTCGCCGCGCTCGTGCTGGGCTGCCTGAACCTCGTGATGACGTGGATGCGCCGGCCGAGGACGTACGACGTGCCCGTCTACGAGGCCGCCGCGCTCTCGAAGGAGTGGAAGCGCGATCCTGTCCCGCAGTCGGCGCTCCCGAAGGGCAGTGTCATCGACCTCGGCCGCGCGGTCGACCGCTTCGCCGCGCTGCGCTGGCACCGCAACCTCGAGGGCCTGCCGCTCGCGTTCATCGCGTGGGTGGTCATCGGCGTCGTGGTCGCCAGCCTGTTCGAGATCGTCCCGATGTTCACGATCAAGAGCGACATCCCGCGCATCGCGAGCGTGCAGCCGCTGACGCCGCTCGAGTGCATCGGCCGCGACATCTACGTCTCGGAGGGATGCATGAACTGCCACAGCCAGATGGTGCGGCCGATGATCGCCGAGACCGAGCGCTACGGCGAGTACTCGAAGCCCGGCGAGAGCGTCTACGACCATCCGTTCCTGTGGGGCAGCCGCCGCATCGGCCCGGACCTCGCGCGCGAGGGCGTGCGCAACCCGAGCGCCCTGTGGCACCTGCGCCACTTCAACAATCCGGGCGACACGAGCCCGGGATCGATCATGCCCGCCTACGCGCACCTGATCGACCAGAAGGTCGACTTCGCGGACGCGCAGGGGTCCGTCAAGGCGCTGCGGGCCGTCGGCGTGCCCTACGACGACGCGACGGTCGCCTCCGCGGCCGAGCTGGCGAGGGCGCAGGCCGCCAGGGTGCAGGCGCAGCTCATCGAGGAGAACGGCCGTGCCGAGGGCGTGGAGGGCCTGGAGCGGAGCAAGGCGATCGCGCTGATCGCCTACCTCCAGCGGCTGGGCACCGACCTCGGCAAGCCGGTCGAGGTGCCCGCGGACCCGGACGCAGCGATGGGGGCCGTCCGATGACCGCACCCATGCTGGCCGAGGGCGCCGGGTCGTGGTCGCGAACGTGGCGCCGACCGCGTCGCTCGTCGTCTTCCTCGCCCTGTTCGTCTCGCTCGTCGCGTGGGTGTTCCTCGTGCCCAAGGCGCGCTGGCAGCGCGACGCCCGAATCCCGCTCGAGCGCGACGCCCAGGCGCCGCGCGCCACCGAAGGAGGCCGCCATGCCTGACATCCGACGTTTCCCCGACGCAACCGCCGAGGCGGAGCTCCTGCACCACGACGCGGACGGCATCCGCGAGTACGACAACCCC
>CAYVUO010000284.1:0-1557 GCA_964454715.1 uncultured Bifidobacterium sp. | reverse complement strand
GCGGTGTGCCGTAGGAGGGCGCGACACCAAAGGTGGTGCTCGCCTGACCTAGGAATTCGTTTCCGAGCCAGAGATTCACGAAAAACGTCCCGTACGCCGGAGCGCCGATGAGATGGAACGCAACCCCGTGAATGGGGGCATCGAAGGCCAGGGGCTTCCAACCGGTCGCCATGATCCCAGATCTGAGCCCCCATTGCGGATACACCCAGGCGGTCTCGGGCGACATGCCGATTTGCGTGTACGGGAGCCCCGGGTACGTGGCGCCGCTCGCGCCAAATTGTCCCGGGGCCCGAACACCGAATCCAGCGTACTGATCCGTAAACGATCCCCACCCGTTCACCACTGGCGTTCCGATCGGATCAAAGTCCCACGTGCACTCGTTCGAGCCTCCGACGGCGCTCGACCATGAAGCGATGTCGGAGTAGTAGGTCGTGGTGACCGATGCAGCTGCGAGGCTCGTGCTGAGGAGTGCGGCGAGCGCGGCAACGGTTGCGATGGTGTCAGTGCGCGGCATGCGCAGAACGACCGAACGCCTGACCGCAGATCCGCCAATGCGTGATACCAGTGTTTGCGTCATGTCCTAGTTTCCCTCTCAGCGCTTGTTGTGGCCGACGACCCGAGATCGCACCTGCTCCGACCAGCGTGAGCCGAAATCTTCCTAGGAGTGGCGAACGCGATCCACGGAATGGGTCGTGAAGAAATGCAGCCAGCGCTGACCGTAGAAGTTACATGGCATCCGGCTCAATGCAACAACGCGACAAGCAGGATTTGAGATTTCCCGGGCTGGAGTCTGCCCCCGACAGCCGATCGGCTCCGGCCAGGAGACCAAACGCTGCGCCGTTCCCGAGGGCGCCCAAGACGGCGTCGTTCTGAAGTCGAACCAGACCAACGAGACGAGCCCGGCGAATGCTCGCCGGGCTCGTCTCCTTCGTTCGTTCCCTGTTCGTGCGCGGCGTGGCGTCACATCTTGAGGTCGAAGCCCACGACGGTCTTCGCGCCGCCGTCGCCCTCGACCTCGACCCACAGCTTGGAACCGGCCGGCAGCGGATCGGGCACCTCGGCGTGCGTGTGCCAGTGGTCGACCTCGACCTCGGCCTTCGCCTTGATCGAGCCCTTCGCGTCCTCGGTGCCGATCCAGAAGCGCACCGAGCTGCCCGCCTTGCCGCCGTTGACCCAGACATCGATCGCGGCGTCGGCGCCGGCCTTCACATCGCCGTCGCGCGAGGCCTTGATCCTGAAGGCACCGGCCTCCTGCTCGCCGAGTTCGGTGGTGGCACCGTGCTCGTGGCCGTCGTTCGGCGCGGCGTGCGCGTGGTCGTGGTCATGATCGCCCTCCGCGTGGTCGTGACCGTGGTCGGATGCGGGCGTGCTTGGTGCCGAGCTTCCGCCACCGCACGCGGCGAGCGGAAGCAGGGCGAGCGTGGAGAACGAGGCGGTGGCGATGACGAGCGGACGAATCATGGAATCTCCTTGTTGTCGGTCCTGAGCCGGAAGGCGAGCGCGTAGCCCGCGGGGATCACGAAGAGGTTGAGCAGCGTCGACGACACGAGGCCGCCG
>CAYVUO010000283.1:0-1558 GCA_964454715.1 uncultured Bifidobacterium sp. | reverse complement strand
ATGATGGAACCGTCGCGCGGAACGGCGGCGCATGTGGCTAGCGTGATCGATGCCAGCCGAGATGCCGCCGACCTGCTCGAGCGTCTTGGATCCTGACCGGAGGTACTGCGATGCCAGAACGCGAACAGATCAAGCGGTCGACCGGTGAGCGACCCGAGGTCGAGGTCGACGAGACACCGACGGGCTCCGAGGCGGGGGAGAAGCTCAAGGCCGAGCTCGACGACCTGCTCGACGAGATCGACGAGGTGCTCGAGACGAACGCCGAGGACTTCGTGCGCTCCTTCGTCCAGAAGGGCGGGCAGTAGCCCCACGCTCGTCCCGGCATCCACCCGGTAGCCTCGGCGACCGTGACGATGCCGTTCTTCAGACCCGATGACGATCCCGGTCCCGACTTCGCCGCGCTCGTGCGCCGGCTGGGCCTCCGCTCCGAGGTGCCCGGCGATGTGGCGGCCAAGGTGCCCATCGCGCACGCGACCACCGTGGTGGCCGTTCGTTACGCCGACGGTGTGGTGATGGCCGGCGATCGCCGAGCCACGATGGGCAACATCATCAGTCACCGCGCGATCGAGAAGGTCTTCCCCGCGGACCGCCATTCCGGCGTGGCCATCGCCGGTGCCGCCGGACCCGCGATGGAGATGGTCAAGCTCTTCCAGCTGCAGTTGGAGCACTACGAGAAGGTGCAGGGCACATCGCTGTCGCTCGAGGGCAAGGCCAACCAACTCGGTCAGATGGTGCGCGACAACCTCGGAGCCGCCATGCAGGGCCTCGGCGTGGTTCCGATCTTCGCCGGGTACGACCTGCGCCGCCGGATCGGCCGACTCTTCGAGTACGACATGACTGGTGGTCGCTACGAGGAGTCGAACTTCGCCACCAGTGGTTCCGGGGGTCATCTCGCCGGCACCGTCATCAAGATGGGCTTCCGCGAGCAGTTGTCACGCGACGACGCGGTCGACCTCACGATCACCTCGTTGTTCGAGGCCGCCGACGACGATTCGGCCACCGGTGGACCGGACCCGATCCGTGGCATCTACCCGGTCGTCGCCACCATCACCGCCGATGGCTTCACCCGGGTCGACGAGTCCGAGTTGGCCCAGCGCTTCGCCGCACTGATCGAAGCGATGGCCGAGCGCCGTTCGTCCACCCGCCGCGTGTCCGAGACCAGCACCGAGACGTTGGAGGCCTGAGATGAGCACGCCGTTCTACGTCGCACCCGAACAGATCATGAAGGACCGCGCTGACTACGCGCGCAAGGGCATCGCCCGGGGTCGCGCGCTGGTCGGAGCCGAATTCGCCGGCGGCATCCTCGTGTGTGCCGAGAACCCCTCGAGCACCCTGCGGAAGGTGAGCGAGATCTACGACCGCATCGCGTTCGCCGGGGTCGGCAAGTACAACGAGTTCGATCAGCTGCGCATCGCTGGGGTTCGTGCCGCCGATCTCAAGGGCTTCTCGTACAGCCGAGAGGATGTCGACGCCCGCAGCCTCGCCAACAACTACGCGCAGATCCTCGGCCAGGTCTTCACCCACGAGATGAAGCCGATGGAGGTCGAGATCCTCGTGG
>CAYVUO010000282.1:0-1573 GCA_964454715.1 uncultured Bifidobacterium sp. | reverse complement strand
GCGACTTCGATCTGTTCCATCCCGATCGTCTCGCCGGCCGCATCCTCGGCATGGGCGACATGCTCACGCTCATCGAGCAGGCCGAGCAGGTCTTCGAGAAGGAGGAGGCCGAGGCCGCGGCGGCTCGGATGCTCGAGGGCACCTTCACCTTCGAGGACTTCCTCGACCAGATGCAGCAGCTCAAGAAGATGGGTCCCCTCCAGGGTGTGCTCGGCATGATGCCGGGCGTTCCCAAGGAGGTGAAGGACGCGCAGATCGACGATCGCGAGGTCGCCCGCGTCGAGGCCATCATCCGGTCGATGACTCCGGCCGAGCGCATCGACCCCGATCTCATCGACCCCTCCCGCCGCACCCGCATCGCCCGCGGTTCGGGCACCGAGCCGGCCCGGGTGGCCGAGCTGGTGAAGCAGTTCAAGGAGATGTCGAAGATGATGAAGCGCATGGGGGGCATGGGCTCGAAGCGCCTGGCCAAGTCCCGGCGCAAGGCGGCCAAGACCAAGGGCAAGGGGCCCGGCGGCTCGTCCCGCACCGGCGGGCGCACCACCGGTGGACGGGTCACCCCCAAGGGGCCGGCCCCGCTGAAGCTGCCCGACTTCGACCCGAAGGGTGGGGGCGGCCTGCGTCTCCCCGGCCTCGACGGCGGGGGCCCTCCCGGCCTCGGCTGACCTCGTCTTGCCCACATGGCCGGGTCACGGCCATCATGGTGAGCCCTCTTGCGGCAGATGCCGCACAACCGGAAGGACCGATCTCTGTGGTGAAGCTCCGCCTCATGCGGATGGGGAAGACCAAGCAACCGACCTACCGCATCGTCGCCGCCGACTCGCGCTCCCCGCGCAACGGCCGCTTCATCGAGATCGTCGGCCACTACAACCCTCGCAACGAGCCGTCGACCATCGTCGTCGACAACGACAAGGCCGTCGCGTGGTTGCAGAAGGGCGCACAGCCCACCGAGACCGTCGAGAAGCTCCTCAAGATCTCCGGCGCCTGGGACCAGTTCACCGGCGCGAAGTCGTGAGCGACGTCGACACCACGTACGCCACCGCGCAGTCGGTGCTGCGCTACGTCGTCGCCCAACTCGTCGAGGATCCCAACGCGATCGAGATCACGCTCGACACCGAGGGTCGCAAGCCGACGCTCAACGTGAAGGTCGGCCCCGGCGACATGGGTCGAGTGATCGGCAAGCGCGGTCGTGTCGCATCGTCGATCCGCACCGTCGTTCGCGCCGCCGCTGCCCGTGACGGTGGCGATGTCGAGGTCGAGTTCCTCGACTGATGCGGTGACCCTCCTCGAGGTCGGTCGCATCGACAAGCCCCATGGCCTCCGCGGTGAGGTCGTGGTCACGCTCACAACCACTGAAACGGTGCGCGTCGCTCCGGGTTCGGTGCTCGACGCGGACGGACGCCAGTTGCGCGTCCTTGCGTCGCGTCCTCATCAGCACCGCTGGGTCGTGACGTTCGAGGGACTGCACTCCCGCGAGGATGCCGATGTCGTCGCCGGTTCGGTCCTGCGGGCCGAACGCCTCGATGGTGATGACGATCCCGATGCGCTGTGGGTGCACGAGCTGATCGGTTCC
>CAYVUO010000281.1:0-1592 GCA_964454715.1 uncultured Bifidobacterium sp. | reverse complement strand
CCTTCTTGGTGGCCTCGGACTCGGTGTCGACCTTCATGCCCGGCGTGCACTCGATCATGCAGCTCGGCTGCAGCGCCGGACCACGTCCCGTATCGACCTCGACGAGGCACATGCGGCACATGCCGACCGGCTTCATGCGCTCGTGGTAGCAGAAGCGCGGGATGTAGGTGCCGGCGCGCTCGGCGGCATCGATGAGGAGTTCACCCTTGCGAGCGATCACCTCTTGGCCGTTGATCTCGACGGCCACGCCGTCGATGGGAGTCGCCTCGACGTCAGACATCGGCCCTCACCTTCAGGGTGACGGGGATGGCGGTGTCGCGCTTCGCCGCGGCGATGCGCGCCTCGAACTCGGGACGGAATCGCACGAGGGCCGACGCGATCGGAGAGACGGCGGACGGACCGAGCGGGCAGATGGTGGTCTGCTTGGGCGGCCACGCGATGCCGGGAGAGATGTTGTCGCAGACATCCATGAGCAGCGCCAGATCGGAAGGACGTCCGTAGCCGTCGTTGATGCGGGTGAGGATGCGCTCGAGCCACGTGGTGCCCTCACGACACGGGGTGCACTTGCCGCACGACTCGTGGGCGTAGAAGCGCACGACGCTCAGGCAGGCGCGCACCGCATCGGTGGTGTCGTCCATGACGACGACGGCACCGGAACCGAGCATCGAACCGGCGCGATCGACGGTGCCCTTCTCGAGCGGAAGGTCGAGATGCTCCTCGTAGAACCACGGGGCCGACGCGCCACCGGGGATGTAGGCCTTGAGCGTGCGACCATCGCGCAGGCCCCCGGCATGACCGAAGATCAGATCGCGGAAGGTGGTGGTGCCGTACTCGACCTCGAACACGCCGGGGTTCTTGACGTGACCGCTCACTGCGAACATGCGCGTGCCACGCGATGCCTCGGCACCGAGAGCGGCATAGGCCTCGCCACCGTTGCCGACGATCCAGGGCAGGTTCGAGAGCGTCTCGACGTTGTTGACGATCGTGGGTTGCATGTACAAACCCTTGGCCGCCGGGAAGTAGGGCGGCTTGAGCCGCGGCATGCCGCGGTTGCCCTCGAGGCTCTCGATGAGGGCAGTCTCCTCGCCGACGATGTAGGCGCCGGCGCCCCATGCGAGCACGATGTCGACGGAGAAGTCGGTGCCCATGATGTTGCGACCGATGTAACCGGCGGCGTAGGCCTCGTTGAGAGCAGCGGCGACGCGCTCCTGCGCGAGGGCCATCTCGCCCCGGATGTAGAGGAAGGCCTGGCCGCAGCCGACCGCGTAGCACGCGATGAGGATTCCCTCGAGGAGCTGATGCGGATCCAGCCCGAGGGCCGCCCCGGGTATCTGCGGCGGGCGGGCCAGGCCGTGCTCCAGACCGGGCGCGTGGAGGACGCGCTGAAGATTTTCCGGGAACTGGCGGCCACGCAACCGGGCGATTTCGACGTGCTGGGCGACCTCGCCCAAACCCTGCAACGGGCCGAACGCTGGGATGAAGCCCTGGAGATCTGGAAACGCGCGGAGGCCGTGGCGCCGGTTTCGCGCAAAAAAGAGGCGGCCACGGCGCTGCTGCGGATTTATGAACGCATGGCCATGCCCGAGGAGGCG
>CAYVUO010000280.1:0-1622 GCA_964454715.1 uncultured Bifidobacterium sp. | reverse complement strand
GGCCTTGCGTACGACGCCGCCGGCCAGATGATCGCGCCCACGTGGCTGAAGTCGATCGGAAGTCGATCGTTCCTCAGTGCCGCGACCGTCGACAACGCACCTGCGCTCGTGGCCGCCGAGATGGTCACCGGCAACGCGATGGTGAATCCGGCCTGGGATCCTGCCGGTGGTGGTCTCCTCCTCATCGTCGGCAGCAATCCCGTCATCTCGCATGGCTACGGCACCGCGCTCCCCGACCCGATCCGCCACCTGCGCCAACACCGTGCGCATGGCGGACGCCTCTGGGTCGTCGACCCTCGAGTCACCGAAACCGCGCATCACGCCGACGGACATCTGCAGATCGCGCCCGGCACCGACGTGGCGCTACTCGCAACGATTGCGGCTGCGCTCATGGAGGACGTCGCGTCGATCCCCGGCTGCACATCGGAGGACCTGGCCACGCTTCGCACGCAACTCGATGGGTGGACGATCGAGCGCGCCGCTGAGACCTGCGGCATCGCACTCGAACTCGTCGCCGCGCTCGTGGACGACGTGCGCGCTCACCGGAGAGGCATCTCGGTGATGTGCGGCACCGGCGCGCAGATGAGTCGCGACGGGCTTCTGATCGAGTGGCTGAGGTGGATCATCCTCATCCTCTCCGAATCGCTCGAACAGCCCGGCGGCATGCGATTCATCCACGGTGCGTTCGGGCCGCCGGTCGCGCCCGCCTCGCATGACCACCGATCGAAGCCCGGACCTGCGAGTCGTCCGGAACTGCCCAGGGTGATCGATCAGATCCCCGTGGTGGCGCTCGCCGACGAGATCGAGAGCGGCAACATCCGTGCACTCATCGTGACGGGAGGCAACCTGCTCACCGCTGCACCCGACCCCGAGCGCATGGAGCGTGCCCTGCGATCACTCGATGTGCTCGCCGTGTTCGATGTGGTCGATGGACCGATGTGCGATCTCGCCACACACGTGCTGCCCGCGACGGGCCAGTTGGAACGCGCCGATTTCCAGCTGACGATCAACTACGCGATGCGGCCTGCGGTGCAGTCGACGCCGGCGGTCGTGCCACCCGCCGGTGAGCGACGCGCAGCGTGGTGGGTGTTCGGGGAGCTGGCCGCACGGATGGACTCCGAGTCGCCGTTCGCAGCGTTCAGTTCGATGCCGAACGACGAAGCCGTGATGCGCGCCATGCTCGGGGCATCGGCGTTCGACGCCGACGCATTGTTCGCAGCGGGACCCCACGGCATGGACGTGCCGGTGGACTCGTCATGGATCCTCGACTGGTTGCCCGAAGGGCGATGGAACCTCGCTCCCACCGAGCTCATCGAACGGTTCGCGGCGTGGCAGCGCTCCGACTCAGCGCAGATGGTGGTCATCCCCCGACGCGACGGATTCTGGAACAACTCGATCCGTTACGGCCGTTCGAAGGACCCTGCGGTCGTGCACATCCATCCCGAAGACGCACAAGCGCTCGGCATCGTCGAGTCGAGCACTGTGGAGATCACATCGAAGAACGGATCGTTGCGGTCGATCGTGAGCTTCGACACCACACTGCGACGCGGTGTCATGTCGGTCGGACACGGACGCCTTGATCAGTCGCCCGGGAACCTCAGCAGCCTGATGGCTGACATCGA
>CAYVUO010000279.1:0-1636 GCA_964454715.1 uncultured Bifidobacterium sp. | reverse complement strand
CTCGATGAGGTCATGGAGAAGCTCGACG
Source organism: uncultured Bifidobacterium sp. (assembly GCA_964454715.1). Classification (GTDB taxonomy): domain Bacteria; phylum Actinomycetota; class Acidimicrobiia; order Acidimicrobiales; family Acidimicrobilacustridaceae; genus Acidimicrobilacustris. Next base: position 1,608 of record CAYVUO010000279.1, on the reverse strand, counting down.
AGCGCGGTCTGTCGCTCAAGCAGAGGGACTGAACATGCCTGCTACTCCTCGCAAGTCACGTCGCTTCGGTGGCGACGCCGCCCACCAGCGGCTGATGATGGCCAACCTCGCGGCATCGCTGTTCGCCGCCGAGGGCATCGTCACCACCGAGGCCAAGGCCAAGGCACTGCGTCCGATCGCCGAGAAGCTCATCACCAAGGCCAAGAAGGGTGGCGTGCATCGTCACCGTCAGGTCGTCGCCTACCTCGGTGACAAGGAGATGGCGCACAAGCTGTTCGACGACATCGGTCAGCGCTACGCCGATCGCCCGGGTGGCTACACCCGCATCCTCAAGCTCGGCCCGCGTCAGGGCGACAACGCGCCGATGGCGCGCATCGAGCTCGTCTGAGGCTCAGAACACTGCAGTGACACTCCTCGAGGCCCGCGCCGAGACGTTCATCGTCGAGGGGCCGGCCGAGGGGTTCACGCGCGTCCGCATGACCGTGGCCTATGACGGGTCACGGTTCCGCGGCATGGCCGAGAACCGCGGCGTCGTCACCGTCGCCGGGTCGATCCGCGACGCGCTAGAACGCGTCGTGGGCCATGCCGCTCCCCTCGTCGTTGCCGGCCGCACCGATGCCGGCGTGCACGCGTGGGGTCAGGTCGTGCACTTCGACGTCGCCACCGAGGCGATGCTCGACGGGCGCGCCGCACCCGAGCGTCTCGCTCGCGCCGTCAACCGCCAGTGCGTGCCCGCCATCGTGGTGCGCGACGCGCAGGTGGCGCCCGACGGCTTCCACGCCCGCTTCTCGGCCCACACCCGGCGCTACCGCTACACGGTGCTCAACCGCGACGTGCCCGATCCGTTCATCGCCCACACCTCGTGGTGGGTGCCCCAGCCCCTTGACGTGCGGGCCATGATCCTGGGCTGCGATGCCCTCATCGGACTCCACGACTTCTCGTCGTTCTGCCGTCGACCGGCCAACGACCCCGAGGCCTCGCTCATCCGGCGGGTGATCGACTGCCGCTGGCACGAACTGGGCGACGGGGTGCTGCGCTTCGACATCGAGGCCAATGCCTTCTGCCATCAGATGGTGCGATCGATCGTGGGCACCCTGGTCGACATGGGTCGGGGCCGTCTGCGGGCAGGGCAGATGACCGGCATCATCCGGGCCGCCGACCGGCAGTACGCCGGCCAGTTGGCCCCTCCCCATGGGCTGTGCCTGTGGGAGGTCACCTACTGAGCAACGGCGGTTTGCCCCCGTTCGGGGCGTCCCCGTAGGCTCTCCCGTCCTGTGCGCAGTCGACCGGCCCCCGCCGAGACCCTGCCTGCACCGAACTCAACCACCCGACATGTGTCGGAACGAAGGAAGGGCTGCGCCATGCGCACCTACACGCCGAAGGCCAACGAGATCGAGCGCTCCTGGTACGTCGTCGACGCCGAGGGCATGGTGCTCGGTCGTCTCGCCACCGAGGTCGCCCGCATCCTGCGCGGCAAGCACAAGCCGATGTACACGCCGCACATGGACACCGGCGATCATGTCATCGTGATCAACGCCGACAAGGTGGTGCTCACCTCCAACAAGGGCGACAAGCTCTTCGTGCATCGTCACTCGGGTTACCCGGGTG
>CAYVUO010000278.1:0-1648 GCA_964454715.1 uncultured Bifidobacterium sp. | reverse complement strand
CGGCGGGGGACGCACCGAGCGCGAGGTGCTCGAATTGGCGTCGCAGTTGCGACCCGGTGATTCGGGGTCCGCCGTGGTCGACAGCAACGGCACCGTCGTCGGTGTCGCCTTCGCCATCTCACGCGATCGTGACGATGTGGCCTATGCGCTCGCGCCGAGTGAACTTCGGGCGGTGGTTGCGGAGCCGAGGGTGCCCGCCAATGGCACCGGCCCGTGTCTCGCTTGATTCCGAGTACGACGAAGGGGCCCCGAAGGGCCCCTTGTCAGGAATTGATGTGCTCCTCAGGCACGGTCATCGAGGTGCGCCGAAGGCGCAACGCTCACTCCGCTTCGATGAAGATGCACTCGCCGGGGCACTCCTCGGCGGACTCGATGACGGCGTCGAGCATGCTGTCCGGGAAGTTCGCCAGACCGGCGGCGCCGCCCGGATCCGAGAACACCTTGTCGCCTTCCTTCACGTACGCCAGACCATCGTCGAGCAACGTGAAGACGTCGGGGGCGATCTCCTCGCAGAGTCCGTCGCCGGTGCAGAGATCCTGATCGATCCAGACCTTCATCCTGGGGAACACCTCATGGTCGGTGGTGAACGGGTGACCAAACCCTAGTACGCCACCCGAGGTGCGCCCGCCTCGGGCGATCGGGCTCCGGTCCACCCCTCGCGTCGACCCGACGCTAGGGTCCGGCGAGGAGGGACCCATGAGCGACGACCTCGGAACGACCACACCATCGGGCCCGGATGATCCCCACGAGCAGGTGCGCGTGCTCGAGGAGGAGATCGCTTCGCTGCGTCGGCGATTGCAGGACGCACCGAAGCGCGTCCGCACGCTCGAGGAGCGTCTCCTCGAGACCAAGGGTCAGCTGTCCCAGGCCGTCAGCCAGAACGAACGCCTCACCTACACGCTCCGGGAGGCTCGCGAGCACATCGCGGCCCTGCGTGACGAGGTCGAGAAGCTCACGCAGCCGCCCGCCGCCTACGGCACGTATCTCGGCACCAATGACGATGGAACCGTCGATGTGCAGTCGGGGGGCCGCAAGGTCCGCGTCTCGCTCCATCCCGACATCGCCGGCACCGAACTCACCCGTGGCGCCGAGGTCGTGCTCAACGAGTCACTCAACGTGGTGCTCGCCAGGGCTCCCGAGCGCACGGGCGAGATCGTCACGTTCAAGGAACTCCTCGCCGATGGTCGCCGGGCGATGATCGTGGGTCGTGGCGATGAGGAGCAGGTCGTCGAGCTCGGCGCCGAACTGCAGGGCGTGAAGCTGCGTGCCGGTGATCCGGTGCTCCTCGATACCCGCTCCGCCCTCCTGCTCGAGAAGCTTCCGAAGGCCGACGTCGAGGAACTCGTGTTGGAGGAGGTCCCCGACATCTCCTACGAGGACGTCGGAGGCCTCGATGCACAGATCGAGAGGATCTGCGATGCCGTCGAGCTCCCGTTCCTGCACGCCGATCTGTTCGTGGAGCACCGCCTGCCCGCCCCCAAGGGGATCCTGCTCTACGGGCCGCCGGGGTGTGGCAAGACGCTGATCGCCAAGGCCGTGGCCAACTCGCTCGCCCGCAAGGTCGCCGAGAAGTCGGGTGATGGTGAGGCTCGCAGTTACTTCCTCAACATCAAGGGTCCGGAGCTGCTCAACAAGTACGTGGGCGAGA
>CAYVUO010000277.1:0-1655 GCA_964454715.1 uncultured Bifidobacterium sp. | reverse complement strand
CGGGCGCAGAAGTGGCTGATCGACCACATGGACCGCGTGATCGACACGATCGTCTCCGAGACCGGCAAGACCTACGAGGACGCCCAGCTGGCCGAGATCTCCTACGGGGCTTCGGCATTCGGCTTCTGGGCCAAGAACGCCCCGAAGTACCTCGCCGACGTAAAGGTCAAGTCCGCCAACAAGATCCTCACCGGCAAGAAGCTGGTCGTTCGCTACCGGCCGCTCGGCCTCGTCGGGGTCATCGGCCCGTGGAACTACCCGCTGACCAACTCGTTCGGCGACTGCATCCCCGCCCTGGCCGCGGGTAACAGCGTGATCCTCAAGCCGAGCGAGGTCACCCCTCTTACTTCTCTGCTGATGGCCGAGGCGCTCGAGGAGTGCGGCCTGCCTTCCGGCGTCTTCCAGGTTGCCACCGGCCTCGGCGACACCGGCCACGCCCTGATCGACCAGGTCGACATGATCATGTTCACCGGCTCGACAGCCACCGGCCGCAAGGTCGCTGTGGCCGCGGCCGAGAGGCTGATTCCCTGCTCGCTCGAGCTGGGAGGCAAGGACCCGATGATCGTCCTGCGGGATGCCGACCTCGAGCGCGCGGCCAACGCCGCCGTCTTCTTCTCCATGCAGAACTCGGGCCAGACCTGCATCTCGACCGAGCGCGTCTACGTCGAGGCGCCGGTCTTCGACGAGTTTGTCACCAAGGTCACCGACAAGGTCGCTTCGCTGCGCCAGGGCCATTCGACCGGCCCGGGGACCGTCGAGGTCGGTGCGATGACCTTCCCGCCGCAGCTCGAGAAGGTCGAGGCGCACGTAACCGACGCCGTTGCCAAGGGCGCGAAGGTCCTAGTCGGTGGCAAGCGCCGCGAGGGACCGGGCGACTTCTTCGAGCCGACGGTGATCGTCGACGTCGACCACTCGATGGAGGCGATGAGCGAGGAGACCTTCGGGCCGACGCTGCCGATCATGAAGGTCGAGGACGCCGAGGAGGCGATCCGCCTGGCCAACGACAGCCAGTACGGGCTGGGGGCTTCGGTCTTCTCGAGGGACGTCGAGCGCGGCGAGGCGGTCGCCCGGCGTATCGAGGCCGGCGCGGTCTGCGTCAACGACGCGATGCTCAACTACGCGGCGCTGGAAATGCCGATGGGAGGGGCCAAGACATCGGGGATCGGCTCGCGCCACGGCGCCGGCGGTATCCGCAAGTACACCGAGCAGCAGGCGCTGATGGTCTCCCGGTTCCACCCCAAGCGCGACATGCACATGTTCCCGTACACCGAGAAGGTCACCCAGCGGCTCGGCAAGCTGTTCGCCTTCCTGTACGGGCGCGGCGACCGCGGCTAGCCGGCCATCGGGCAGGCGGGAGGACGTCGCCGAGACGGGTGCGCTGTGGGTCGCCTCGGCCCGTCGGGCGCGCCACGACTTGGCGTCCGGCCAGCCGGCTCCGCGAGCGCGAGGAACCCCTTTCGGCTATGAATGCTCAGGACAGTCGTCGATTGGACCAGGAGGAGATCCGGAGATGGAAACTGAAGAATCGGTCGACCGCACAATGTGGTCGAGCCTCTTGCACGCCGGCCTCGTCGGTTCGTTCCTCAGGCTGCCCTTTATCGAACCGGACACAATGGCGCTGCGTCAGGCCAACGCTCGTGCCGCGATCTACGGGA
>CAYVUO010000276.1:0-1662 GCA_964454715.1 uncultured Bifidobacterium sp. | reverse complement strand
GTGGGGCTAGCTGGAGTCGAACCAGCGACCTCACCCTTATCAGGGGTGCGCTCTAACCAACTGAGCTATAGCCCCGGGTCACGGGGCCGTCACCCTACCGGAGCCGGTTCGTGCCGGGAAAACCAATCAGGCGCCGGCGGGCGGGCCGGGCGCCGGGGGCGGCGGCAGGTCGACAGGTGCCGGAACCTCGACCACCTGGGTCGTCTCGAGCTCGACCATCGTGAAGCGGACGCCGCCCACGACGCCGGCGATGAGGTTGAACAGAACGGCGTGGAGCACCGAGAACACGAAGGCGGCGACGACGAGGACGAACCCCACCAGGGCCGCGCCCACGAGCACGGTGAAGCCGTTGAAGCTGAAGGACTTCTCGGCCAACAACTGGGCCATGAAGTCCTCGGCCTTGCCGATGGAGCCCGTGACCTCTGCGACCTGCCACATGACGACGCCGGCGACGTCGATGATCAACCACAGGCTCACGGCGAAGGCCAGTGCGACCCGCACCACCGATCGCACGTCGACCCGCGTGATGACCCGCTGCACCTGTCGGGCCTTGCGCACGGCGCGGCGACCCTTCTCGGGCGGCGCCGGGCTGGAGTCGGAGCCGGACCCGACGGTGGTCGGGGCCTGGTCGGTGGTCATCGCCGAAGCATAGGCACCGGACCACGGCCGACCGGGCCGCTCACCATCCACTACGCGCTCGTGCCACGGCGACCGCCGAGCCCACGCGCACCTCGACCTCGAACTCGCCATCCTTCGAAGCCGATCGTTGGAGCGAACCACCATTGGCCCGCGCCACCTGCTCGGCATCGTGCAGACCCGAGGACGCACCCGCCAACGCCGCAGCATCGGCCGCCGTGCGGGCGCGAGCGCGGTCAGTGGCGCGCTCGCCGAGAGCGGCGACGGCGAGGATCACCCCGACGCACAGCACGAGCACGAAGGCCATGAGGGGCACGACCTGCCCCCGAACGCCCCGCAGGCGCACGGATCAGTCGTCGGAACCGAGCACGGGAGCGACCGACGCGACGTACTGGTCACCCGTGAGGTTCATGACCCGCACACCGGACGCGTCGCGCCCCTGCGAGGAGATCTCGCGCACCTGGGTGCGGATGACGACACCGCCGCTGTTGATGACGAAGATCTCGTCGTCGATGCCCACCATGAAGGCCGCCACCACGACGCCCTTCTTCTCGGTGATGCGGATGCCGCGAACGCCCTGACCGCCTCGGCCCTGGCGATTGAACTTGTCGAGCTGGGTGCGCTTGCCGTAGCCACCGTCGGTGACGATGAGGATCGAGACGTCATCGCGTGCCACATCGCACGACACGACGGCATCGCCCGCCTTCATCTTCATGCCCCGCACACCGGCGGCGGCACGACCCATGGCTCGCACCTCGGTCTCGGAGAAACGGATGGTCTGCCCCGAACGGGTGACCATGAAGATGTCGTCCTCGCCGTTGGTGGGGATGACCCTCACGAGTTCGTCGCCGTCCTTCAGGTTGATGGCGATGATGCCGGCGCGCAGCGACGAGTCGTACTCGGTGAACTTGGTCTTCTTGACCTGGCCGTTGCTGGTGGCGAAGAACAGGAACCGGTTGGTCTCGTAGTCGCGGGTGTCGATGATCGTCTGGATGGTCTCGCCCGGCTGCAGCGGCAACAGGTTGA
>CAYVUO010000275.1:432-1666 GCA_964454715.1 uncultured Bifidobacterium sp. | reverse complement strand
TGCTCGGTTGGTACGACAACGAGTGGGGCTACTCGAACCGTCTCGTCGATCTCGTCCGCGTCATGGCGGGCAAGTGAGCGACGCAGTTCCCACGCTGGAGGACCTCGGCGACGTCTCCGGTCGCCGAGTCCTCCTCCGAGCCGACTTCAACGTTCCTATCGCCGACGGTGACATCGCCGACGACTTCCGCATCCGCGCTGCGCTGCCCACGATCGAGTGGCTCACGTCTCGCGGTGCGATCGTCACGGCGTGTACGCACCTGGGCCGTCCGAAGGGCGCTCCCGACCCGAAGTACTCGGTCGAGCCCGTGCGTCGTCGCCTGGCCGAGTTGGCTCCGGGTGTCGAACTGCTCGACAACCTTCGCTTCGATGCTGGCGAGACGGCCAACGATCCTGCGTTCGTGGCGAAGTTGATCGAGGGTCAGGACCTCTACGTCAACGACGCGTTCGGTGCGTCGCACCGCTCGCACGCATCGATCGTCGGTCCGCCCCAGCATCTGCCGTCGGCTGCTGGACGCCTGCTCGAGCGCGAGGTCGAGGTGCTCTTGCCGCTTCGCGGTGAACCGGCCCGTCCGTTCGTCGTGATCCTCGGTGGTTCGAAGGTGTCCGACAAGCTCGGTGTGATCGAGGCGCTGGCCCAGGTGGCCGACGCCCTCATCATCGGCGGCGGGATGTGCTTCACGTTCCTCGCCGCACAGGGCCATTCGATCGGCGACTCGCTGTGTGAGACCGACATGATCGACACCTGTCGCCGTCTGCTCGATTCGGACATCACGCTGCACATCCCGCACGATGTGACCGCGCTCGGTCCCGGAGGTGTCATCGGTGACCCGTCCGCTGGGGGAGAGGTGCGTCAGCTCGGCGCTGATCTGCCCGACGGCTGGAAGGGTCTCGACATCGGTCCCGGTACCGCCGCCGAGTTCGGCGACATCATCGCCGAGGCTCGCACCGTGTTCTGGAACGGCCCGATGGGTGTGTTCGAGGATGCGCGCTTCGCCGCCGGCACCCGTCACGTGGCGCAGTCGATGGCCGATGCGCGCGGCTTCACCATCGTGGGTGGTGGCGACTCGGCCGCATCGCTCGACGCGTTCGGTCTCGCCGGCGACATCGACCACGTGTCCACTGGTGGCGGCGCGTCACTCGAACTGCTCGAACTCGGCGACCTCCCCGGTCTCGCCGCCCTGAGAGGTGCACCCAATGCCTGAGCGCAAACCACTCATCTCCGGCAACTGGAA
>CAYVUO010000275.1:0-422 GCA_964454715.1 uncultured Bifidobacterium sp. | reverse complement strand
TCGAGGCGACGGCGACGCTCGACAAGTTGCGGTACCTGCTCACCAAGGACGACTACGAGGCGGTCGACGTGTCGGTGCACGCACCGTTCACCGACATCCGTACCGTGCAGACCTTCCTCGAGAGCGAGAAGGTGCCGATCTCGATCGGCGCGCAGAACTGTTACTTCGAGGCGAGTGGCGCGTACACCGGTGAGGTCGCTCCCGGGATGCTGGCGAAGCTCAACGTCGCCTATGTGATCGTGGGTCACAGCGAGCGTCGCGAGATCTTCGGTGAGACCGACGACGACGTGGCCAAGAAGGTCGGCGCCGTGTTCGCGAACAAGATGACGCCGATCCTGTGCTGCGGTGAGACGCTCGCCGAACGCGAAGCCGACGAGGCCCGTTCGAAGGTGACCGGTCAGGTCGAGGCCGGCATCGCCGGG
>CAYVUO010000274.1:0-1680 GCA_964454715.1 uncultured Bifidobacterium sp. | reverse complement strand
TGGCCGCCGGCGGCATCCCCGACTCCGAGGACGCCGTCGACGAACTCGTCGAGGCCCTCTGTGATCGCGACACCGGACGTGCCCTTGTCGCGGTCGAGAACTCGCTGTCGCGTGGTCGTAATCCGAGAGTGCTCGGTGAAGCACTCATCGCCCGATTGCGTGACGTGTTCCTCGCATCGGTCGGTGCCGACCTCTCCCGTCTCACCGATACCGATCGAGCCCGGGCCGTCGACCAAGGTCGCCGCCTCGGTGCCGCCGGAGCAACACGTGCGCTCGAAACACTCGGCGAGGCGTTCGTCGGCATTCAAGACGCGCTCGATCCTCGCATCCCCCTCGAAGTCGCACTCGTACGTCTCACACGCGACGACGCCGACGTTTCGCTCTCGGCACTCGCCGATCGCGTCGCCCGCCTCGAACGCGGCGGTGTCGTCGCCGCCGATCCGTCAGTGGCCAGTCCCGGTCCGGCTCGTCCCACCTCGCCACCTCCCCCGGTGGCCGACGACGGCGACGACGATGCGATCGACTCGAGTCCTCTCCCGGGCCCGGGAAGTCGCCCCGCCGATATCGCCCGTCAGGAACTCCGTCGACGCTCGGGCGACGACACCGGACGACCGGCGCGACCGCCATCTCGCCCTCAGACTCGTCCCAGTCGTCCCGCCCGTCCGGGCGCGGCCCCGACATCGACCGCTGCGGCCGCCGAAGAATCCCCGTCGCCGCCGGCCGAGCCGAGCCCGCCACCGACGCGGGCATCGGGGGGCACCATGCCCGCGTTGGTCGACCTCACCAGAAGTTGGAGCGACACCCTCCTGCCCTCGCTCCCCCAGAAATCCCGAGCCCGATTCTCGGGTGGGCATTGGGTCGATGTCGTCGACGGCGTGGCCATCTTCGGTCTGCCCAACGAACCGCATGCGAACCGATGCGAGGAACTCCGACCCGAGGTCGAGGCCGTGTTGAGTGCTCACTTCGGCACCGCCGTTCCCATTCGCCTCGTCGTCGATGGTTCGGCTCCCGACCCTTCGGCACCGCGTGCCGTCGCGACGTCGCGTCGTGCCGTCGATGACGACCCGACCGACGCGACGATCGACCTCGAGGACCTCACCGATGCCAGAGGCATCAACACCACCGGCGTCGACCGCATCGCTGCGGTCTTCCCCGGTGCAGAACTCGTCGACGACGAGTGACCACGTTCCCCTTCGCCCCTTCCGGAGCCCTCATGTCCGATCAGTTCGATCTCGGTTCGATGCTGAACCAAGCGCTGGCCATGCAACAACAGTTCGAACAGGCACGGGCCGATGCCGCGTCACGCGAGTTCGATGGACGAGCCGGTGGCGGTGCCGTCACCATCCGCGTCACCGGCGGTCTACAGGTACTCGACGTCTCGATCGCACCCGAGGCCGTCGACCCTTCCGATGTCGGCCTCCTCGAAGATCTCGTCCTCGCCGCGTTCCACGACGCGCTCGCACAGATCGATGCGATGCAACAAGAGGTGCTCGGCCCCTTCCAGCACGCGGCCATGCCCGATCTCGGCGACTTGGCCGATCTCGATCCACTCGGACTCCTCGGCGGGGCCGGTGATCGGTTCGAACTCGACGACACGGAATCGGATGAGCGTCCGTGAGCGTCTACGCCGGTCCGGTCCAGGACCTCATCGATGAACTCGGTCGACTGCCCGGCGTCGGC
>CAYVUO010000273.1:0-1684 GCA_964454715.1 uncultured Bifidobacterium sp. | reverse complement strand
CGGTGCACGACTACATGGAACGCACCGTCGCCGACGCTCGAGCCAAGGGCTACACCGAGACCTTGTTCGGTCGTCGTCGTCAGATCCCCGAACTCACATCGTCGAACTACCGAGTGCGTCAGGCCGCGGAGCGTCAGGCCATGAATGCCGGCATCCAGGGTCTCGCCGCCGACATCTTCAAGGTCGCACTCGTGCGACTCGACGCCGCCCTCGACGCCACCGGGGGCGACGCGCGGCTCATCCTCCAGGTGCACGACGAAGTGATCTGTGAGGTGCCGCCGGCCGAACTCGACACAGTGACTGCGATCGTGCTCGAGGCGATGTCCGGTGCGTTCGATCTGCGGGTGCCGCTCGCCGTCAACCTGTCGGTGGGCGACTCGTGGGCCGCAGCCAAGGGCTGAGGTCGCGCTGGTGACCGATCACTGGTTCGAGCGCGTCGCCGATCATCTCGGCACCTCCTACCTGCGCTACTCGTTCACGATGGGTACCGACAACGAAGTCGCGATGCTCGTCGACGTGCTGGGCCTGCGCGCCGGAGACCGCGTGCTCGACGTCGGTTGTGGTCCCGGTCGTCATGCCCGTGCGCTCGGTGCGCTCGGCATCTCCGTGCACGGCGTCGACGTGTCGCAGACCTTCATCGATCTCGCCCGCATCGACGCGCCCGATGGCGTCACCTTCGAACGACTCGACGCGCGGTCGATGGCCTTCGACGGCGAGTTCGACGCCGTCATCTCGTTGTGTCAGGGCGCGTTCGGTCTCGCCGGGGGAGAGGGGGCGGTCGGCCCCGATCCCGATGTCGAACTCTTCGCCCGCATGGCCGCCGCCCTGCGCCCCGGCGGTCGCCTCGCGGTCTCGGCCTTCTCGGCCTACTTCCAGGTGCGCTGGCTCGAGGACACCGACTCGTTCGACGTCGCCGCCGGCGTCAACCACGAGCGCACCACCCTTCGCTCGCCCGAGGGGGTCGACGTCGATGACGACCTCTGGACCACCTGCTTCACCCCCAGGGAACTGCGCCTCACCGCTGCGGCGGCGGGGCTGGAGGTCGTCGACCTGTTCTCGGTCACGCCGGGCGACTACGCCCGCCGGGCCCCCGAACTCGACCGCCCCGAGTTCCTCCTGGTGGCCCGCCGACCCGGCCTGTGAGGCCGGCGGGGGCCGGTGCTAGCCTCGCCCGGTCGTTCTGCGACCCCTGTCCATCGTCCGCGCCGTGCGGACCTCCATTCCCTGTCCAAGCGAGTCCACCTTGTCCGATCAACCGACCACCGACGCCACCGAAGCTCCCACCGAGATGGGAACCTTCGATGCCGAAGGCACCTACACCCCCCGCCAGATCGTCGAGAACGATCTCGGCGCCGAAGCGCTCGACACCGCCTACAGCGCATCGATGGTCGAGGTCGAGGACGGTCAGATCGTCGAGGGCACCGTGGTCAAGGTCGACCGCGACGAGGTCCTGCTCGACATCGGTTACAAGTCCGAGGGCGTCATCCCGTCGCGTGAGTTGTCGATCCGCAACGACGTCGATCCGTCGGAGATCGTCGCCATGGGCGACCGCATCGAGGCGCTCGTCCTCCAGAAGGAGGACAAGGAAGGTCGCCTGATCCTGTCCAAGAAGCGCGCGCAGTACGAGCGCGCGTGGGGCACGATCGAGAAGATCAAGGAAGAGGACGGCATGGTCAGCGGTCCG
>CAYVUO010000272.1:0-1704 GCA_964454715.1 uncultured Bifidobacterium sp. | reverse complement strand
CGAGTTGGGCAAGGTCCGTCGTCCCGACGTCGGCATCACCGGTGATGTGCGACGCGTGATCGTCGAGATGCTCACCGCGCTCACCCAGGCCGGTGTGCCCGACGCGCTGCCCGATCGTTCGTCGTGGAAGCAGACCATCAGTGGTTGGCAGGAGAAGTTCCCGCTCACCTACGAACAGTCGCAGCCCGGTGATCTGCTCAAGCCCCAGTTCGTGCTCGAGCAGCTCCGCGACAACACCCCCGAGGACTGCATCGTCGCCTCGGGCGTCGGCCAGCACCAGATGTGGACGGCGCAGTACTGGCGCTTCCAGCATCCCTACACCTGGATCAATTCCGGTGGTCTCGGCACGATGGGCTTCTCGGTGCCGGCGGCGATCGGCGCCAAGGTCGGTCGTCCCGATCGCATGGTGTGGGCCGTCGACGGCGATGGCTGCTTCCAGATGACCGCGCAGGAACTCGTCACTGCTGCGGCCGAGCGCATCCCGGTCAAGGTCGCCATCCTCAACAACTCGTACCTCGGCATGGTGCGTCAGTGGCAGGAGATGTTCTACGAGGAGCGCTACAGCGAGGTGTACCTCTCGCCAGACCTGCCCGACTACAAGATGTGGGCCGAGGCGATGGGTTGCGTCGGCATGCGCGTCGAATCGCCCGAGGATGTGCTCCCCGCCATCGAGCGCGCCAACGAGATCGACGACCGACCGGTCGTCATCGACTTCCGCACCGATGCGAGCGAGAAGGTCTTCCCGATGGTCCCCGCCGGCAAGTCGAACTCCGACATCGTCGTCGGACCGGAGGCCGTCCGATGAACACGTCGCCCGGCGCCTCGCGCCACCACATCGTCACCGCGCTCGTCGAGAACAAGCCCGGCGTGCTCGCACGTGTGTCGAGCCTGTTCGCACGACGCGGCTTCAACATCTACTCACTCGCAGTCGCACCGACCAACGATGAGAGCCTCAGTCGGATCACCATCGTCGTCGACGTCGAGTCGGCCCCACTCGAACAGATCGTGAAGCAGCTCGACAAGCTCATCAACGTCGTCGCCATCGACGAGCTCGCGCCGGCCGATGCCGTCGAGCGCGAGATCATGCTGGTCACCGTCCGCGTCGACTCGGAGTCGCGCGACGAGGTGCTGGCCATCGCCGCCGAGTACGACGGTGTACTGCTCGAGGACACCCCCGACCTGCTCACCGTGTCGCTGGGCGGCACCCCCGAGCAGATCGACGCCCTCACCACCCGTCTGGGCGACCGGGTCGTGGCCTATCAGCGCACCGGCCGCATCGCCCTGCCCCGCAACGCCTGAGCCCGGGCGCCTTTTCCCCCGGGGCCCCTGCGGCCCTAACCTCTCCCGTCCGTCCTTCAACTCCAGGAGTTCCCGTGGCCACCGTCTACTACGAAGCCGACGCCGACCGTTCGTTCATCGCCGACCGAAAGGTCGTCGTCATCGGCTACGGCTCGCAGGGCCATGCCCATGCGCTCAACCTCAAGGACTCCGGCGTCGACGTCGTCGTCGGCCTGCGCGACGGTTCGTCGTCGAAGGCCAAGGCCGAGGCCGAGGGCCTGCGCGTGATGTCGATCGCCGACGCCTCCAAGTGGGCCGACGCCATCATGATCCTGCTGCCCGACACCGAACAGAAGTCGGTGTACGACGCCGAGATCGCGCCGAACCTGTCCGATGGCGACGCGCTGTTCTTCGCCCACGGCTTCA
>CAYVUO010000271.1:900-1717 GCA_964454715.1 uncultured Bifidobacterium sp. | reverse complement strand
GTAGAGCCCGGACCCGGCGCGCGGGCAAGCGGCCGATGGAAGTTCTTGCGATGCCAGGATTGATCGTGGAGCTCGACGTCAGCGCACCAGATGCAGGCCGGACGTATCGACCACATGGATGCCCAGCTCGTCGATCCACACATGTTCGATGAGGCGCTGCGTGACCGGTATCCGGATCAGCTCCTCCAAGGTCCCCGCATCGAAGATCACGATGGCGCCCTCGGCGCTGCCTGCAATGATGCGAAGACCATCATCCGAGACCGTGATCGCCCCGGCACCCTGCTTGAACGGCTGCACGGTGTGCAGAACGGAACCATCACGTCCATCGAGCATCGCCAGCTGGCCCTCACGCGTGACCATGAACGCACGACGACCATCGGGCGCCCAGGCTGCGCACTCGCACTCGCTTGGGAGGCGAGTCACCCAACGCTCGCGGCCATCGATTGGATCCAAGCACACGGCACCACGCTGGCGTGACCCAAGCAGGATGCCGGCGTCCGGCCCCGCCACATCGAGCGATCGAAAACCCTGAGGCTCGTGTTGGTCATCGGGCGATGCATGCTTCGCATCCGTCCAGAGCACCCGCCCCTCGATCGACACCAGGGCCACCACACCCGTGTCACCGGCCACGGCGATCGCGCTCCCATCTCTGGCCAGCGCAGCACGCTGCACCAGGCCGATCCCGTCGAGCTGCAGGTGCCGCGGGTGATGACCGGCTCGCTCGACCACGACCCGGTCCGCACCCGCTGCATCCACCCGACCGACGCCCGGCCGTACATCGCACGCCAAGCTTCCACCGACGGTGCCGAACCATCGA
>CAYVUO010000271.1:0-890 GCA_964454715.1 uncultured Bifidobacterium sp. | reverse complement strand
CACCGTGTAGGCACCGCGTGAGCCGCCGGCGAACAGCGAGGCCCCGTCGGTCGACAGGCTCCACAGACGATCCGACGACAGTGGGATGGCGCCGAGTCCCCCACCATCACGGACGGACCAGAGCCGGACCGAACCATCGGACGACGCGGTGGCGCAGCGATGTTCGTCGAGCCCCGTCACGCCCCAGATCAACGACTGATGGCCGAGTGCCCGCCACATCCTCGTGCCCGTGACAGGATCGAAGGCCGAGAGCGTCCGGCTTCCGACCAGGGCAAAGCGGCCGTCGACGGACCAGCCCACCGACACGGCACGTTCACCGAGCTCGCCCAGGCGACGGATCGTGCGCTCAGTGACATCGACTACGACCGATCCCCCCTCCGCGCCGAGAAGCGCAACATGAGGGTCGACCGGGGACGGGGCAACGTCTCGCACGAGGCCGATGCCCAGAGGGACCGACCACGAGGGCGCGTCGGAACCGGGCTCGTACACGTACAGACCTTCTCCCGCGCAGACCAGATGGCCGGAGCGCGTCTGCGCCACCTCACCCTGGTTGCACTCGGCGTTGCCCGATGACAGCGGCAGCTCGACGCCCACACCTGAAACAAGCTCCCGCCAGCCGACATCGCCCTGCTGCGTGCACACCAGCACGCGCGAACGATCCGTCGACAGCGACACGCCTCCCACCTCTGCCGACTGCAGGTCCAACGTCCACCCGAACTGGCCATCGATCCACTGCGCCACGACGGTCGGTGCCGTGGGCGAGGTGGCGCGCTCGAACATGCCGACGCCGATGCCATCCACGACGATCCAGTCGAGGCACGGCCGTGGCACCACTCCGTCCTGACCGACGGCAAGCATGCGCTGCAGCGTGTCACGCTCAAGCGTCGGGG
>CAYVUO010000270.1:0-1723 GCA_964454715.1 uncultured Bifidobacterium sp. | reverse complement strand
GAGCGCGCGCGCAGCAGCGGCCCGATCGCCGGCGTCGGCGAACGACGCGGGATCGGGCACGTTGCCATCGAGCTCGATGACCTGGCCGGGGTTGGTGCCCCATGACACGAACGGACGCAGCTTCGTGGCATCGATGGTGACGACGGTGTCGAACGTGGCGCCCTCGTCGGTGGGGAGTGTGCGCCAGTACTCGACCGCGGCATCCCAGTCGGCACCCTTGGGCGCGAACTGTCGACCCTTCAGGTACTCGAAGGTGGTCTCGTCGGGGGCGATGAGGCCCGCCTTGGCGCCGGCCTCGATCGACATGTTGCACACCGTCATGCGGCCCTCCATCGACAGGTCGCGGATGGCCTGGCCCCGATACTCGATGATCGAGCCGATGCCGCCGCCGGTGCCGATGCGGCCGATGATCGCGAGGATCAGATCCTTCGCCGTCACGCCGTCGGGCAGCGCGCCCTCGACCTCGATGGCCATGGTGCGGGGCTTGGTCTGCGGCAGCGTCTGCGTGGCCAGCACATGCTCGACCTCGCTGGTGCCGATGCCGAAGGCCAGTGCGCCGAACGCGCCATGGGTGGCGGTGTGGCTGTCACCGCAGACGACGGTCATGCCCGGCAGTGTGAAGCCCTGCTCGGGACCGATGACGTGCACGATGCCCTGACCGAGCTGGCCCATCGGATACTCGAGCACGCCGAACTCGGCGGTGTTGGCCCGCAGCACCTCGACCTGCTTGCGCGAGATCGGATCCGCGATGGGCTGATCGATGTCGGAGGTGGGGACGTTGTGGTCCTCGGTGGCCAGCGTGAGCTCGGGGCGACGCAACGGGCGACCGTTCATGCGCAGGCCGTCGAAGGCCTGTGGTGACGTGACCTCGTGCACCAGGTGCAGGTCGATGTAGAGCAGGTCGGGCTCACCCGGTGCGGAGCGCACCACATGGGCGTCCCAGACCTTCTCGGACAGTGTGCGGGGGGCCATCGCAATCTCCAATCCCAAAATGTGAGATACACTTCTCGCTCAATGGGAAGCCTACCGTCCGTGGGAGTCGTCGACAAGAGCGCCGTGGTTCTCGACGCGCTCGAGGCCGGGCCCCGCTCGCTCGCCGAACTGGTCGACGTCACCGGGCTGCCCCGGGCCACCGCCCATCGCCTGGCCACCGCACTCGAATCGCATGGTTGGGTGCGGCGCGATGACGAGGGACGCTTCGCGCTCGGCACTCGTCTGATCGCGTTGGGCCGAGCCGCCGCCGCATCACTGCCGCTCACCGAGGCTGCCGCCGATGCGCTCGCCGCGTTGGTGCGCGAGACGGGCGAGAGCGCGCAGCTCTTCGTGCGCGAGGGTGACGAGCGCGTCTGCATCGCCGCGCTCGAGTCCCCCCACGGGCTGCGCACCATCGTGCCGCTCGGCGCGCGCCTTCCCCTCGATGCGGGATCGGCCGGTCACGTGCTCGCCGGCCATTCGTTGAGTCCGCAGGGGTGGACGGCGAGTGTCGGTGAACGCGAGGCCGGTGTGGCTTCGGTGTCGGCGCCGGTGCGCGATCGCTCTGGCACCATCGTTGCTGCAGTGAGTGTGTCCGGTCCCATCGAACGCACAACCCGCACGCCGGGACGCCGATACGGTGAACTCGTGATGGCCGCGGCGCAGCGCATCGAGATCGCTTCGGGGCAGCGATGACGCGCCCGATCGCCGCCATCGACATCGGCACCAACTCGTTCCACATGGTCGTCGC
>CAYVUO010000269.1:1353-1726 GCA_964454715.1 uncultured Bifidobacterium sp. | reverse complement strand
TGGCCGGGAGGGCGACCGTCACTACGATCGTTTCCGCGATCGCATCATGTTTCCGATCCGCGATGCCCGCGGCCGAGTGATCGCCTTCGGCGGTCGCATCATCGACCAAGGCGAACCGAAGTACCTCAACTCGCCGGAGACCGTGCTCTTTCACAAGGGCCGAGAACTGTATGGTCTCTACGAGGCCCGCCAGACCCGCGCGCCCCTGCACCGACTGATGGTGGTCGAGGGGTACATGGACGTCGTTCGATTGCACCAGGCAGGGATCCACTACGCCGTCGCCACGCTCGGCACGGCCACCACGCCCGAGCATCTCAAGCGCCTCTTCAGACTCGTCAGCGAGGTCGTCTTCGCCTTCGACGGCGATCGCGCG
>CAYVUO010000269.1:0-1343 GCA_964454715.1 uncultured Bifidobacterium sp. | reverse complement strand
GAGGTACGCGAGGGCCGGCAGCTGAAGTTCTTGTTCCTGCCCGAGGGCCACGATCCGGACACGCTGGTCGGCGAAGAAGGTCGCGAAGCGTTCGAAGCCCGGCTCGATCAGGCGATGCCGCTATCGGAGTACCTCGTTCAAGAGCTTTCCTCGCAGGTGGATCTCGCGCATGCCGACGGCCGGGCGCGCTTCGCCGAAACCGCGCGACCCCTGGTGGCCAAGGTGCCTGAGGGGGTATTCCGCGAGTTGCTCGTCGAGCGGCTGGCGGAGGCCATTCGGCTACCGGCCAACCGGCTACGGGAGCTGTGGTCGGGCGACGCTACTGTGCCGAGCGAAGGCCAAAGGTTTGGCGCCCGGGTCGGCACGGATCGAGACGCCCCCCGCTCCTCCGGGGCCGCGCGAACCTCGGGGCGTGGCGGCCTCATGCGCCAGGTCGTCCTTGCGCTCGTCCACCACCCGAAGGTCGGCGCGCGTCTGGCCGACGCGGATCTCGAGATCCTCTCGAGCCTCGATGAACCCGGCGCGGAGATCCTGCGCGAGCTCGTCAACGACCTGCGCGGGCGTCCGTGCGCCAACACCGGCCAACTGCTCGAGCGCTGGCGCGAGCGTCCAGAGGCCGAAAGGCTCTCGCGTCTGGCCGTCGCCGAGTCGCTGATCCCGACCGACGAGGCTGCGCTTCAGGAGGTTCGCAATGCCTTGGCCCGTATGCGCGACGAGCAGCGACTCCGACGCCTCGATGCCCTGCTGGAGCGGGAAAAATCATCCGGTTTGTCCGCTGCCGAACGGACGGAACTGCAGCAACTGATGTCGGGTCGAACGCGGGGCCCGGGCCGAGCCTGATCGCTACGTTTCCCCGGGCATTATTCTGGCTAAAAACCGCTGTTTCCCGTATAGTTGCGGGTTCGCTTCCACCGCCCGGGTTTCGTCCCGGCAGGCACCCAAATGACCAAGAAATCCAAGGCTTCCCCTGGCAAGAAACCTGCGCGTCCGGCTGCGGCCAAACCGGTCGTCAAACCCGCGCCGAAGACCGTCGCCAAGCCTGCACCGAAGTCCTCGGCCAAGCCGGTGACGGCGCCGAAGGCCGCTGCCAAGGCAGCCCCCGTCGGTAAAGCACCGACCAAGGCTGCGCCGCCGACCAAGGCTGCGCCGCCGGCCAAGGCCGTGCCGCCCGCCAAGGCTGCTGCGCCCGCCAAGGCTGCTGCGCCCGCCCCCAAAGGCTCGACGCCCGTCGCCAAGAGCGCGACGCCGACAGCCAAATCGACGCCGGCCACCAAGGCCGCCCCGGAAGCCAAGGTCAGCGAGGCCAAGCCCAAGTCCGGTAAGGCCGGCAAAGGCGCGTCGAA
>CAYVUO010000268.1:1048-1783 GCA_964454715.1 uncultured Bifidobacterium sp. | reverse complement strand
CCGGCGTCTCGGGATCACCGAAGCGAACGTTGTACTCGAGCATCTTCGGGCCGGTCGGCGTCAGCATGAGACCGGCGTAGAGCACGCCGCGGTAGTCGATGCCGATCGAACGCAGATGGGCGAGTGTGGGCTCGACCGCATCGCGCATCACGCCGGCGACGACGTCATCGGTGGCCACGGGCACCGGTGAGTATGCGCCCATGCCGCCGGTGTTGGGACCGGTGTCGCCATCGCCGATGCGCTTGAAGTCCTGCGCCGGCGCCAGCGCCACGGCACGCGTGCCATCGCACACGGCGAGGATCGACAACTCGGGGCCGGTGAGCCCCTCCTCGATCACGAGCGTGCGACCTGCATCACCGAAGGCGGCACCCGAGAGGTACTCGCGCACCGCGCCGCGCGCTTCATCGATCGACGTGGTGACGACGACGCCCTTACCCGCGGCGAGACCGTCGGTCTTCACGACGTAGAGGCCATCGAGCGTGTCGAGGAAGGCGAACGCCGCATCGGTCTCGGTGAAGGTGCCGTGACGCGCCGTGGACACACCGGCCGAGACGAGCACGTCCTTCATCCAGGCCTTCGAACCCTCGAGACGCGCACCGTCGGCACCGGGGCCGAAGACGCGCCGACCGGCAGCGCGCAGTTCGTCGGCCAGACCGGCGACGAGTGGCGCCTCGGGCCCGATGACGTACAGGTCGGCATCGATCGCAGTGGCGGGATCGGCCACCGACCCGGGGA
>CAYVUO010000268.1:0-1038 GCA_964454715.1 uncultured Bifidobacterium sp. | reverse complement strand
CGTGACGACGACCTCGTGGTGACGCCCGAGCACGGTTGCGAGGGCGTGCTCGCGGCCACCTGATCCGACGACGCACACCTTCATCGCATGCACCCGATCACGTGTCGAATCGCAGGTACTGGTCGCGGCCGGGGCCGACACCGACGAGACCGATCGGCACACCGATCTGCTCGGCGAGGAACTCGACGTACGCGCGAGCTTCGGGCGGAAGTCCGTCGCGGGTCTTCACGTCGGAGATGTCGCACTTCCAACCGGGGAACTCGGCGTAGACGGGCTTGGCCTTGTGCAGCACCGACTGGTGATACGGGAGATGCGTGACGATCTCGCCGTCGACCTCGTAGGAGGTGCACACCTTGATGGTGTCGAAGGTGTCGAACACGTCGAGCTTGGTGAGCGCGACCTCGCTCAGCGAGTTGAGGCGCACGGCATGACGCAGCATCACCGCGTCGAACCAGCCGGTGCGACGACGGCGACCGGTGTTGGTGCCGAACTCACGACCGATCTCGACGAGACGGTCACCCTGCTCGTCGAGCAGTTCGGTGGGGAACGGACCGGATCCGACGCGGGTGACGTAGGCCTTGGCCACACCGATCACGCGATCGATGTAGCGGGGGCCGATGCCGGCACCGGTGCACGCGCCACCGGCGACGGGGTTGGACGACGTCACGAACGGGTAGGTGCCGTGATCGAGATCGAGGAAGGTGGCCTGTGCGCCCTCGAGCAGCACGCCCTGGCCCGCTTCGAGTGCGTCGTGCACCGCGTTGACCGAGTCACCGATCATCGGGGCGAGTCGCGGTGCGCACACGTCGAGGTACTGCTCGGCGATCGCAGCAGCCTCGATGGGCAACTGGTTGTAGACCTTGGCGAAGACGGCGTTCTTCTCCTTGAGCACACCGTCGAGCTTCTCGCGGAAGATCTTGGGATCGAGGAGGTCCTGCACGCGCAGGCCGACTCGCGCCGCCTTGTCGGCGTACGCGGGACCGATGCCGCGCTTGGTCGTACCCACCTTGTTCTTGCCGAGACGACGCTCGGTGAGCT
>CAYVUO010000267.1:0-1792 GCA_964454715.1 uncultured Bifidobacterium sp. | reverse complement strand
CGATCACCCTGCGCCCGCCGCGCGGCGCGCACGGCTCGAGGGGTCGTTCGTGTTCGTTGGCCGCATCGATGAGGACGCCGTCACCGGTCTCGGTGCAGCGGATGACGAACACGTTGTTGTCCATGGGTCCCACGACCACGGCGTGGACCTCGTAGCCGGTGTCGGCCAGCAGAAGCGTCATGGCACAAGTCTCGCAGGACGCGGGCGGGGTCGCGGTACCGTTCCGGCATGAGAGCGATCGTGTGCGAGAACTTCGGCCCCGTGTCCGATCTGCGACTGGTCGAGCGGGAGGCCACCCCGCTCGGGGCGGGTGACGTTCGGGTCGCCGTCACGGCCTGTGGTGTCAACTACGTCGATGGACTCTTCGTCCAGGGCAAGTACCAGATCAAACCGCCGGTGCCGTTCGTGCCGGGCATGGAGGTCGTCGGGCGCATCGTCGAGACCGGTGCCGATGTCGCCGATCGGTCCGAGGGCGACCGCGTGTTCGTCAACGTGGGGCTCGGCGGGTACGTGAGTGAGGTCGTCGTTGCCTCGGGCCGCACCATGGTGTTGCCCGAGGCCGTCACCGATGGCCAGGCGGCCACATTCATGCAGAGCTATCTCACAGGTTGGTTCGCACTTCGTGAGCGTGCAGCGGTCAGGGCCGGACAGAGCATCCTCGTTCTCGGTGCCGGGGGTGGTGTGGGTCTCGCTGCGGTGGATATCGCCTCGACGCTCGGGCTGCGGGTCATCGGGGTCGCGTCGACCGAGGAGAAGCGCGAACTCGCGCGGTCGCGCGGAGCCGAGGCGGTCATCGACTCCACGACCGAAGATGTCAAGGAACGGGCCAAGGAGTTGGGTGGGGGATCGGTCGACGTCCTGTACGACCCGATCGGCGGAACTCTGGGTACGACGTGTCTGCGTGCACTCGGCGATGACGGGGCGTACCTCGTCATCGGCTTCGTGGCCGGTATCCCTCAACTGCCGGCCAATCAGATCCTGCTGCGCAATCGCCGGGTGATCGGCGTGGACTGGGGCGGTTGGGCACTGCGCAACGGCGCCCGGAACGACGAGATGGTCGTCGAGGTGCTCGCCGAGATCGCCGAGGGTCGGCTCTCACCGGTCGAGCCGGTGGCCTATCCGCTGGCCGAGGCGTCGAGGGCGCTGATCGACCTCGAGGAACGCCGAGTGGCGGGTAAGGCCATCCTCGTTCCTTGAGCCGTCATCACCGTTCGTCCAGATGTGTCGCGTCGGCACCGGGTGGGCTAGAACTACCCCTTGCGGCAGTCGCCGCACGATCTGAACCGTCGGGGGACCGACCCTCGCCGCGACCGGAGGCCACACCATGAACTTCGCCTTCTCCGAGGAGCAGGAAGAACTTCGAAACATCGTCCGCCAGTTCCTCGAGGCCAAGTCCTCCGAGGCCGATGTGCGGGAGCAGATGGAGACCGAGCGCGGCTATGACCCGGACGTGTGGGCGCAGATGGCCGAACAGCTCGGTCTGCAGAGTCTCACCATTCCCGAGGAGTTCGGTGGTCAGGGCTATGGCTATGTCGAACTCATCGTCGTGCTGGAGGAGATGGGCCGTGCCCTGCTGTGCGCGCCGTACTTCTCATCGGTGGTGCTCGCCGCCAACACCGTGATGCAGTCTGGTGACGACGCAGCGAAGGCGGCGATCCTTCCGGGAATCGCCTCTGGCGAGACCATCGCCACGCTCGCATTCACCGAACCGAATGGCCGTTGGGACGAATCCGGGATCGAAGCGACCGCGACCAACGACGGTGGCTCGTGGAAGATCAATGGCACGAAGTCC
>CAYVUO010000266.1:0-1796 GCA_964454715.1 uncultured Bifidobacterium sp. | reverse complement strand
GGGTGATCGGTGATCTCGAATCGCACGATCACTGCTGTCGCACGATCGCATCGAAGGCCGAGTGCGTCGTCGTCGCCGTCGACTACCGCCTCGCCCCCGAGGCGAAGTTCCCGGCAGCCGTCGATGACGCGTGGGCCGCCACCGAATGGGTCGCCACGCATGCCGACGAACTCGGTGTCGATGCCTCGCGTCTCGCCGTCGCTGGTGACAGCGCCGGTGGCAATCTCGCCGCCGTGGTCTCCAACATCTCGCGCGATCACGAGCACGTCGAGATCGTGCAGCAGGCGCTCATCTATCCCGTCACCGATGGATCATGCGATCGCCCGTCGATGACCGAGAACGCCGAGGGCTATCTGCTCACTCGAAGCGCGATGGACTTCTTCCACGAGCACTACACGGTGAGCGAGGTCGATGTGAACGATCCGCGCTATTCGCCGATCCTCTCCGACCTCGCCGGTGCACCACCCGCCGTCGTGGTGACCGCCGGGTTCGATCCGCTGCGCGATCAGGGCAACGCGTACGCCGTGAAGCTGAGCGAGGCCGGGGTCGACGTCGACCATGTCGAGTACGAGGGCATGTTCCACGGCTTCTTCTCGATGGATGCCGGCCTCGACGTCGCGTCGCAGGCCCAGGACCAGGTGGCGGCAGCCCTCAAGGCGGCCTTCGCGCGGTGACTCGCGTCGGCGCTGTCGGGAGCGTCCTCTTCGCAGTGCTCACCCTCACGCTGGTCGCGTGCTCGACGTCGGGCTCGTCGTCCTCTCCATCAACGACCGCCACGACCGTTCCTGCGGTCTACGAGCCCTATGTGAATTCGCGCCCCGCGGTCGACCCGATCGGCACGGTCATGGAGGGCACACTTCGCACGCCTGACGGGCTCACGCGTCGTTATCGGCTGTATGTGCCGTCGTCGCTGCCGGCGGGGGAGAGGGTCCCACTCCTCATCGCGCTCCATGGCGGCACGGGTTGGGGCGCGCAGTTCGAGTCGAACAGTGGATTCGACGGGCTGGCCGAGTCGAACCACTTCCTCGTCGTCTATCCCGATGGCACGAATGCGCGCGCCGAGAGCACGACATTGCTGACGTGGAACGGCGGCGTGTGCTGCGGCGCGGCAGCCGACCGAGATGTCGATGACGTCGGGTTCATCCGGCTCCTGCTGGATCAACTCGAGCGCACGCGTCCCATCGATCCCGCTCGAGTGTTCGCCACCGGTCACTCGAACGGCGCCATCCTCTCCTACCGGCTGGCCTGCGAGATGGGCGATCGCATCTCGGCCATCGGTGTGCAGTCAGGTGTGATCGGCGTGCCATGTCAGCCCGCCCGGCCGGTGAGTGTGTTCCACCTGCACGGCATGGCCGACACGAACATCCCGATCGATGGGGGAAGGGGTGCCGGCATCTCGGGTGTCGTGTTCCCCTCTCCGCGCGAGGCACCGATCGCGTTCGCATCCAACGATCGCTGTGCGAGCGGTCCGACGGAGGCACCCGATCCCTCCAATCCCGACGTCACCTCGCGAACCTGGTCCGATTGCGCCGAGCAGCGAACCGTGCGCTTCGTCACCGTCGAGGGTGCATCGCATGCGTGGATGGGTCATCCCGGCGCTGCGGCTGGCGCGGCGAACCTCGTCGGCACGCCCTATGCGGGGTTCGATGCGAGCCGCGCGATCTGGTCGTTCCTCGCGGCGCAACCGGCACGCTGAGCACGCGTGCAACACGAAGGGCCCGGGCAGTAGCCCGGGCCCTCGTCGTGTGGTCGGGACCGGCGTCGATCCGGTGACCTACCGCTTTTCAGGCGGTCGC
>CAYVUO010000265.1:0-1797 GCA_964454715.1 uncultured Bifidobacterium sp. | reverse complement strand
CTTGATTTGGCTCTTGATGTTGGCCACAGGGGGATCCTTCAGTCTCGGCGGGCCCTTCGGCCCGTCGGCATGGAGGCAAGAGCATAGCGGTGGGGCCCACCCCACTCCCAACGGGCGCTTGGGCCCATCGCCATCCGGGGCTCCTCGTCGGGGGAGCAGGGGGTCCGAGGGTGGCCCCGTCTAGGCTCTGACGTCCCCCGACCCCCAAGGAGATGCGGGCCCAGTCCCTCGACTCGATGGACATCGAGCGTGAGCGGGGCATCACGATCAAGCTCCAGGCCGCCCGGCTCGACTACCGCGACCATGTCGTGCACCTCATCGACACCCCCGGCCACGTCGACTTCGGCTACGAGGTGAGCCGCTCGCTCGCCGCGTGCGAGGGGGCGATCCTGCTCGTCGACGCCGCTCAGGGCATCGAGGCCCAGACGCTCGCGAACTGCTACCTCGCGCTCGAACACGATCTCGAGATCGTCGCTGCGCTCAACAAGATCGATCTTCCCGCCGCCGACCCCGATCGCTACGCCGCCGAGATCGAGAAGGTGTTGGGCATCCCCGCCGACGAGATCCTGCGGGTGAGCGCCAAGACCGGCGAGGGTGTCGCCGAACTGCTCGATGCCGTCATCGAGCGCATCCCCGCCCCAGTGGGCGACCCCGACGCTCCGTTGCAGGGACTCATCTTCGATTCCCACTTCGATCAGTACCGCGGCGTGGTGTCGTCGATCCGTGTCGTCAACGGCACGATGTCTACGGGTTCCCGTCTTCGCTTCGTGCAGGCGGGTGCCGTGCATGATGCCGATGAGGTCGGGGTGCGACGTCCCGATCCCACGCCGGTGGCGTCGTTGTCGGCGGGTGAGGTGGGCTATCTCATCGCGGGCATCAAGGATGTAGGTGAGGCGCGCTCCGGTGAGACCGTCACGCTCAACGCCAACCCTGCGCCTGCGCTCGAGGGCTACAAGGAACCCAAGCCCATGGTGTTCTGCGGCCTGTATCCCGTCGACGGTGACGAGTTCCCGGCATTGCGAGAGGCGTTGGAGAAGTTGCGCCTCAACGACTCGAGCTACACGTTCCAGCCCGAGAGTTCGGGCGCACTCGGCTTCGGATTCCGTTGCGGATTCCTGGGTCTGTTGCACATGGAGATCATCCGCGAGCGTCTGGAGCGCGAGTTCAACCTCTCGCTCATCGCCACGGCACCGTCGGTGCAGTACATCGTGCATCGCCTCGGCGGCACGCAGTTCACCATCGACAATCCGAGCGAGTTGCCCCCTGGTGGCGAGATCGAACGCATCGAGGAACCGTTCCTGCGCGCCACGATCCTCACGCCCACCGACTACACGGGCACGCTGATGGAGCTGTGTCAGCAGCGACGCGGCGAGATGGTGAAGCTCGAGTACCTCTCGCCCGAGCGCATGGAGCTCGTCTACGAGGTGCCTCTGGCCGAGGTGGTGACCGACTTCTTCGATCAGATGAAGAGCCGTACCCAGGGCTACGCCAGCCTCGACTACGAGCCCGCGGGGTATCGCGTATCGAACCTCGTGAAGGTCGACATCCTGCTCAACTCGGTGCCGGTCGACGCGTTCTCGATGAGCGTGCACAAGGACAAGTCGTACGGCTATGGACTGCGCATGACCGAGAAGTTGCGCGAGCTCATTCCGAGGCAGCTGTTCGATGTGCCGATCCAGGCCGCGATCGGTGGTCGCATCATCGCCCGTGAGACGGTGAAGGCCAAGCGCAAGGACGTGCTGGCCAAGTGCTACGGCGGTGACATCAGCCGCAAGCGCAAGCTGCTCGAGAAGCAGA
>CAYVUO010000264.1:0-1815 GCA_964454715.1 uncultured Bifidobacterium sp. | reverse complement strand
CGGTGGGCTCGTCGGCGGCGGCCCCCGCCATGCCCGCCCCGCGCGGGGGGTGCTCGGTCTCGGTGTTCCGCAGGCCACCGCCATCGCCGATGTGCGCGCGGCGCGCATGCGTCATCTCGACGAGACGGGTGTGTACGTGCACGTCATCGCCGACGGTGGCATGGGCACCGGTGGCGACGTGGCCAAGGCCATCGTGTGCGGTGCCGACGCCGTGATGATCGGTTCACCGCTCGCCGCCGCGAGCGAGGCCCCCGGCCGTGGCTACCACTGGGGCATGGCCACCTTCCATCCCACGTTGCCGCGTGGTGCGCGTGTGAAGACCACGACGCGCGGCACGTTGAAGGAGATCCTCGTGGGCCCGGCCAACGAGAACGACGGACGCATGAACCTCTTCGGCGCTCTGCGCACCTCGATGGCCACGTGTGGATATCAGACGGTGAAGGAGTTCCAGAAGGCCGAGGTCATGGTCGCCCCTGCGCTGCAGACCGAGGGCAAGGTCCTGCAGAAGGCGCAGGGCGTGGGCATGGGCCACTGATCGGTTCACGATGACCGACACGCCGTCCGCCGTCCTCGTCGTCGACTTCGGCGCGCAGTACGCGCAGCTCATCGCCCGACGGGTGCGCGAGGCGCACGTGTACTCCGAGATCATCGGCCACGACCTCACCGCGGCCGAGATCGCGGCGAAGAACCCGGCCGGCATCATCTTCTCGGGCGGTCCTGCTTCGGTGCATGTCGATGGTGCGCCGTCGATCGATCCCGCGGTGTACGAACTCGGCGTTCCGATCCTCGGCATCTGTTACGGCGCGCAGTTGTTGGCCCGTGATCTCGGCGGCGAGGTATCTCGCACCGGTCGCGGTGAATACGGCCGCACCGAACTCACCGTGAGCGAGCAGCGCACACTGTTCTCCGCCGCACAACCCACGACGCAACCGGTGTGGATGAGTCACTTCGACACCATCACCCGCGCACCGCAGGGTGCGGTGGTCACCGCATCGACACCCGATACGCCGGCCGCGGCCTACGAGGACGTCACCAACAAGCGCTGGGGTGTGCAGTTCCATCCCGAGGTGGTGCACACCCCGCACGGCCAGGAACTGCTCGAGCACTTCCTCTACGACGGTTGCGGTCTGTCGCCCTCATGGACGATGTCGTCGATCATCGACACCCAGGTCGAGTTGATCCGGGCCCAGGTCGGCGATGGTCGTGCCATCTGTGGTCTGTCCGGCGGTGTTGACTCCGCTGTGGCTGCGGCGCTCGTGCACAAGGCGATCGGCTCGCAGCTCACGTGCGTGTTCGTCGATACCGGGCTCATGCGCCTCGGTGAGGGCGAGCAGGTGGTCGAGACCTTCCGTCGCCATCAGGGCATCGAACTCATCCATGTGCGCGCTGGCGATCGCTTCTTCGAACGTCTCGCCGGCATCACCGAACCCGAGGCCAAGCGCAAGGCCATCGGCGAGTTGTTCATCCGCGTGTTCGAGGACGCCAAGGGCGGCATCGAGGATGCGCGATTCCTCGTGCAGGGCACGCTCTATCCCGATGTCATCGAGTCGGGCACCAAGGATGCGGCGAAGATCAAGAGTCATCACAACGTCGGTGGCCTACCCGACGACATGGACTTCGAACTGGTCGAACCGCTGCGGGCGTTGTTCAAGGACGAGGTGCGCAAGGTCGGTAGCGAACTCGGTCTTCCCGACGAGATCGTGTGGCGTCAGCCGTTCCCGGGCCCCGGCCTCGGTGTGCGCATCATCGGCGAGGTCACACCCGACAAGGTGGCGACCCTGCAGCACGCCGATGCCATCGTGCGCGAGGAGGTCA
>CAYVUO010000263.1:0-1823 GCA_964454715.1 uncultured Bifidobacterium sp. | reverse complement strand
CGCTTCCGTTGGCTCCACGCTCGTCCGGGCCATGCCCGTCAACTCCGGGAGGCCGCAGAGCGCTACAGCGATGTGGCGTGGGTGCGCACCGTCGACGAGGTGATCGACGCCGGGTGGTTCGGTGAGGTCACCGATGGCACGCGGGCGATGCTCGGCGACGTCGCGCTGTTGGCCCGTGATGCCGTGTCGTTCGACGATCCCGCCGATTCGGGACCGTACGCACTGCGGGCCCGTCACGGCTCGCTGACGGCCGACGAGATGTACGTGCCACTGCTGCATCTGGTCGTCTGAGTCGCCGACGTCGCTCTCGGGCGTCGACGGTGCAATGCTCTGGCGATGGACGAGAAGCTCGAAGGTGCCGAGTTGATGACACCCACGGCCGAGACCGACGACACCGAGCACGAGTTCGTGTCGGAGCCGGCCAAGGTGATGCGCGTCGGCTCGATGATCAAGCAGTTGCTCGACGAGGTGCGTTCGACCGAACTCGACGAACCGTCACGTCAGAGGTTGCGCGCCATCTACGACACGTCGATCGAGGAACTCGGCTCGGCGTTGTCACCCGATCTGCGCGATGAGCTGCAACGGCTGGCCTTCCCCTTCGCCGATGAGGGCACACCGACCGAGATCGAACTGCGCGTCGCTCAGGCCCAGTTGGTGGGATGGCTGGAAGGGCTGTTCCACGGCATCCAGGCCACGCTGTTCGCGCAGCAGATGGCGGCCCGTCAGCAACTCGAGAACATGCGGGGCCAACTGCCTCCGGGAGCCGGACGGGGCCCGATGGGTGAGGTGCCGGGCGACCAGCGCCCGGGCACCTACCTCTGACTCGGTGCCCGGCGATCAGCCCCGGACGATCGTGGCCCGGGCCTTGGTGAGCTGGTAGCCCGACCACAGGAAGAGCAGTCCCAGCAGCGCCAGCACGATGCCGATGACGACGGCGGCGATGGTCTTCACGTCATCGGCGCCGATGGCGAAGATGGCGATGCCGAGGCCGGCTGAGATGAGGGCCTGGACGATGAGCGTTCCGCGTCCCATGTCCTTCGGGAGCATGAACGACACGATGAGTGCCAGCGCGCCGGTGATCAGGAAGTCGAGGCCGATCAGCCACACGATCACATTGGTCGACTTCTCGGGCACGAAGAGCAGCGCCACGCCGATGCCGAGGTTGATGACGCCGCGTAGCAGCAGCAGGCCCCAGTAGCTGCCACGACGATGGGTGGTCACGGCCTCGGCCGACTGTCCGAAGCCGGCGACGATGAACAGGATGCCGAGCACGCGGGCCACGACGATCACGGAGCGTCCGGGCCAGGCCAGCAGGGCGATGCCTGCGGCCAGGGTCACCAGTCCGATGCTGTAGGCCGTGATGCGCGAGCCGCGCAGTAGGTCCATGGTTGAACGGTCGTCAGCGGTCATGCCGCCCCCTTTCGATGCGCCGGGGGGATCGCCCTCGGTCGTGGGGGAGAGGCTATGGCTGGGTCCCCGTGGCGCCGGGGATGCCCGGTGCGACCGGGCCGGGTCGGTGGTACCGTCGCCCCGGCGCGGAATCACACCCATGTGATTCCCCATTCGCACCGGGACTCACAGTGATGTGAATCCCCATCCGCACCGAGGAGGAGTGAGGCGGGTGCCCGATTCGTTCACCCATCTCCATCTGCACACCGAGTTCTCGATGCTCGACGGAGCGGCCCGCGTCGGCGACGTGGTGGCTGCTGCGGCCACCGACGGACAACCGGCCATCGGCATCACCGACCACGGCAACATGTACGGGGTCCTCGACTTCTACCGGGCCGCCCGTGACAACGGCATCAAGCCGATCATCGGTTCCG
>CAYVUO010000262.1:0-1836 GCA_964454715.1 uncultured Bifidobacterium sp. | reverse complement strand
AAGACGACGATCGGGGCCGTCGAGGAACGACACGAGCTCGCCCATGGCATCGGATGCGTAGCCGCTCGATTCGCGGCCGGTGAAGGCGATGTCGAGATCCTCGAGCACCACGAGGCACGGGGCGGCAGAGGCAGCCATGGCGAATAGGTCGGTGAGGCAGTGGGCGCGCCCGAGCATCACCGGAGTGGTGAGGATCACGGTGGCGTGGTCGGCGACTTCGCCCTGCACCCATTCGAGGGCGCGGCTCTTGCCGGTGCCGGGGCGTCCGTGCACGAGCACGCCGCGGCGATCGGCCAGGCGTTCGTCGGTGCCATAGCGGGTGATGGGAACGATCAGATTGCGCCGCAGTTCGTCTGCGACGTCGGCGTCGATGGCGATGTCGGTGGTGCGCACCGGCGGCATGTGCCGATACAGCGACACCTCCGACCCGGTGAACAGCAGGCGCTTGCCCCGCCAGCACGAGGCGGCGCCGGTGACGAGGGCCTTCAACTGCTCGACCATGCGGTCCTTGGTGTGGTCGACGGTGGCGAAGACGAGTACGTCGACCTCGCCATTGGCTTCGATCGCCATGACGATGACCCGCTCGCCGTCGGCCGTCTCGATGGCGCAGTACTCGCCGATCACGGGGCACTTCATCGTGGAGTTGTGGGCCGTGGCCACATGGGTGCTGCCGGCGGGAAGGCGCTCGTGGGTGCCGGTGGCGTCGAAGCAGGCAACGTCGAACGGCGAGAGCATGGCGATGGCAGCCAGAACGGAATGGACCTCGAACTGGGGGAAGCGGGTCGTTTCGAACCCCTTGTGCCATACGGTTCGGGCGTTTTCGTAGTCGATGCAGAGCACCTGGGCGAACCACGCTAGGCGGTCGTCGATCATGGAGGCGAGGGTCGTGTAGGTCATGGGGCGGGTCCGATGGTGCTGGGCACGTGGGCGACGGGTGAACGCACGGAAGGTGCCCTCCATTGCAAGTCGACCCATCTCTGGTGATGCCTGGGTCTGGAAGGGACTGCAGTCTTCGCTCGCCATTGGTCGTGGCACCCATGTGGGAGAGTGCGAACCAGCGGATCCGAGCGTCGAGGAGGCGGAATGGGGCTGTTGATCCCTGAGGAGTTCCGGATGGAACAACTCAAGAACGATGCTGAGCGCGATGTCGTCCGGGCGCTCGTCGACGGTCTCTACGACTCGTGGCTCGTGCTTCCGGATGTCGGCATCCGAGATGATGCAGCAGATCGCCAGGCAGACATCGTGCTGGTGCATCGTGACTGGGGCGTGATGCTGATCGAGGTGAAGGGTCACAAGCTCCGCATCAAGGAGGGTCAGTGGTGTGGACAGGAGGGAACGCCGCTCAACCCACAGCCGATCGAACAGGCGCGCAACAACTCGCACTCATTGGCCCGACGCATTCGACGGCACGTCGAGGGGCTCGAACATCTCAATGTCGCCTTCGGGCTGGCCTTCCCCAACACCGCCGACATCGCAGGCTCGATCCCGATCGATCTCGAGCGGGACATGATGCTTCTCGCCCCCGATCTCGATGACATCAATGAGGCCGTCCTTCGCATCGGTGACCTCAATCGCAAACGGGCCTACATCGGATCGCTGAACGACGAGCAGGTCGAGGGGATCGTGAAGCTCCTACGTCCCGATCTCGACTTCAAGTGGGACCCCGACTCACGGGCCGAACTCACGCGTCAACGGCTCGACGACTACTGCGATGCACAGATCTCCTCCCTCATCTCGCTCATGGAGAACCGACGCGTCGCCGTGCGCGGTGGTGCGGGAACGGGCAAGACCCTGATGACCCTGGCAGCGGGACTGGCCCAGGTGCTCGACGATCGA
>CAYVUO010000261.1:1621-1845 GCA_964454715.1 uncultured Bifidobacterium sp. | reverse complement strand
TCTTCGGCACGAAGTCGTTGAGGTTGTGGTCCGCAGCGAGCTTCTCGTAGCGCTTTTTGATCGACTCGTGCGTGTCTCCGGCGACGGGCGTCATCGTCACGTTCATCAGCACGATGGCCTTGATGCGCGACTCGTTGAAGGGGAACGGCACCTCGCTCGCGGGAGGCACCTTGATGTCCACGACCTTGCCGTCCTTCACCTGCTCGGCGAGCGCGGGGATGGCC
>CAYVUO010000261.1:0-1611 GCA_964454715.1 uncultured Bifidobacterium sp. | reverse complement strand
GAAGTAGCCGCGCGCGATGGGCAACTGCGCCATCGCGAGGGTCACCTGCCGCATGGCCGAGGTGGACTGCGTGTTCTCGTCGTTCCACACCGAGTCGGCGCTCATGTTGAGCGTGTAGTTCTCGGGCCAGTGCATCCCGCCGCCGCGAAGGCCGGAGAGCTCCCACTTCACCGCCGATCCCCACGACATCTGGCGCGCATCGGCCTGAAGGAAGGCATCCCAGACCTTCGAGTAGCCGTACACCTGAATGCCGGGGTGCGTGGCCGTGCGCGTGGCCTGGAGCTCCGCGCAGACCTTCATCCACTCCAGCACGTTGTCCTCGGAGTTGATGTCGCCATCGACGTAGAGGCGCATGAAGGCCGGGCGGCCCTCGCTGACGGCCCGCGAGAGGTCGCGCGTTACGATCTGGCGGACGAGCGTGTGCCAGGTGCGCGCCCGCTGGCCGCGGATCGCGAACTCGGGGCGGCGCGCGTCGAGCGTGACGCTGCCGTGGCCGCCGCCCGCAGAGATGGCGAACTCCCGGTCGGTGAACTCCGCGAGGCAGTTGCGGAACTGCCGCGCGAAGGCGTCGGGGTAGCGCCACGACGTGAAGCTGTAGCAGTAGCCCTTCTTCTCGCCATTCACGAGGTTCGTCGCGCAGGTGCCCGCGCCGGGGCAGGATGCCATCGGCAGGGTCGAGTACGAGGCGAAGGGGAGCTTCATGTTGCCCTTCGCGGCGACTACGCCCCAGGGCCTACGCTGGCTCTCCGGCACCGGCTCGATGTCAGGGTTCGACCGACCGCGGCGCGAGGGCGCCTCGGGCATCGGGGCGATGTTCTTCGAGGCGTTGAGGCCCATCACGGTGACGACGTCGCCCGCGGCGTTGCGCTGGACGACACGCGCTTCTCCGGCCTCGGCCGCGCCCTCCTGCTCAAGCACCCACTCGACGTCGGCGCGGCACTGCTGAAGGGCGATCACCCAGCCGCGCTTCACCGGGGTGCTCTTCTGCTTCTGCTTGTTGTCGTAGATGCTGTTGGCGGAAGCCTCCGCCGACAAGAGCATCTCGCGAAGCGTCCTCATGCGATCCCAGAAGGACTCGTTGATCCACTGCCCCCGCATGACGCTGTCGCCGGGGTTCTCGCGCACCAGCGGCAGTCTCCGCTTGACGGTCTGGACTTGCCACCGGCCGCGCATCTCGTTTGCCCACTCCTTGACCGTGGGGATCTCGGACTTGCGGACGTTGGAGTCTTGGCTGGAGTGTCCCGGCTTGCCCCACTGCCCGGTGACCATGCGCGCCAGCGGGATCGTGACGTGGAAGCCGATTGTCTCGTCGGCGTCCGTGCGGGCCGTCGACTCCTGCCCCGCGTTGCGACGCGCGCCCTCGGAGAGCGACTCCAAGGTCTTGAGCAGGCTCGGGGACACCTGGCCTTCCAGATCAGGGATGGCCGACGAAGCCTCGTCGGAGTGCATGCCGGGGCCGGAGGCCGAGGGGACGGATGACCAGGTGCCAAGACCGAAGGCGCTTCTCATGGGCGACGACGCTACATGACGGCTCGACGAGCCGCCATCAACGGTGGGGGTGAAAGTGCATCGCCAGAGCCGCGGGGCGTCGTTGGGAGGGGGGAGAGATGG
>CAYVUO010000260.1:0-1852 GCA_964454715.1 uncultured Bifidobacterium sp. | reverse complement strand
TCCTCGGTCGACTCGTCGATGGGCAGATCGATGCCCTGATCGGACACGAGATGCACGAGCACACCGCGCTCGCGCGCCTCACGCACGCGTCGCACCCGAACCTCGGACCATCCCAGTGCTTCCGCCAGCTGTGCATCGGCGCAGGGCTCGCCGTCGACGGACCGCGAGTGCTCGACCGATTCCAGCCGGCGCGCCGCAGCGCGAGTGGAGCGCGGCACCCAGTCGTCACCTCGGAGCGCGTCGACCACCGAGCCGCGCACTCGCCGTGCCGCATAGGCCGAGAACGGCACCCCGCGCTCGGGGTCGTAGCGATGCGCAGCCTCGACGAGACCGAGCATGCCGGCGCGATGCAACTCGCCGCGGTCGACATGACGAGGGGGCTGTGCGGCGATGGCCCGCACGATCGCACCGACCATCGGTGAACCCTCGTCGATGAGGCGGTCGAGTGACCGCTCGCCCTCCGTCGACGGTTTCGCCCGTCGATCCTCCCGATGGGTCTCCCGCTCCATGGCCATCCGGCCTCCCTCGACCCGATCCGCCCGGATCCCGCGCCCCCGGTCCACCACCGGCGGGCCGTCACCCTATGCAGGACAGTGTCCCCAGAACTGGTCACCCCGACCCATTTCCTGCGGAATGGGACGAATGGCCCGATCCGGGGCCGGGATCACTGACCGGCAGCGCCCTCGAAGACCGCGGCTCGCACTCCCCTGCGGTCGAGTTCGGCCAGGAACGGCACCGTGTCGACCAGCTCGGCCAGACCAGCGGCGCCGCTGCGACGCACCGATCCGTCGAGCACGCTGCGAGCAGCGACAGCGACGACGGCCCCGGCGGCGACGGCCGGACGATCGACCGCACCCAACACCACGGTGGTGCCCACACCATCGACCCGGCCTCGCACCTCGACCCTCACCGCACCGGGCCCACCCTCGGGATGGGTCGGCCACAGCATCGGCAGTCGCGCGGTGAGTCGATCCCGCCGTGTTCCAGAGACGCGTGATGTGACCCGCCCCACCGAACCGAACGCGGGAACGAGCAACAATGCATCGGGCAGGGCAGCCCGGTAGCAGTCACGAGCACCGATGGGATCGGGGAACCAACACAGCTCGCGGCCCGAGCCGCCGGGGCGATGCTCCCAGGCGCCGTCGCGCCAGTCGATGGCGCCGCGGCCGATGGCTCGATGGTGCTGGCGGGCACAGGCCGGCCCACCCGTTCCCGACTTGGCGATGTGCACCTCGTCGACCTCGTCGAATCGCCGTGCGGCGTGCACTGCGAGCACACAACTGAGGCCCGGCGCGAAGCCTGCACCGAGCACCACCGTGACGCCGCGCTCACGAGCCTCGTGATCGAGGGTCAACAGCGAGCGCACGTCGTCGATGTCGTCGCTGATGCTGACCACATGCACACCAGCGCGCACCATGGCACGGGCAGCGTCGACCTGGGATCGCCCGGGGCCGGCCAACACCACGAGGTCGACGTCGAGCGGTGCATCGAGCCGTCCCGGGTCGATCGACGCACGCGAACCGAGGCTGGCGGCCACGAGTTCGGCGCGGGCGCGACTCTCGTCGCGCAGCACGACCTCGTGATCGTCGACCGAGACGAACTGCCTCGCCACTCGCGCGCCGACGGCGCCGACACCGAGGATGCCGATGCGGGCCACGTCAGTCGAAGTCCGGTCCGGACAACTGACGCCAGCCACCGGACTGCGGAGGCGGCGCTCCCGAACCACGCAGGCGCACCGCTGCCGCCACGAGGCTCGCCATGCCGAGGGCGACGAACGCCCGACGCAGCATCTTCATCGTGGGGCTAGCTGGAGTCGAACCAGCGACCTCACCCTTATCAGGGGTGCGCTCTA
>CAYVUO010000259.1:0-1874 GCA_964454715.1 uncultured Bifidobacterium sp. | reverse complement strand
GGATCTCGAGGAGCAGAGCCTCGGTCTCGATCTCGACGCGGTCCACCTCGTCGATCAGCAGCACCACCGGATCGGTGGAACGGATGGCCTCGAGCAGCGGGCGGGTCAGCAGGAACTCGTCGGAGAAGATGTCGTCCTCGATGTCGGACCAGTTCGCCGACTCGTCGGCCTTGGTGGCCTGGATGCGCAGCAGCTGCTTCTTGTAGTTCCACTCGTACAGCGCCTTGGCCTCGTCGAGCCCCTCGTAGCACTGGAGGCGGATGAGGCGGGCGCCGAGGATCTCAGCCACCGACTTCGCCAGCTGCGTCTTGCCGGTACCGGCAGGTCCCTCGACGAGGATCGGCTTGCCCAGCCGGTCGGCGAGGAAGACGACGCCAGCGATGGCCTCGTCGGAGAGGTAGTCGACGCCGCGGAGGCGGGTGCGGACGTCGGCAGGGGTGTCGAAGCGG
Source organism: uncultured Bifidobacterium sp. (assembly GCA_964454715.1). Lineage (GTDB taxonomy): Bacteria > Actinomycetota > Acidimicrobiia > Acidimicrobiales > Acidimicrobilacustridaceae > Acidimicrobilacustris. Next base: position 1,425 of record CAYVUO010000259.1, on the reverse strand, counting down.
TAGTCCATCCCGGCACCCTAACGGCCCCGGGGCGGACGCTCGGCGTTCGGTGGTCCTTCAGCCGCGGGTCTGACCCGACCCGAACACGACGTACTTGGCGCAGGTGAGTTCGCGCAGTCCCATGGGACCTCGGGCATGCAGCTTCTGGGTCGAGATGCCGATCTCGGCACCGAACCCGAACTCCTCGCCATCGACGAATCGGGTCGACGCGTTGACGAGGACGGCTGCAGCGTCGACCTCACGGGTGAAGCGCTCCGCAGCCTCGAGCGAACGGGTGACGATCGCCTCGGAGTGACCGGAGCTATGGCGCGTGATGTGGTCGATGGCGGCGTCGAGGTCGTCGACCACCGCCACCGAGAGCACGAGGTCGAGGAACTCGGTGTCCCAATCGGACTCGACGGCATCCACCGCTCCGTCGAGGAGGCCCTTGGCTCGTGCGTCGGCGCGCAGTTCCACATCGGCGAGCGCCTCGCCGATCCGCGGCAGGAACGCCTCGGCCACCGAGCGATGGACCAACAGGGTCTCAGCGGCATTGCACACCGATGGGCGCTGGGTCTTCGCGTTGATGATGATGTCGAGCGCCATGTCGAGATCGGCATCGGCGTCCACGTAGACATGGCAGTTGCCGTCGCCATCGATCACGTAGGGAACGGTCGCGTTCTCACGAATGGATGCGATCAACGACGGACCACCACGCGGGATGAGGCAATCGACGTACGCGCGCTGCTGCATGAACTCCACCGCGGCCTCACGACTCGTGTCGGTGACGAGCGTGACGGAATCGATGGGCAGCCCCGCACCTGCGATCGCTTCACGCAGCACCTCGGCGATGGCGATGTTCGAGTCGATCGCGCCGGAGGACCCGCGCAGGAACGCCACGTTGCCCGACTTGAGACAGAGACCGGCCGCGTCGGAGGTGACGTTGGGCCGGTTCTCGTAGATGATCGCGATGACACCGAGCGGCACGCGCACGCGCCGGATCTCGAGACCGTTGGGCCGCACCCAGCCGTCGAGCACCTCGCCGACCGGATCGGGCAACGCCGCCACCTGACGCAAGCCGTTGGCCATCGACGTGATGCGGGCCTCGCTGAGTCGGAGGCGATCGATGACCGTGGAACTGACGCCCTCGGCCTCGGCCCGGGCGACATCGGCCGCATTGGCGGCGAGGATGATGTCGGCCCGTGCCTCGAGCAGTGCCGCAGCGGCGAGCAGGGCTGCGTCCTTCTGGGCGGTGGAGGTCGAGGCGAGACGACGGGACGCCTCCTTGGCCCGGCGGCCGAGTTCATCCATGGCAACACGTTCGGTCATGGGGCCAAGGGTAACGTGACCCCGATGTCCGGCCCCGAAGCGAACCCACCGCGTTCGACCGGCAGCCTCGCCCGTTCCAGCGCGGTGGTCGCCGTCGGTACGGGCCTGAGCCGGATC
>CAYVUO010000258.1:0-1886 GCA_964454715.1 uncultured Bifidobacterium sp. | reverse complement strand
TCGACCTCGTCATCCGCTTCGACGACAAGGGCGGGCATTGCAACGCCCACCGCCACATCACGACGACCACCGTGCTCGTGCTCGAGGGTGAGCAGCACCTCGAGGAGCTCTTGCCCGACGGTTCGCGCCGGGCCAAGGTGCGCGGCACCGGACAGCACCATCTCACGACCGGCGACCCCTACCCCCATCTCGAGCGTGGTGGCCCCGACGGTGCGATCGTGTTCTTCAGCCATCACACCACCGACGGCCGGCTCTACGAGACCGTCGACCTCGACGGCACCGTGGTCTCGACCGTCACCATCGATTCGCTGATCGCGATGTGGGAATCGCGTTGAGCAACGCGATCGACGCCGAGGCGCTCCGAGCGAAGTACCGCGTCGAGCGCGACAAGAGGCTCCGCGCCGACGGCAACGCCCAGTATCGGGAACCGGTCGACGCACTGGCGCGTTTCGTGGCCGATCCGAATGCAACGGACGATCCGCGCCCTCCCGTGCACGATCACGTCGATGCCGTCATCGTCGGAGGCGGGTTCAGCGGGTTGCTGGCCGGTGTGCGTCTGCGCGAAGCGGGGCTCGAGCGCATCCGCATCATCGAGGGCGGTCAGGACGTCGGCGGCACGTGGTACTGGAACCGCTACCCCGGGGTGCAGTGCGACATCGAGTCATACATCTACCTCCCACTGCTCGAGCAGATCGGTGCCATGCCGAGCGAGAAGTACGCGCATGGTGACGAGATCCTTGAGCACACCCGCGCCATCGCTCGCAAGTGGGACCTCTACACCGATGCTCTGTTCGGCACGCGAGTGGCGCGCATGGAATGGACCGGCACCGACTGGCGCGTCACCACCGACCGTGGCGACGACATGACCAGTCGCTACGTCGTCAATGCCATCGGTCCGCTCAGTTGCCTCAAGCTCCCCGGCATCGACGGCATCGAGGACTTCCAGGGCCACTCGTTCCACACCAGTCGATGGGACTTCGCGTACACGGGCGGTGATTCGACCGGTGGTCTGACCGAGCTCACCGACAAGCGCGTCGGCATCATCGGCACCGGCGCCACCTCCATCCAGTGCATCCCCCACCTCGGCCGATGGGCCGAGCATCTCTACGTGTTCCAGCGCACGCCGTCATCGATCGACGTGCGCGGCAATCGTCCGACCGACCCCGAATGGGCCGCGTCACTGCAGCCGGGTTGGCAGCAGGAACGCATCGACAACTTCGGCATCCTCGTCTCGGGCGGGTTCGCCGAGGTCGACCTCGTGAGCGACGGTTGGACCGACATCATCCGACGGCTCACCAGCCTCGGCATGGCCGATCTCATCGCGCGCGGCATGGGGCCCGAGGAGATCGCGGCGCAGATGGAACTCGTCGACTTCGAGAAGATGGAGGAGATCCGCGCCCGCGTCGATGAACTCGTCGACGACCCCGCGACGGCCGAGGCGCTCAAGCCCTGGTATCGCCAATTCTGCAAACGTCCCTGCTTCAACGACGACTACCTGCCGACGTTCAACCGGCCCAACGTCACCCTCGTCGATACCGGCGGTCGCGGCGTGGAGCGCATCACCGCCAACGGTGTCGTGGTCGACGGTGTCGAGTACGAGGTCGACTGCCTGATCTTCGGCACCGGATTCGAGGTCAACACCGATTACGTGCATCGGGCCGGATACGACATCGTCGGTGTCGACGGCGTGACCCTCTCCGAGAAATGGGGTCAGCAGGTCGCCACCTTCCAGGGCCTCGTCAGCCGCGGCTTCCCCAACTGCTTCTTCATGGGTGGTGTGCAGTCGGGCGTGTCACCCAACTTCACCGAGCTCTACAACGAGCAGTCGATCCATCTCGGCTACATCGTCGGCGAGGCCGAGCGGCGCGGCGCGGCGCGCATCGAAC
>CAYVUO010000257.1:0-1895 GCA_964454715.1 uncultured Bifidobacterium sp. | reverse complement strand
ACCGAGCAGGGGCGGGCCGAGGCCTCGGCCGCCGGGCCAGCCATGGCCGAGGCCGGTGTGGCGCCCACCGTGCTGCACACCTCCATGCAGACCCGGGCCATCCGCACCGCCAACCTGGCCCTCGATGCCATGGGCCGCCTCTGGGTGCCGGTGCGCCGTTCATGGCGCCTCAACGAGCGTCACTACGGCGCCCTGCAGGGTCTCGACAAGAAGCAGACCACCGAGAAGTACGGCAAGGACCAGGTCTTCGAATGGCGTCGGTCCTACGACACCCCGCCCCCGCCCCTCGAGCTCGACGACGATCGCCATCCCCGCTTCGACGACCGCTACGCCGCACTACCGCCCGACGTCCTGCCGGCCTCCGAATGCCTGGCCGACGTGGTCGATCGCATGCTCCCCTACTGGTACGACGCGATCGTCCCCGACCTGCGGGCCGGCCACACCGTGCTCGTCGTGGCCCACGGCAACAGCCTCCGGGCGCTCATCAAGCACCTCGACGGGATCTCCGATGCCGACATCGCCGAGGTCAACCTGCCCACCGGTGTGCCCATGCGCTACGAACTGGGCGACGACATGCTCCCGGTCTCCCGGGTTCCCCTGACCGAGCGCTACCTGGGCGACGCCGAAGCAGCGAAGGCCGCGGCCGAGGCCGTGGCCAAGCAAGCGGGCTGAGTCCCTCCACCCGAATCATCGGTTTTCCGAGCAGAGCGTCGCTCGGATCCCTAGGCTGAGATACATGGCACGCGATGCATGGCTCACCCATCTGTCCCAGGTCCCGCTGTTCTCCCAGTGCGACAAGAAGCAGCTCCAGCAGGTCGCCTCGGCCACGGTCGAGATCTCGATCGAGCAGGGCCGCACGCTCGTGCGCGAGGGCGACGTCGGCCACGAGTGCTTCGTGATCGTCGAGGGCTCGGCCACCGTCTCCCGCAATGGCGAGACCGTCGCCACCATCGGTTCCGGTGACGTCGTGGGCGAACTCGCACCCCTCACCGGTGGCATGCGCACCGCCACCGTCACCGCCGACACCGCCATGGAGGTGCTCGTGATCGGTCAGCGTGAACTCGCCGGCCTGCTCGACGAGGTGCCCGGGCTCGCGGTGCACATCCTGCACGACCTGGCCGAACGCCTCGTGCAGCTCGACGCCGCCAACGGCTGACCCATCGCTCCGGCATCGACCGGAGGCCGAGTGGCGCAGGCGGGACGAGTAGCGTCTCCGGCTGTATGGAATCGAAACGGAACCGCATCAAGGGGCCACATCTGGTCCTGCTCATCGGTGTCGCCTTCGCGACCGTGACCGCCCTGTCGGGCATCGCCGGCGCGGTGTTCCAGCAACACGGCGACTCGCCCGTCACCCGCGAGGTGTTCGGTGGCATCCCCGCGCCGCTGCAGATCGCGTTCTACGTGCTGCTGCCGGTGCTGCTCGTCTACGGAGCGGTGCAGTTCTCCCAGCGAGTGAAGAACTGGAACCGCGGCAAGCCCGACAACCGCCGCACCACCCCCAAGAACGTCAAGCGTCGGGTGGCCGACTTCCGTGCCGGTGTGTACATGCAGACGCTGCTGCGCGATCCCGCCGCCGGCATCATGCACTCACTCATCTACTTCTCGTTCATCGTGCTGCTCGGTGTCACGACGATCCTCGAGATCGATCACCAGTTGCCGGATTCGATGAAGTTCCTGAACGGCAACGTCTACATGGCGTACTCGTTCATCGGTGACCTCGCCGGCCTGTGCCTCCTCGTCGGCGTGGTGTGGGCGATCGTGCGTCGTTACGTGCAGCGTCCGTATCGCATCCGCATCAAGTCCAAGCCCGAGCACGCCGTCATCCTCGGTGTGTTCCTCGCCATCGCCGTCACCGGTTTCGGTGCCGAGGCCTGGCGCATCGCCGAGACGGGCAT
>CAYVUO010000256.1:0-1899 GCA_964454715.1 uncultured Bifidobacterium sp. | reverse complement strand
CCCCGAACTGGCCGGGGCGTCACCATACCGGACCCCCCTGCAGCCGGGAAAACCGACTCAGATCCGAGGTTCATTCACCGCCTGGGCCGTCTCGAGTTCGACCACGGTGAACCGCAGGCCCCCGAACACTCCGGCGATGAGGTTGAAGAGCACGCTGGTGATCACGGCGAACAGCGCACCCGCCACGAACAGCACGATTCCGGCCACCGCCGCGCCCTCGAAGACCTTGAGCCCGTCGATGGAGAACGAACTCTCGGCCAGAAGTTGTGCGAGGAAGTCCTCGACCTTGCCGATGCTCCCGGTCAGGACGGCGCCCTGCCAGAGCAGGATCCCCGCCACCACGAGGATCATCCAGAGGCAGAACGCGAACGACAGGGAGACCCGCAGCATCGACCACGGATCGAGCCGGGTCACGACTCGTTGGACCTGACGCGCCTTCACGGCCCGAGCCCTGCTGTTCGGGGCCGGACGAGGCGGTGGAGGGGCCCCGGTGCCGGCGGGCACCGAGAAGGTCGCTCCTGGCGTCTGGTCGACGGTCATCGTCGAAGTGTACGCATCACGGCCTCGGGCCGACGACAGGGTCACCACTGACGCCGGGCTCGGGCCGTGGCTCGTTCATCGTCGATTCGCACCACCACCTCGACCTCGGCGCCGCGCGCGGTGAACGATTCGAGCACCGCACCATTGGCCTCGGTGATCACCCCGGCCGCATCCTCCCCCTCGCTGGCACCAGCGAGGGCGGCCGCGTCAGCGGCCGATTGCGCCCTCGCCCGCCGGTCGAGCTGCAGTCCGAGGCGGACCACGACGACGGCGAGGAGCAGCACCACCGCCACCACGATCGCCACCAACGGGACGAGTTGCCCGTCGTCTCGACGGCACCGTCGTCGACGCGCGTTCTCCATGTGGACGCATGGATCTCGCTGTTCTCCCATCGCACTCCCGATCGAATCGGATCAGTTGTGGGGGAAGAACAGGCCCACCGAGGGCCGGGTGAATCAGTCGGCTGACTCAGTCGTCGTCGGAGCCGAGCACCGGAGCCACCGAGGCCACCGTCTCGCCGCCAGCAACATTCATGACCTTGACGCCGGTGGCGTCGCGACCTTGGGAGGAGATCTCACGGACCTCCATGCGGATCACGGTTCCGACGCTGTTGATCACGAAGATCTCGTCGTCGATTCCCACCATGAAGGCGGCCACGACGGTGCCCTTCTTCTCGTTGATCCTGATGCCGCGAACACCCTGGCCGCCTCGGCCCTGACGGTTGAACTTGTCGAGCTGTGTGCGCTTTCCGTAGCCGCCGTCGGTGACGATCAGGATGGCGGCATCGTCGCGGGTGACATCGCAGGACACGACCTCGTCGCCGGCACGGAGTTTCATCCCTCGAACACCGGCAGCCGCCCGGCCCATGGATCGGACTTCGTCCTCGGCGAATCGTATGGCCTGACCGGCCTTCGACACCATGAGGATGTCGTCGCCGCCATTCGTGGGAATGACGCGAACGAGTTCATCGCCGTCCTTGAGGTTGATGGCGATGATGCCGGCGCGAAGCGACGAGTCGTATTCGGTGAACTTGGTCTTCTTCACTTGACCGTTCTTGGTGCAGAAGAAGAGGAACTTGTTCGACTCGTAATCGCGAGTATCGATGATCGCCTGGATCTTCTCGTCGGGTTGCAACGGGAGGAGGTTGACGACCGCAGTTCCGCGCGCGGTGCGCTCCTTCATCGGGATCTCGTGGGCCTTGAGGCGATACACGCGACCACGATTCGAGAAGAACAACAGATAGGCGTGCGCGGTCGTGTGGATGATGTGCTGGACGTAGTCCTCGTCCTTGAGTTTGGTGCCGGCGACGCCGCGACCGCCGCGGCCTTGCACCTTGAACGCATCCGACGACACCGTCTT
>CAYVUO010000255.1:0-1938 GCA_964454715.1 uncultured Bifidobacterium sp. | reverse complement strand
CCATCACCGAGGCCGACGACCACCTGTTCTGCATGATCACGATGAACCATCACCCCACACACACCAACAATTGGTATGCCGAGAACGAATCGCCCATGGGCAAGCCGCTGGTCGTCGGCAACCTCGTCTACTCGCTCGTGCTCGGCATGTCGGTGCCCGACGTGAGTGGCGCGGCGATCGCCAACCTCGAGATCGAATCTCTCAAGCACGCGAAGCCGACCTTCCACGGCGACACCATCTATGCCGTCACCAAGGTTCTGGGGAAGAAGGAGACCTCCGACGGCAAGCGCGGGGTCGTGTCGGTCGAGACCAAGGGCATCAACCAGCGCGGCGAGGAGGTCTGCGAGTTCCGTCGCCGATTCCTCGTCTGGAAGCGCGAGTTCGCACCCGTGCGCGGCTACCCCTACGGCGACGACGTCTTCTCCGAGGACTGATCCCGGGGCTCGTGCCGTGATCGACGTCGATGCGCTCCTCGCCTGGGGGGCAGGTCGGCGCGCCGATCTGCCGTGGCGTCGGACGCGGGACCCGTGGGCCGTGCTCGTCTCGGAACTCATGCTGCAGCAGACGCAGGTGCCGCGGGTCGTTCCCCGATGGCATCGCTTCCTCGAGCTTTTCCCGACCGCGACCGCGTGTGCCGACGCCGGCGTCGGTGCCGTCGTCACCGAATGGGCGGGTCTCGGGTACAACCGACGTGCGGTCAATCTGCATCGTGCTGCAGTCGCGATCGTCGAGTGCCACGGCGGTCATGTGCCCGACGCGCTCGATGATCTGGTCGCGCTCCCCGGCATCGGCGCCTACACGGCGAGAGCGGTGTTGGCGTTCGCCTTCGAGCGCGACGTCGCCGTCGTCGACACGAACGTGGGTCGCGTGCTCGCACGGCGCATCGGTGAGCCGCTCGGTCCTCGTGCTGCGCAGTCCCTCGCCGACTCACTCGTGCCGGATGGCGCTGGTTGGTCATGGAACCAGGTGATGCTCGATCTCGGTGCCGAGGTGTGCACCAAACGAGTCGCACACTGTGGCGCCTGCCCCGTCCGTGACGGTTGTACATGGTGGGCCTCCGGGAATCCCGATCCCGACCCTGCCATCGGTTCGGCGGCGGTGGGCCGCGGTCAGTCGCGCTTCGAGGGCTCGTTCCGTCAGGGGAGGGCGCGGCTACTCGATCGCCTTCGAGATGGATCGGTCATCACCCCGGACGGACTCGTCGGCGCATGCGGTTGGGCCGAGCGCGTCGATGGTCCGGCCGACGCCGAGCGCGCAGCACAGTCACTCGTCGATGATGGCCTCGCAGTGCGCGACTCGCTCGGTGCGTTGCGACTGCCCTGAACCGATCGTCACTCCGAGAGGAACTCGACGATCCGCAGGTTCACCTCGTCGGGCCGCTCGACCTGGAGGAAGTGCCCGCAGTCGTCGAGCACCATCGACGCCGAACCCGGTGCCAGTTCCGATGCAACGTCGGCGGCGAACTCGACACCGATGCAGCCGTCGTTCGCACCGTGGAGGTAGAGCGTCGGTTGCGGGGGAGCGCCGGCCTGCAAGCCCTGCAGCGCCGCATACTTCGGTGTGGGTTGTTCGGTGCCCCACGTCGCTCGGTAGTAGCCGAGCGCGGCGGCGAGGTTCACGGGGTCACCGAGTGACTCCCGCACGTGTTCCATGTCGATGCTGGCGTCGTATCCGGGTGACCAGTCGCGCCAGAGCTGGGCGATGAACTCGAGATCGTTCGCGCCGACGACGTAGTCGGCGAGTGCGACCTGGAAGAAGAACATGTACCAGGAGCGCTTGAGCTGTGAGTAGGTCGTCATCGCGGCGCCCATGGCGCGCGGCGGAGGGACGGCCGCGGTGACGATGCGACGCCAACGTTCGGGAGCCGCGTTGGCAGCGGCGTACGTGGCGAGCGCGCCCCAGTCATGACCGATGAGCACCGCATCGGAATCCCCGTCG
>CAYVUO010000254.1:958-1978 GCA_964454715.1 uncultured Bifidobacterium sp. | reverse complement strand
CCGATGCAGAAGAGGATGGCCGCGAGGAGCAGGAACTGGTTGAGGAACATCAGTCACGCCTCGCGATCACGATCGCGCCGATGAGCGCTGCGAGAAGGAGCACTGACAACACCTCGAACGGAAGGAGGTAGGTCGAAAAGATGGAGTCACTCACTTCGGCAGTGCGCTGCACCATGAGATTGCCGAACTCGGTGTCGCGGAACCCGTCAACAAGGGAGAACGCCATGAGCCCGAGAAGCAGCACGGCGATGCCAGCACCGATGAGTTTGGCCGGAGTCTTGTTGTCGAGCTCTTCGTCAGCCCCGGTCTTCGCCCTGGTGAGCATGATGCCGAACAGGAACAGCACGATGATGGCGCCCAGGTACACGAGCACCTGAGTGATGGCGACGAACTCGGCCGCGAGCAGGATGTACTGGGCAGCCGCACCGGCCAGCACCAATACCAACCACAGCGCGGCGTGCATGAGGTTCTTGCAGGTGACGACGCGGATGGCACCGACCACCATGAGGGCGGCGATGATGTAGAACGCGATGTTCTGGGCGACGAGGAGAGCGAGCATCAGTCCTTCGGCACCTTCCTGACCTTGGCCTCGGATCCCGCCTCGTAGGGCTCGAACTCCGGGACCGTCTCCATCCACTGGGCGAGGCGAGTCTTGTCGTGGAGGAGATCAGCGATGCGGACCTCGGAGTACTCGTGCTCAGGGCTCCAGAAGAGCGCATCGAACGGACACACTTCGACGCAAATCCCGCAGTACATGCAGAGCGAGAAATCGATGTCGAAACGATCGAGCGCGTTCTTCTGACGGGGCTTGCCACCCTCGCGGCGGGGCGGGGCGAGGTACTTGTGGGCCTCGATGAAGATGCACCAGTCGGGACACTCACGGGCGCAGAGCATGCATGCCGTGCAGTTCTCCTCCTGGAGGGCGATGACGCCACGGGCGCGGGGCGCCGGCTCCTCGCGCTCATGTGGGTAGCGGGTGGTCTGCGGACCGTCCTTGAGGGTCTTGACCATCTCGCCGAA
>CAYVUO010000254.1:0-948 GCA_964454715.1 uncultured Bifidobacterium sp. | reverse complement strand
CGGGGACCTTGGGCTTGGGCGGCATCAGAACACCACCTTCAGGATGGCCGTGGCTGCGATGTTGACGAGAGCCAGCGGGATGAGGAACTTCCACGCGAACGACTGGAGCTGATCCTCACGCAGACGGGGATAGGTGAAGCGGACCCAGAAGATGATGAATGAGACGAGCATCACCTTCGCGAACAACACGATCGGGCCGAGCACGTAGTACCAGTCGCTGCTTGTCGACAGCCACGGCACGGCCCAGCCACCGAGGAACAGCACCGATGCGATGCCGGCGAACACGAACGCCGTCGCGAACTCGGCGAGGAAGAAGATGAGGAAACGGAAGCCCGTGTACTCGACCTGATAGCCCGACACGATCTCGGACTCCGCCACCGGCATGTCGAACGGCGGCTGGGTGAGTTCGGCCTGCACTGCGGCGATGAAGATCGCGAAGCCGACGAACTGCGTGAGGATGTAGGGGAAGCCGATGCCCGTCCAACCGAAGATCGAGCCATTCGCCTGCGCCTCGACGATGCCGTTGAGGCTCATCGTTCCGGCCTGGATGACGACACCGATCGTGGCGAGCACCATCGGGAGTTCGTAGGCGATGAGCTGTCCGGCGGCGCGCAGGGCTCCCATCAGCGAGTACTTGCTGGCCGAGGCCCAACCGGCCATGAGCACACCGATGACCGACAGCGACGACACGGCGAGCACGTAGTAGACGCCGAGATCGATGTTGGAAACCACGAGGTGGGCCGATGCCGGCAACGCCACGTAGAGGAGCAGCGTCGACGCGAGCACCACGAGCGGAGCGGCCTTGAACACGCGCAGATCGGCACCGTCGGGAGCGATGTCCTCCTTCTGGAGGAACTTCACACCATCGGCGAGGAGCTGCAACGTGCCGCGCGGGCCGGCTTCCTGCGGGCCGAGACGACTCTGCATCCACGACATGACCTTGAACAG
>CAYVUO010000253.1:0-2004 GCA_964454715.1 uncultured Bifidobacterium sp. | reverse complement strand
GGGCTCGGCCACGAGCATCGCCGCGCTGATGGGGATCTGCGACATCTGCTGCACGCCACCGGCGACGACGAGATCCTGGGTGCCGCTCATCACGCCCTGGGCTGCGAAGTGCACGGCCTGCTGCGACGAACCGCACTGACGGTCGACGGTGGTGCCGGGCACATGCATCGGCAGATCGCCGGCGAGCCAGCAGGTGCGAGCGATGTCGCCAGCCTGACCGCCGATGGTGTCGAGGCAGCCGAACACCACGTCATCGACGGCGCCCGGGTCGACGCCGGTGCGGTTCATGAGCTCGACGAGGCTGGCGGCGCCGAGGTCGGCGGGGTGCACCTGCGACAGGCCACCACCGCGGCGGCCCACGGGCGTGCGCACGGTGTCGATGATGTAGGCCTCGGCCATGGGGGCTCCTCTGCGTCGATGGACGGCGCAGAGACTACCCGGGGGTCGACCTCTCTCCGGCTAGGGCAGCCAGAGCGGCGCCGATGCGAAGTAACCGGCCGAGTCGCCGATGGCGTTGGCCGTTCCGTTCCTGTTGTAGATGTCGACGGCTCCGTTGGACCCGAGGCGTCCGAGCACGAGGTTGGCCACTGCCTTGCCGGCGAGGAAGTTCAGGCTCGAGGAACTCGACCGCGGCTCACCGCCCGGGCCGGCGGCGAACCAACTCTTCGCCGTCCCGTTCGCAGCAGTCAGGTTGAAGAGCACCGCGTCGACTGCCGTGCTCGCTGGGATCCCCGAGCGGCCTCGCATCGTCACACCCAGCGTCGCGCCGGCTCCCACCGGAGCAACGGGCACGCCGCCGGTGCCATCGCGAGTGTTGAACGTCCGCGATGGCGTGACCGGGAAGTATCTCGATCCGTACGGTTCGGACAGGAAGTACCCGACGATGTCGGCGAAGAGTTGGGTCGATCCGGTGTTGTTGTAGAAGGTGATCTTGTCGCCAGCTCCGATGCCGCAGATCACCATGTTGGCGACGGCGCCCGCGCTGGAGGTGAAGTTGAGGTTCGAGGTCGACGGCACCGCGAATGCGCCAGCCGACGTCGGTGTCACCGCTGCCCATCCACCGCTGGTCGCCGTGGCGTTCACCGCAGTGACGTTGAGCACGACTGCTGTTGCGAACGGTGACACGCCCGCGCCGGTGACCACGTCGAAGTCACGATGCTCACCGGCTGCGAACGGTGCCATCGTCGTTCCGGTTCCGTCACGAGTGTCGAACACGCGACCCGGAGTCCGGGAGACGAGCGTCGAGCCACTGGCTCCGTCGTAGTAGCCGATGAGGTCGGCGATGAGATTCACCGTTCCGCTGTTGTTGTAGAACTCGATCGACCCGCCGGTGCCGACTGGAACGGTGACGGTGTTCGAGAAGGCGCGGCCGGCCACGAAGTTGAGGTTCGAGACGGTTGGGGTGACGAAGGATCCAGCAGTGGGAACGACTGCAGCCCAACCACCCGATGTGACCGAGGATTGCGTGGCGGTGAGGTTCAGCACGACAGCGGTCGCAGTCACGGGAACGCCGTTGCGTCCGGTGACGACCAGGCCACGGTGACCGCCGGCGTTCATCGTGCCGGCCGTGGTGCCGATGCCGGTGCGGGTGTCGAAGACGCGCACGGGGGTGGCCAGCGCGGTGAATCCACTACCACCCGGGATGAATTCTCGGCTCGCGGGCGACGCGAACGACACCCCGTTCGCGTTCTGGTAGTAGATGGTGAACGTGTAGATCGAGCCTTCGGTGAGTCCCGTGATGTTGCAGGGGCTCGCGAGCACGGTCGTGGTGCAGCTGCTGCCATCCGAGGCGACGAGCGACCAACCCGTGATCGGCGAGCCGCCGTCGTAGGTCGACGTCGTGTCGACCATCGCGCTGACCTCGTTGCGCGAAGGCGAGTACACGTTCGGGGCGGTGGGCATCTGCGGGATGCCGATGCCGGTGGAGCGCACCTCACTCGAGTTGTTCTCCGGGTACCACATGGCGCCATCGGCAGCCTGTGTCATCGACATGGCGCTGTTGCC
>CAYVUO010000252.1:0-2094 GCA_964454715.1 uncultured Bifidobacterium sp. | reverse complement strand
GTCGGTCTGTTGCCCCCGCTCGACGACGCCGTCGCCCTCGAAGCGACTCGTGTGCACTCGGCAGCGGGCGAAGCGCTCGGAGGTGCGCTGGTTCGACGCCCACCATGGCGCGCGCCCCATCATGGGATGAGTGCAGTGGCCCTCGTGGGAGGCGGATCGCCGCGCGTCAGACCCGGTGAGATCTCACTCGCCCACGGTGGTGGGCTGTTCCTCGACGAACTGGGGGAGTTCTCGCCCGTCGCCCTCGATTCACTGCGCCAACCGCTCGAGGAGGGAGTCATCCGCCTCGCTCGTTCCGAGACCAGGGTCGAACTGCCGGCGCGGTTCGTGCTCGTTGCCGCCACGAACCCGTGCCCCTGTGGTGAGGGAACCATTCCCGGCGCATGCCGTTGCAACGAACGGTCGATCGAGCGCTATCGCCGTCGGGTGTCGGGGCCGTTGCTCGATCGCTTCGATCTCCGCATCGACGTCCATCGCCCCGACCCGCGCGAGCTACTCGGAGGTGCGCCATGCGAGTCGAGCGCGAGTGTGCGTGAACGGGTCGTACGTGTACGAGATCGGGCGAGGGCGCGTGGCGTGCACGCGAACGCCGAACTGCGCGGCTCTGCTCTCGAGGCCATCGCGCCGCTGAGCCCTGACGCCTCGACGTCGGTCGAGCACGAGCTGCTCGCCGGACGCATCACGGCCCGAGGTCTGCGTCGCATCTGGCGCGTCGCGCTCACACTCGCCGATCTCGAAGGGTACGAAGGACCATTGCGCAAGGAGCATGTGGCGATGGCCCTCATGCTGAGGGCTGAACCGGCGGCATTGCAGGTGCGCCATGCGGGATGAAGCGCGCGTCGGGCATCGTTCTCCGATCTCGGTGAGGAGCTGACCTCCCGGGGGATCGAGCGGAAGGTGCAATGCGTGCTGCGCCGCCAACGACCACCGATCCGAAGTCACTCGGGGTCTGGGACGTTGTACAGTTTCCGGAGTCGATGATCGGTCGGAGCGAGGGGAGACAAGAGTCGATGGCGTCACGGCATGATCAGCGCGCAGCTCCGATCGAGGGCGGAACGCGCAGGGCGGCCCGCAGTGCTGGTGTGCTCTCCCTGGTCTTCGCGCTGACGATCCTGGCCGCTTGCAGCGGATCGTCCGGATCGGCGAAGGATGACGACGCATCACGATCCGCCGAGGCAGCGACACAATCGTGTCCGGCAGCGTCGGGCCGCACGGTCGGTGTCAATCTCGTCTTCGTGAACGAACTCACACAGGATGTCGTGATCCGGGTCGATCCGAAGGACTGGAGCTGCAGTGGGTTCGACGGTGCATCGACTCCGGCGACGTTGAACGGCCTCGCCATCGGTGCAGGCGCGACCGTCACCAAGCAGCTCGAGTACGTGTACGAGAGGGTCACCGAGACACCGTTCCGCATGGCGTACTACACCGGTGATCGTGTGCTGCAGCCGATCACGTTCGGGTACTACAGCAGCCTCCTCGTCACGTTCAACGCATGGAACGGCATCTTCCAGACCTTCGGCACGGTCACCGATGTCGATGCCGGCAACTGCGACGAGGTGTGGCCAGCGCAGATGCCCGACGGATCGAGGGCGAAACTGGCCTTCAGATCTGGCGATCCGGACTCGAAGAGCGGAGACGGCCGGCGATGCTCTGGAACGCGTCTGATCGAACCCGTCATCCGGTTCGCTCGATAGTCCGCTGCTTGGCACGGACGCGATGTTGGACCTCCAGGTCCCCATCCGTGTGTGCGGTCGACGGCGAGGACGTGCCCCATCGGTTCAGGGCACTACGGCCCGTGACGTGATCACCACGCGCATCTAGGTTCGCAGGCATTCGGCGACCCGTCGCCCTCAGCACCAGCGAAGTGCAGGAGGGGCGATGGTCGTCATGCCGGGTGAACTGCCGGACGAGGCGTGGGTCGTTGCGCTGGCTCGTCTGCCCGAGGTGGGGCCGAGTCGTCTTCGTGCATTGCTCGCGCTCGACGAACCAGCAGCCGTATGGAGGCTGGTCATCGATCGCGGTCTCGACGTGACCTCGCTCGGTCGCGTCGCCGAACCGGGCGTGCTCGCCGATCGGTGGCAGCAGGTCGCGTGT
>CAYVUO010000251.1:0-2108 GCA_964454715.1 uncultured Bifidobacterium sp. | reverse complement strand
ACCTCGAAGAAGACGAAGAACAGGATGAGGTCCTGCGCCACGAAGGAACCGAGCATGCCGGTTTCGAGGATGAGGATGAGGATCAGGAAGGCCTTCGGGTTCTTGGGTTCGGGGAAGTGCTTCCACGAGTAGATGATGCAGAGCGGGACGATGAGCAGCGTGAGGGCGATCATCGGAAGCGAGATACCGTCGATACCGACGATGTACCGGCTGTTGATGATCGGGATCCACGCCTTGTCGACGACGAACTGCAGATGACCCTTGCTGTCGTACGAGAAGTTGGTCATGAGCAGGATGCCCATGAACGCCACCACGAGGCTCGTCACCAGCGCGACGACCTTGTGGAACTGTTCTTTGGCCTTGGGTACCACCAACATGGCGAGCGCTCCCACGAGGGGGAGGAACACCATCAGGCTGATACCCCAGCTGTTCAGGAAATCTTTCATCGAATTGTCCTGGGCTCCTAGACGACGAACACGAGTACACCGGCGAGGACGACCGCGCCGGCAAAGAGGATCGAGGCGTACTGCTGGACCTTGCCGGTCTGAATCTTGCGGAGCAGTTGTCCAGCTCCTTCAGATCCACGACCTGATCCATTCACTGCACCGTCAATGACGATCTGATCGGCGAAGACGTAGACGACTCCCGCAATCTTGCGGGCGCCGGTTCCGATGCCGTTGACGATGCCATCGAGGATGTTCTGGTTGAACCAATTGGCGGCTCGGGCGATCGGGCCCTTCGTGCTTCCGGCGATGACACCGGTGTAGAGGTCGTCGAGGTAGTACTTGTTCTCGAGGAACGTGTACCCGGCCAGCGCGACCTTGTTCCGCGACGTGAGTCCGTGAGGACCACGATTCTTCTCGTAGTACTGATAGGCGAGGAACAAGCCGCCAGCAGCGAGGACGGTCGAGACGACGGCCAACCACGGCGTGAACTCTGCGTGCTGGATCGGCGGGAAGGCGAAGGTCGGTTCGACGAAGTGCTCGAACCTCGTGGTCGCGCTTCCGGGAAGCTTGAGGCCGAAGAACGACTTGGGGAAGTTGAGGAATCCGAAGGCGAACGCGCAGACCGCCAGAATCACCAATGGGACGGTGATGACCTTCGGTGATTCATGCGGATGGGCATGACCGCGGTACTTGCCCCAGAAGGTGAGCCAATAGGCGCGTCCCATGTACGCCGCCGTGAGGAACGCGGTGATCAGGCCGAAGATCAGCATGATCGTGTACGCGTTCTCCTGGCCGTTCGCCGCCCCGGCGAGGATCTCGTCCTTGGACCAGAAACCGGCCAACGGGAAGATGCCGGCAAGTGCGAGGGTGGCCACGAGGAATGTTCCGTGGGTGACGGGCATCTTCTTGCGCAGGCCGCCCATCTCACGCATGTCGAAGGTGTGATGACAGGCGTGACTGACCGATCCGGCGCCGAGGAAGAGACACGCCTTGAAGAAGGCATGGGTGAAGAGGTGGAACACACCCGCCGTCCATGCACCCACGCCGAGGGCCATGACCATGTAGCCGAGTTGGGAGATGGTCGAGTACGCCAACACCTTCTTGAGATCGTGCTGCACGAAGGCCAGGAGACCACCGATGATCGTGGTGAAGCCGCCGATGAAGGCGACGTAGTGGAACGAACTGCTGCCGATGGCCAAGCCCGAGAAGAACACCGCGTAGAGGCGGGCGATCAGGTAGACGCCAGCGGTGACCATGGTGGCGGCATGGATGAGCGCCGACACCGGCGTGGGACCGGCCATGGCGTCAGGCAACCATGTGTGCAGTGGGAACTGGCCCGACTTGGAGGTGACGCCGCCGAAGAGACACAGGGCGCCGACGAGAAGGAGCGTCGTGTTGGCGTTGCCGGACAGGGCGTACTCGTTGATGTGGAGGACGTTGAAACTGCTTCCCCCGGCCGCGAAGAAGGTGATGATGACGCCGAGGATGAGTCCGATGTCGCCGACTCGATTGGTGAGGAAGGCCTTGAGGGCCGCGTCGGTGTTCTTCTTCTCCTCCCACCAGTGACCGATGAGCCCGAACGAACACACGCCGACGAGTTCCCAGCCCATGAGCATCTGCAGCGTGTTCGAGCTGAGCACGTAGAAGAGCATCGATGCGGTG
>CAYVUO010000250.1:0-2128 GCA_964454715.1 uncultured Bifidobacterium sp. | reverse complement strand
GATGAACAAGGGCCTGGAGGTCATCGAGGCCCACGAGTTGTTCGGCGCTCCTGCGGGCGCAGCGGGTTGTGGCATCGGGTTCGATGACATCGACGTCGTCGTCCATCCGCAATCGATCGTGCATTCGATGGTCGAGTTCACCGATGCGTCGACCATCGCCCAGCTCTCGAATCCCGACATGCGACTTCCCATCGGCTACGCGCTCGCATGGCCGGATCGTGTCGCCACTCCGTTCGGACGTCTCGACTGGTCGAAGGGGTTGCAGCTGCAGTTCGAACCACCCGACCTCGAGGCATTCCCCTGCCTCGCCCTGGCCTACGCGGCCGGTCGAGCGGGGGGCACGGTGCCGGCGTGGCTCAATGCTGCGAACGAGGTCGCCGTCGCAGCATTCCTCGACGATCGCATCGCGTGGCGAGACATCGCTGCCGTGATCGCCGCCACCCTCGATCGCCACGATGGTGCACCGGCCATCGACGTCGCCTCGATCATCGCTGCCGACACCGCAGCCCGAATCGAGGCCGATGCCCTCATCGCCTCCGGTCATGGCAGGGTGGTCGCATGACCCTCCACGGCGAGACCCCCACCACCGAGTCGGCCCCGGAGGGGCCCGCTTGGGTGCGCACTGCCCAACTCGTCGCTCTGCTCGCCGTGCTCGCGTGGGCGGCGTTCGCTCACTTCTGGGTGTTCATCCTCATCATGGCGATCGTCGTGTCGGTGTTCCTGCACGAGATGGGCCATTTCCTCATGGCCAAGCGCAATGGCATGAAGGTCACCGAGTTCTTCATCGGCTTCGGGCCGCGTCTCTGGTCGTTCCGTCGCGGAGAGACCGAGTACGGACTCAAACTCATCCCGGCCGGCGCCTATGTGCGCATCATCGGAATGCACGATCTCGAGGAGATCGATGCCGTCGACGACGAGGCGCGCACCTATCGGTCGAAGTCGTACGGGCGCCGCATGCCGGTCGTGCTCGCCGGTCCGGTGATGAATCTCATGCTCGGGTTCCTCATCTTCGTGGTCGTGTTCGCCGGTTTCGGACATCCCTCGCAGACTGGATGGGAGATCCGGTCGGTCGTCGACGAGTCGGCCGCGTCCGCTGCCGGTCTGCAGCCGGGCGATCGCATCATCGCCATCGACGGACAGCCGGTCGGTGCGTTCGATCTGTTCACATCCACGGTGCGCGCCCAGGCGGGCACGACCGTCGAGCTCACCGTCGATCGCGACGGCCAGCGCATCACCGAACCCGTCACGATCGGTTGGACGCTCGACAACGACGGGGCCAAGGCGCTCCCGCCGTTGCTCGCCGGTGATCGTGTCATCGCCGTCGACGGCAAGCCGATCACGTTCTACGCGGATCTCGTCGGAGCACTTCAAGTGCGCAACGGTCCGACCGAGCTCACCTTCGAGCGCAGTGGTCGCACGTTCACCACCACGGTCGATGCACCGATCAGGATGCCGATCGAGGGCTTCCGCGGTTTCCTCGGTGTGAGCCCTGCGTCGACCATCGAACGTTCTGGCCCCGTCGCGGCCGTCGGTCAGGCCGGCAGTGCGACATGGGAGACCGTCACCGGTTCCGTGCAGGGCATCGCGCGGATCTTCTCGCCCTCCGGAATCTCGAAGCTCGCTTCGCAGGTCGCGAATGGCGGCTCGACCACGTCGGATGCGTCGGGCATCACGCCCGTCGATGGCGGCTCATCGGCCGCGGTGTCGTCGTCATCGAGCGGAACCGATCGACCGATGTCGATGCTCGGCATCATCAATGTCGGTTCGCAGTTGGGTGAGTCGGGCGGGTGGCCCGGCGTGCTGGCCCTGCTGGCGACGGTCAACATCTTCCTGGGGCTCATCAACCTCGTGCCTCTGCTGCCGTTCGATGGCGGCCACATCGCCGTGGCCACCTACGAGGAGATCCGCAGCCGCATGGCCCATCGCCCCTATCGCGTCGACATGGCCAAGCTGATGCCCGTCACCTATGTGGTCGTGCTCGTGATGGTGGGCCTGTTCGCCTCGACGCTCTATCTCGACGCCGTCGATCCCATAAAGCTGTCGCCGTAGCCGTAACCTCGGAGTCGTGAGCGAACTCTCCCCGCAGAACCGATATCCACGTCGAGCCACGCGCCAAGTGCGTGTCGGG
>CAYVUO010000249.1:0-2134 GCA_964454715.1 uncultured Bifidobacterium sp. | reverse complement strand
CATCAAGAACGCCCGTGAGATGGCGTTGCTCCCCTACACGAGCCGGGTCACCACCCAGCGCGGCGGTCGTGACCGCGGCGAGCGTGGCGAGCGCGGTCCGCGTCGTGATGCGGATCTGTCCGATGTGATGGCCGACGAGACCATGCCGACCACCGTTGCCGTCGAGGCACCGGTCGTCGAAGCGGTCGAGGCCGTCGAGGTCGTGGAGGTGACCGAATGAAGCTCCTGCTGCGCGCCGACGTCAACGGTGTTGGCAAGAAGGGCGACATCGTCGAGGTCGCCGACGGCTACGGCCGCAACTACCTGCTCCCGAAGGGCTTCGCGGTCGCGGCGTCCAAGGGTGTCGAGGCCCAGGCCGCCGCGATGCGTCGCTCCCGCGATGCCCGCGACGTCGCCGATCGCACCGCCGCGACGGAGATCGCCACCAAGCTGGTGCCGGTCGTCATCGCGGTCAGCGGTCGCGTGAAGGCCGACGACGAACTGTTCGGTTCGATCGGTGCCACCGAGCTGGTCGAGGCCATCTCGGCCCAGACCGGCATCGAGCTCGACCGTCACGTGCTGGCCGCGGCGCACCTGCGCACCGTGGGCACCCACGCCGTGCCGGTCAAGTTGCATGCCGACGTGCAGTTCGACCTCACCGTCGAGGTCTCCCCGGCCTGATCCGGAACCGAATCCGAGTCGTTGCCGACCCCGCCCTCGTGGCGGGGTCGGTCGCGTGTGGGCGCCGGTCGAGGCTGGATCGATCGGGTGTCGGAAGTTGACCCGGTCCACAGGGTCTCCGGGCCGCGATGTCGCATGCTGGGCCTACGGTTCGGCCATGGCGCACAAGGGTTCGCCCCATTCCGATTCTCCACAGCCCGACCCGGTTGTCCACACACGATCCACAGGCCGATCCCCCGAAGAAACCGGGGTTGTCCTTCTAGTGATCCCCAGCCCTTTCGGGGGAGGCTGAAGGCCCCATGAGCGACTTCGACGACGATCCCTTCTACGCCGACACCCGGCCGGCGCCGCCCCGCGCCGCCAAGGCCGCGGGGCGCACCCCACCCCACAACCTCCAGGCCGAGGAGTCGTTGCTGGGCGCGATGTTGCTGTCGCGCGAGGCGGTGTCGGTGGCCACCGAGACGCTCTCGCCCGACAACTTCTACAAGCCGGCGCACGCGCACATCTTCGATGCCATCACCTCGTTGTCGGCTGCGGGTGAGCCGGTCGACCCGGTGACCGTGGCCGAGGAGCTGCGCCGCGCCGGTCTGCTCGATGCGGTCGGTGGTCCCGCCACGCTCGTCACGTTGCAGGCCTCCACTCCGGCGGTGTCGAACGCCGGCCACTACGCGCAGATCATCGAGGAGCACGCGCTCCTGCGCCGCCTCATCACCGTCGCCGGTGAGATCGCCGAGTTGTCCTATGGCTTGCCCGATGACGTGTCGAAGGCGGTCGACACCGCGGAGTCGATGGTCTTCGATGTTGCGCAGCGTCGCAACACCGACACGTTGGCGCCGCTCGAGAGCCTGCTCGGCAACAACCTCGATCGTCTCGAGGAGATCATGAACCGTGGCGACACCATCACCGGTGTGCCGAGCGGGTTCACCGACCTCGACGATCTCACCAGTGGTCTGCAGCCCAATGCTCTCTACGTGGTCGGCGCTCGTCCGTCGATGGGCAAGACCGCACTCGCGCTCAGCATCGTCGCGAATGCTGCGATCGAGTCGAAGCGCCCCGTGCTCGTGTTCTCGCTCGAGATGGGCCAACTCGAGCTCACACAGCGTCTGCTGTGTGCCGAGGCGCGCGTCGATTCGAAGCTCGTGCGCAACGGCAAGTTGTCCGAGGCCGACTGGGGCAAGATCGCTCACGCCACCGGTCGTCTCGCGTCGGCCCCGATCTGGATCGATGACAACCCGAACCTCACGATCATGGAGATCCGGTCGAAGGCTCGACGACTCAAGAGCCGCCTCGGTGATCTCGGCCTCATCGTCGTCGACTACCTCCAGCTCATGACGGGTCGATCGAATGCCGAGAACCGACAGGTCGAGGTGTCGGAGATCAGTCGTGGTCTCAAGATCCTCGCCCGCGAACTCGAGGTTCCCGTGATCGCGCTGTCACAGCTCTCCCGTCAGTTGGAACTGCGAGCCGACAAGCG
>CAYVUO010000248.1:1825-2139 GCA_964454715.1 uncultured Bifidobacterium sp. | reverse complement strand
CGATTCTAAGCGACATTCGAAAGGAAATTCCCATGTCCGAACTCACACTCACCGCCGCCGACATCGCGGCGGCCATCACCAAGGGTCTCGACGGTTATGCGCCATCGGTCGAGGCCCGTACCGTAGGTCGCGTCGCAGAGATCGGCGACGGCATCGCCCGTGTCAGTGGTTTGCCCGATTGCGCGGTGAACGAACTGTTGGAGTTCGAGGATGGCAGCGTCGGACTGGCGCTCAACCTCGACGAGGACTCGATCGGCGTCGTCGTTCTCGGTGATGCCGACGGCATCGAGGAACAACAGACCGTCAAGGCCACG
>CAYVUO010000248.1:1169-1810 GCA_964454715.1 uncultured Bifidobacterium sp. | reverse complement strand
AATGCCCTCGGAACACCGATCGACGGCAAGGGCGACATCGTTGGTGCGCAGTTGCGTCGCGTGGAAGTGCAGGCACCGGGCATCATGGGCCGTAAACCAGTTCACGAACCGCTCCAGACGGGCATCAAGTCGATCGACGCGATGACCCCGATCGGTCGAGGTCAACGCGAACTCATCATCGGCGACCGCAAGACTGGCAAGACCACGATCGCCATCGACACGATCATCAACCAGAAGGGTCTCGGCGTGAAGTGCATCTACGTCGCCATCGGCCAGAAGGCCTCGACCGTCGCGCAGACGGTGAACACGCTCACCGAGTACGGCGCCATGGACTACACGGTCGTCGTGGTGGCCCCTGCCTCCGATCCGGCACCGTTCAAGTACCTCGCGCCGTACGCCGGTTGCGCCATCGGCCAGCACTGGATGGACAACGGCGAGCACAGCCTCATCGTCTACGACGATCTGTCCAAGCAGGCCGAGGCGTACCGTCAGATGTCGTTGCTCCTCCGTCGCCCGCCCGGTCGTGAGGCCTATCCCGGCGATGTCTTCTACCTCCACAGCCGGTTGCTCGAGCGTGCGGCGAAGCTCTCCGACGCCCTCGGTGCCGGTTCGCTCACCGCACTGCCGGTCATCGAGACCAA
>CAYVUO010000248.1:739-1157 GCA_964454715.1 uncultured Bifidobacterium sp. | reverse complement strand
GAGGCGTTCGCGACGTTCGGCTCGGAGCTCGACAAGATCTCTGCCGCCCAGCTCGAGCGTGGCTACCGACTCGTCGAACTGCTCAAGCAGAACCTGAACTCCCCGATGCCGGTCGAGGAGCAGGTCGTCGTCATCTACGCCGGTGCCAACGGCTACGCCGATGCCATCCCGGTGGGTGACGTCAAGCGTTTCGAGGCCGACCTCCTCGACTTCATGCGTGGTCGGTACAGCTCCTTGCTCGACGAGATCCGGTCCACCGGTGAACTCCCCGACGCGCTGAAGGGTGCCGTCGAGGCCTTCACCCAGGAGTTCGTCCCGTCCGAGACCGCCGTCGCCTCCGGATCCGACGCGGACTGAGACATGGCTGGTGGTCAGGAGCGCATCCTTCGTCGACGCATCAAGAGCGTCGAATCCACGA
>CAYVUO010000248.1:0-713 GCA_964454715.1 uncultured Bifidobacterium sp. | reverse complement strand
GGCGCGGCCAAGGAGCATCCGCTGCTTCGTGACAACCCCTCGGCCACCACTGCGGCCTTTGTCGTGATCACATCCGATCGCGGCATGTGTGGCGGGTACAACACCAATGTGTTGCGCATGGCCGAGCGGGCCATTGACGCCGCACGCGCCGAGGGCCGGGACTATTCGATCATCGCCGTCGGCAAGAAGGCCAACAAGCACTTCCGCTTCCGTGGCCTGACCATCGATGCCGAGTTCGAGGGAATGACCGATCAGCCGATCTACGACAACGCCCGCGACATCGCTGCGGCCGTCCGTCGTCGCTACGAGTCGGGCGAGCTCGCCTCGGTCGATCTCGCGTACACGCGTTTCCTCTCGGCGGGTGTGCAGCAGGCCGTGTTGCGTCGCTTCCTCCCGCTCGAGACTCCGACGGTCTCCGACTCCGACGGACCCAGCGCAGATCTCGAGTACGAGCCGTCTCCGACGGGCATCCTCAATGAGATCCTTCCCCGCTACCTCGAGTCGCGTCTGTTCTCGGCGCTGCTCGATGCCTCGGCATCCGAGCACGCCTCTCGTCAGCGGGCCATGAAGGCCGCCACCGAGAACGCCGAGGACCTCAAGATCACGCTCAGCCGCATCATGAACCGCGCCCGTCAGGACTCCATCACCACCGAGATCATGGAGATCGTCGGTGGCGCCGAGGCCATGGCGGCGGACAAGGGTTCGGCCCACGA
>CAYVUO010000247.1:333-2200 GCA_964454715.1 uncultured Bifidobacterium sp. | reverse complement strand
GCCGGTGGCACCGGTGCCCTTGAGCAACAGGTTCTGCTGCTTCTTGGTGAGCTTCGCGAACGGCTTGTCGATGTCGATGTCGTAGATCTCGCACACCGACTCGAGCAGGCGGGCGAAGTACTGCGTGCGGGCCGTGGCCCACGGCGCGATGGCACCCTCGGAGATGCTGAGCGACGGATCGGGGATGACCAGTTCGGCGTCGACCTCGAAACGGGTGCCGAGACCATCGCAGTGCTCGCACGCGCCGTAGGGCGAGTTGAACGAGAAGTTGCGGGGGGCGAGCTCCTCGAACGAGAGACCGCACACCGGACAACCCAGATGCTGACTGAAGGTGAGCACCTCGTCGTCGAGTCCGGAGTCGTCACCACGGCCCACGATCTGCACCTCGGCCACACCCTCGGCCAGACGCAATGCGGTCTCGAGCGAATCGGTGAGCCGACGTTCGATGCCCTTCTTCTTCACGAGCCGGTCGACGACGACCTGGATGGTGTGTCGGTGAGTTCGTGAAGTTCGCCGTCGATGATGGCGCGGGCGAAGCCTTGGGTGGCGAGATCGCTCAACAAGGTGTCGTAGGTGCCCTTTCGACCCCGCACCACCGGCGCCAACACCTGGAAGCGCGTGTCGTCGGGCAGTTCGAGCACGCGGTCGACGATCTGCTGCGGGGTCTGCCTCGTGATGACCGAGCCATCGTCGGGGCAATGGGGCACGCCGATGCGGGCGTAGAGGAGGCGCAGGTAGTCGTAGACCTCGGTGATGGTGCCGACCGTCGAGCGGGGATTGCGGGACGCCGACTTCTGGTCGATCGAGATGGCCGGTGACAGGCCCTCGATGAAGTCGACATCGGGCTTGTCCATCTGGCCGAGGAACTGACGGGCGTAGGCCGACAGTGACTCGACGTACCGACGCTGGCCCTCGGCATAGAGCGTGTCGAACGCGAGCGAGGACTTGCCCGAGCCCGAGAGGCCGGTGAAGACGATCAGGCGGTCGCGAGGGAGGTCGAGTGAGACATTCCGAAGGTTGTGCTCACGCGCTCCGCGTACCACGAGTTGATCCACGGGCGGCAGCATACGGCCGCTCGGGCCCGGCCCGGTCAGCCGGGCTGCGATCGTTCAGCCCACCTCGCGCAGTTCGCGCTTGAGTTCCTTGATCTCGTCGCGCAACCGGGCGGCGTACTCGAAGCGCAGGTCGGCGGCGGCCTCGTGCATCTCCTCCTCGAGGGTCTGCACGAGACGGCCGAGTTCGGACGGCGGCAGGTCGGCGAACTCCGAGCGCTTGGCATCGCGGCGGGTGGAGCGGCGATCGGAACCGGGCACCGGCGCGCCCTCGCTCGGTCGCAACTGGGCGAGGATGTCGGTGACGGCCTTGCGGATGGTCGTGGGATCGATGCCGTGCTCGGCGTTGTAGGCCTGCTGCAGGCCACGTCGGCGATTGGTCTCGCTGATGGCCCGCTGCATCGAGTCGGTGACCGTGTCGGCGTACATGATCACCTGGCCATCGACGTTGCGTGCGGCGCGACCGATGGTCTGCACCAGTGACGTCTCGGAGCGCAGGAAGCCCTCCTTGTCGGCGTCGAGGATCGCCACGAGCGACACCTCGGGTAGGTCGAGGCCCTCTCGCAACAGGTTGATGCCGATGAGCACGTCGAACTCGCCGAGACGAAGATCGCGCAGGATCTCGATGCGCTGGATGGTGTCGACCTCACTGTGCAGATAGCGCACGCGCACACCGGCCTCGAGCAGGTAATCGGTGAGATCCTCGGCCATCTTCTTCGTGAGCGTGGTGACGAGTACGCGATCGCCCTTGATGACGCGGGCGTCGATCTGTTCGCGCAGGTCGTCGATCTGGCCCTTCGTCGGCTTCACGATGA
>CAYVUO010000247.1:0-323 GCA_964454715.1 uncultured Bifidobacterium sp. | reverse complement strand
CGAAGGTGAGCGGACGATTGTCGGCAGCCGTGGGCAGACGGAACCCGTGCTCGATGAGCGTCTCCTTGCGGGAGCGATCACCGGCGTACTGCCCCCGCAGCTGGGGCACGGCCTGATGGCTCTCGTCCATCACGACGAGGAAGTCATCGGGGAAGTAGTCGAGCAACGTGTAGGGCGCCTGACCGGGCGACCGACCGTCGATGTGGGCCGAATAGTTCTCGATGCCGTTGCAGAAACCGAGCTCCGCCATCATCTCGAGGTCGTACTGGGTTCGCATGCGCAGGCGCTGGGCCTCGAGCAGCTTCCCCTGCGACTCGAACAGG
>CAYVUO010000246.1:384-2257 GCA_964454715.1 uncultured Bifidobacterium sp. | reverse complement strand
ACCGGCGCCCGACTCGTCATCTTCGGACGACAGGGAGCGGGCAAGGGAACGCAGTCCGAGCGACTCGCCGCCCGTTATGGCACGCCCCACATCTCGACCGGCGACATGCTCCGCGCTGCGGTTGCCGCCGGCACGCCGCTCGGCCTCGAGGCCAAGGCCGTCATGGATTCCGGTGGTCTCGTCGGTGACGAGATCATCCTCGGTGTCGTGCGCGAGCGCTTCGACCAGGACGACGTGCGTACCAACGGTTTCCTCCTCGACGGTTTCCCGCGCACCGTCGTGCAGGCCGAGGGCCTTTCGCAGTTCGCCGCCATCGACGTTGCGATCGATCTCGATGTGCCCGAGGACGTCGTTCTCGATCGCATCTCGTCGCGCCGCGTATGCGCGTCGTGCGGTGCGATCTATTCGGTTTCGATGCCGCCGAAGTCGGGCACCACATGTGACGACTGCGGTGGTGAGGTCGTGCAGCGCGCCGACGACACTCCCGAGTCGGTGGCCAAGCGTCTCGCCGCGTACATGAGCGAGACCGTGCCAACCATCGGGTTCTACGAGCGCGCTGGCCTGTTGGTGCGCGTCGACGGTCTGGGTTCGCCCGACGAGGTGGCCGAGCGCCTGTTCGCCGCCATCGACGCCCGTCTGGCCCGCTGACCACTCGGGGCAACGACGCCATGACGCCCCGCACGAAGTCGGAACTGCGCAAGATGCGCGCTGCGGGCCGCGTGGTGGCTGAGATGCACGAGCGCATCCGCGCCGCCGTGCGCCCCGGTGTCACCACCGCCGAGCTCGATGCCATCGGCCGCGCCGTGATCGACGAGCGGGGAGCGACCTCGAACTTCCTCGGCTACCACGGGTTCCCCGCCGTGATCTGTGCCTCGCCCAACGATGTGATCGTGCACGGCATCCCCGGCGAGGTGGTGCTGGCGGAGGGCGACATCATCTCGATCGACTGCGGGGCCGTGGTCGACGGATGGCATGGCGACGCCGCCTTCACGATGGGAGTGGGGGAGATCGCCCCCGAGGCCGCACGACTGCTCGAGGTCACCGAGGCCTCCCTGGCCGCCGGCATCGCGGCGATGGTGCCGGGCAACCGTCTCGGCGACATCGGCGCTGCGGTGCAGGGCGTGGTCGAGGCCGCCGGGTTCTCGGTGGTGCGGGAGTACGTGGGCCATGGCATCGGCCGGGCCATGCACGAGAAGCCCGATGTGCCCAACTACGGCACGGCGGGCAAGGGGGCCAAGCTCCTGCCCGGGGTCACACTGGCCGTCGAACCCATGGTCACCATGGGCGAGGCCGAGGTCTGGGAGGCCGAGGACGGCTGGACGGTGCTCTCGGCCGACGGCTCCTGGGCCGCCCACTTCGAGCACACCATCGTCGTGGGCGATCACGGGCCCGAGATCCTGACCCGGCCCTGACCCGGCCGGGGCCCGGGGCGGATTTGGGTCGGAACCGCCCCGTCGGTAGAGTCGTCGTCCGCTCTCGTGCCGGGTGGCAGATCCGCCGCGGCCTGAGCGTTCGTGTTCCGGACCTCCGGATCACGGGGCAACACCAGCTGTACACACGTGATCGTTCTCACAGGGAGTCCTGTTCTGCCGAAGCCGAAGGAAGACGCGATCGTCCTCGAGGGGACTGTCATCGAGCCGCTGCCGAACGCCATGTTCCGCGTCGAGCTCGAGAATGGCCACAAGGTGTTGGCCCACATCTCCGGGAAGATGCGCATGCACTACATCCGCATCCTCCCCGGTGACCGCGTCCAGGTCGAGCTCACGCCGTACGACCTCTCCCGCGGACGCATCACGTATCGCTACAAGTAGTCACAACCGAGAACCACAAGTGAGTGTCCGCAAGGACCCGCCGGAGGAATCGCTCCGGTGTA
>CAYVUO010000246.1:0-365 GCA_964454715.1 uncultured Bifidobacterium sp. | reverse complement strand
GAAGGCAACGACGTGAAGGTTCGTCCCAGCGTCAAGAAGATCTGCGAGAAGTGCAAGGTGATTCGCCGGCACGGACGCGTTCAGGTCATCTGCGAGAACCCCCGACACAAGCAGCGGCAGGGCTGATCGATGGCACGTATTTCCGGCGTCGACATCCCCCGCGAGAAGCGTCTCGAGATCTCGCTCACCTACATCTACGGCATCGGCCGTACCACCGCCACGCAGATCTGCGAGGCGACCGGCATCGACCGGAGCACTCGAGTTCGCGACCTCACCGATGAAGAGGTCAACAAGATCCGCGCCTTCATCGATGCCAGCCTCAAGGTCGAGGGTGCCCTGCGACGCGACGTCGATCAGGACATCCG
>CAYVUO010000245.1:0-2272 GCA_964454715.1 uncultured Bifidobacterium sp. | reverse complement strand
CGAGGTCGTCCTCGTAGAACGGTGAGACCCACACGTTCTGCTTGAACTGCTCGACGGGGTTGTTGCGGAACATCGACGGCGACTGGCTGTAGATCTTGCCGAGGCGCTTGAGCAGCGGTCGCACCCAGTTGGCGCCGGTCTCGACCGTGGCGAATCGGATGTTCGGGAAGGTGTCCATGAGGCCGTGGAGGATCAGCGCCGCGAACGTGTCGGCAACCGCATCGTGCGAGAGCGCCTGACGGAGCGGCTCGAACTTGTGGGCCTCCATCTCGGACTTCTCACCCCACATGGTGATGAGGTCCTGATAGGCGTTGGCACCACCGTGGTAGACGATCGTGACGCCGGCCTCCTGCACTCGCGCCCAGAACGGATGGAAGCGAGGATCGGCCGGCGACTTGAGACCCTCATCGGTGCGCACCGGGCCGGTGCCGACGAGCACGACGCGAGCGTCGCGGTCGAGCGCCCATTCGAGCTGGGCGACGGCGTTGTCGACATCGGAGAGGACGATGTACGGCGTCGAGAAGATCGTGTCCTTGTAGGCGAAGCCCCAATCCTCATCGAGCCACTTGTTGAACGCACGGAACGCGGCTTGCACGGCAGGCAGATCGTCCTTCAGCGCGTTCTCCATGCCCACGGCGAGCGTCGGGAAGAAGAGCGCACCGTCGATGTTCATGTCGGCCATGACCTTGATGCGGATGTCGCGGTCGCGATACGCGGGATCGCACGGCTCGAGATCACCGAACAGGTCCTTGACGCTGTCGCCCTTGGGGTTCTTGCCGCGGAAGTACTGCTCGAGACTGCCCGGGGCCGAGAGACGATCGAAGGTCGGGTTCGGGATGAAGCGGTTGATCTTGCCGCCCACGAGCAGCATCTGCTTGCCGTTGATGTCGGCCCACTGCATGCAGCGATGGCGGAACTCGGGCTCGATGTACCGCGTGAACGCATCGAGCGACTCGTAGTAGTGGTTGTCGGCGTCGAAGACCTTGTCGATGGCCATGTGCTTCCCCTCGGTTCGGGCCCCGTCTCCCCCGGGGCGCACCGCCTACGGTAGCGAACGACGCACCTCCGATCGACAGGAGCACCGTGGCCGTTCCCACCCATCACCCTGCCGCCCCGCCCACCGATGAAGCAGCCGACCTCGATGGGGCATGGCTCTCGGCCGCATTCGGCGAGCTCGACGCCGGTCCCGTCTCCGCCGTCTCGACCGAGCGCGTGGGCACTGGTCAGATGGGCCAGTCCTGGCGCATCTCGATCGACTGGTCCGACCCCGCCCGCGCGCGGGCCGCCGGAGCCCCGGTGTCGGTCGTGGCCAAGTTGGCCGGCGGTGACCCTTCGACTCGCACACTGATCGCCGAGGGCTACCGAGGGGAATTCGACTGGTACACGTCACTGGGACGCACCGTCGACATCGCGATTCCGACATGTTGGTACGCCACCATCACCGACGATTCGACCTCGTTCGTGCTGATCCTCGACGATCTGGCACCAGCCGAACCGGGTTCACAGATCCCCGGGGCCACCCTCCCCGTCGCAACGGTCGCACTGCGCGAGATGGCCGGGCTCCACGGTCCGCGCTGGGCGGATCCGGCGCTGCTGGAGATCGCCGGATTGCGCGCGCCGAGTCGCGAGGGCGCCGAGTTCCACTCACAGGTGCTCGCCGGCGCGATCCCTCAGTTCATCGCGCAGTTCGACCAGTGGCTCGCGCCCGAGGACATCGCGGTGATCGAGGACTTCTCGACGTGGTGCGCCGACTGGCTGCAGACGGGTTCCGATCGACTCACGCTCGTCCACGGCGACTTCCGCCCCGACAACCTGATGATCGAACCCGACGGCTCGCGCGTCACCACACTCGACTGGCAGACCGTCGGACTCGGCTTCGGAGGCCGTGACGTCGGCTACTTCCTCGGCCTCGGCGTCGACACCGAACTCCGCCGTGCACACGAACGCGATCTCGTGCGCACCTATCACGATGCTCTCGTTGCGCATGGTGTCGACGTGTCGTTCGAGAACACCTTCGACGACTACCGCCGTGGAACTCCGCAAGGGCTGATCGTGACCATCCTCGGTGCTGTGTACGCCACCGCTACTCCCACCGAAGCCTCGAATGCGATGTTCGCGTCGATGATCACGCGGATCTGCGCTGCTGTGCGCGATCTCGACCCCAGATCGCTGATCTGATCCGAGAACGACGGAGGGCGGCCCGAGGGCCGCCCTCCGTCGTTCGTTGGGTCTCCGACCCAGCTCAGGCCTGCAGGAACTTGATGCCCGTCGG
>CAYVUO010000244.1:0-2297 GCA_964454715.1 uncultured Bifidobacterium sp. | reverse complement strand
TACCCCGGTGGCGCACTGGCGCTCGTCGACGGACTTCGCACCATCGCCGATCTGTCGTTCCCCCTCGGCTCGTTGCTCGACGACGCGGCAGCGACACGACGTCGACTCGATGAGCTCATCGACGGCAACGACGAGCACGTCGCGATGGTGCGCCAGCTCGAAGCCCAGTACGACACCGAAGAAGCAGCCGACTCGCTTCCCCGCGAGTTCGCCGAACCCACGGCGGGAGCCACGCTCATGGCCGAACTCGAGGAGTTCCTGCGCGATCAGGAGTGACCGGTCAGACGACCAGGTTCACCAATTGCGGCGGTCTGGCGATCACCTTCTTGGGCGTCGCGCCTTCGAGCAGCTCGACGATGCGCTCGCTCGCGAGTGCAAGTCGCTCGGCCTCGGCAGCATCGATGCCAGCGGGAACCTCGAGACGATCGCGCACCTTGCCGTTGACCTGCACCACCATCGTGACGGTGTCGACGACGAGCTTCGATTCATCGGCGACGGGCCACGACTGCACATGCACATGGGTGCCGTGTCGATGCTCCCAGAGCTCGGCCGAGACGTGCGGAGCCATGGGAGCGAGCAGCAGCAACAGCGTGTCGATCGCCGCTTCGAGCGTGGTCGTACGCGCGCCCTCGGGTGACTGCGCGTACTTGAACAGTTCGTTGGTGAACTCCATGAAGGCGGCGACCGCGGTGTTGTACGACCAGCGCTCGTAGTCCTCGGTGACCTTGACGATGAGACGGTTCGTCGATCGTTCGATCGCTTCGTCGGCCTCGGTGGGCTCACGGTCGACCGCAGTGCCGACCTCACCCAGCGACAGACGCCAGACGCGCTGCAGGAACCGGGCACAGCCGTCGATGCCCACACCCTCCCAATCGACGTCGTCCTGAGGCGGACCCACGAACAGGTGAGCCAGACGCAATGCATCGGCCCCCTCGCGGTCGAGGATCTCCTCGGGCGCCACGAGATTGCCCTTCGACTTCGACATCTTGTCGCCGCCGAGACGGATCATGCCCTGGGTGAACAGACGCGTGAACGGCTCGCGCAGATCAGGCGGCGCGACACCGAGGTCGCTGAGCGCCTTCGTGAAGAAGCGCGCGTACATGAGATGCAGGATCGCGTGCTCGACACCACCGATGTACTGATCGACCGGCATCCACGCTTGCGCCGCATCGCGCGAGAACGGAGCCTCGGTGTTCCATGGTTCGCAGAAGCGAAGGAAGTACCACGACGAATCGACGAACGTGTCCATCGTGTCGGTCTCGCGCTGCGCGTCTCCACCGCACGACGGACAGGTCGTGGCGAGGAAGTCCGAGTGCGAACGCAACGGCGATTCTCCGGTGGGGAGGAACTCGACATCGTCGGGCGCGAGCACCGGCAACTGATCGTCGGGCACCGGCACGATTCCGCATGACGGGCAGTGGATGACGGGGATCGGACAACCCCAGAAGCGCTGACGGCTCACCAGCCAGTCACGAAGGCGATAGTTGACGGTGCCGGCTCCGATGCCCTCGCGCTCGAGGAACGCGATCGCGGCGACGATGGCCTCGGCCTTGCCCATTCCATCGAGCCATTGCGAATTGATGTGCGCACCATCGCCGGTGAACGCCTCGCCGTCGAAGTCGTCGGGCGGTTGGATCGTGCGCACGATGGGAAGGCCGTGGGCGACGGCGAAGTCCCAGTCGCGCTGGTCCTCGGCGGGCACCGCCATGATCGCCCCGGTGCCGTAACCCATCAGCACGTAGTCGGCCAGATAGAGCGGCACGGGCTCACCGGTGAACGGGTTGCGCACGTAGGCACCGGTGAACACACCGCGCTTGTCGAGAGAACCCTCCGACGACATCCGTTCGACGTCGCTCGCCTGACGCGCCACGGCCACGAATGCCTCGACCTCGGCCCGACGATCGTCGGTGACGACCTGGGCGACGAGCGGATGCTCCGGCGCCATCACCGAATAGGTCATGCCGAACGACGTGTCGGGCCTCGTCGTGAACACCGTGATCGCCAGACCGTCGGAGCGAGCGTTGCCATCGGCGTCGGTGACGGCCATCGTGAACTCGGCGCCCTCGGAGCGCCCGATCCAGTTGCGCTGCATCGTCTTGACCCGCTCGGGCCAATCGAGACCCTCGAGATCGTCGAGCAACTGCTGCGCATACGACGTGATGTTGAAGAACCACTGCTCGAGGTCTCGCTTGTCGACCATGTCGCCGGAGCGTTCGCACGTGCCATCGGCCAGCACCTGTTCGTTGGCGAGCACCGTCTGGCAACCGGGGCACCAGTTCACCGGAGCATTGCGGCGG
>CAYVUO010000243.1:0-2297 GCA_964454715.1 uncultured Bifidobacterium sp. | reverse complement strand
AAGGCCGCTCCGGCGCCGAAGCCGGCTCCCGCACCGAAGCCGAAGAAGGAAGCGGCACCCAAGCCGCCGAAGCCGATCAAGTATCCGTTCGACGCCAAGTTCCTCGACACGATGCGCGCGCTGCTGTTCGAGGAGCGCGCCCGTCTCGTGCACGATGCCGAGGCGCTCACCGCCGAGGCCAACCAGCTCGCCGAACTCCGCGAGCCGGGCGACGTCACGTGGGACGAGGAGTCCGGCGAGGGCGACACGCTCGTCGTCGAGCGCGAGCGCGATCTCGCGTTGTCGGCCCAGTTCCTCGAACAGGTCGAGGAGATCGACCTCGCACTGGCCAAGATCGGCAAGGGCACCTACGGCATGTGCGAGGTGTCCGGTCTACCCATCCCGCGTGAGCGTCTGAAGGCGATCCCGTGGGCCAAGGAGCGGGTCGAGTACAAGGTCGGCGGGTTCGGCCGTCGCTGACCGCCTACGGTCGCAGTCGTGACCGCGCCGACCATCGATGACGTTCCGACCCGCGCCACGCACCGCGCACTCATGGGCGCGGTCGCGGTTGGCACGTTCGCGCTCGACCAGCTCACCAAGGCCTGGGCTCGTTCTGCACTCGAGACCCGCGATGTCGACGTCGTGTGGACCCTCCGCTTCCATCTCACCGTGAATCACGCTGCGGCCTTCAGCCTGGGTGCCGGCTTCGGCGCCTGGATCGCCGTCATCGCTGTCGTCGTCGTGGGCGTGCTGGTCTGGAAGGGGCGTTCGGTCGACTCCCGAGCGGGCGCGATCGCCCTCGGACTCATCGTGGGCGGTGCGCTCGGCAACGTGTTCGATCGTCTCGTGCACAGTGACGGAGGGTTCCTCTCCGGCGGCGTGACCGACTTCATCGACCTGCAGTGGTGGCCGGTGTTCAACGTGGCCGACATCGCCGTCGTGTGCGGAGCGATCCTGCTTGCGATCACGTACCTGAGATCCCCGGAGGTGCGCTGACATGGCGGGAATGGAAGAGGTCGTACCGGCCGCGCTGGCCGACGAACGCATCGATCGCATGGTCGCGATGATGACGAGCGCCAGTCGTTCGCAGGTGGCGGAGTGGATGGACGCGGGTCACATCCGACTCAACGGTGTGGCTGTCACGGTGCGATCGCGTCGCGTGGTCGAGGGTGATGTCGTCTCGGTCGATGTCGACCTCGATGCACCGCAGGAACCGCTCGCCGCCGACCCGACGGTCGAAGTTCCCATCGTCCACGTCGACGACGATCTGCTCGTGATCGACAAGCCGGCCGGTGTGGTGGTGCATCCCGGCGCCGGCAACGACTCGGGCACGCTCGTCCAGGGTGTGCTCGCCCGCTATCCCGAGATCGCGGCACTGGGGGAGCGCGAACGTCCCGGCGTCGTGCACCGACTCGACAAGGACACCTCGGGACTCATGCTGGTGGCTCGCTCGCAGGTCGCGTTCGAGGAACTGCGCGAGCAGATGGCCGGTCACGAGATCGAACGCATCTACACGACCTTGGTGTGGGGTCGACCCTCTGCTCCCACTGGTCTCATCGACGCTCCCATCGGTCGTTCGGCGCGCGACAAGACGCGCATGGCCGTCGCTGCCGACGGGCGCGAGGCGCGCACCTGGTACACGGTGCTCGAGACCTTCGTCGATCCGGTCGAGGTCTCACTCGTCGAGTGTCGTCTCGACACAGGTCGTACCCATCAGATCCGAGTGCACATGGGATCCATCGGTCATCCCGTCGTCGGTGACGCGCGCTACCGCGGCGAACGTCAGTCGTTGTCGGTGCCGCGCATGATGCTGCACAGCACCACCATCGGGTTCGACCACCCCGTGACCGGCGAGCACATGTCGTTCGAGTCGCCGCTACCGGCCGACATCGTCGACGTCATCGCGCGTCTGTCGAACCCGCCCATCCCGGAGTGACGGTGGTGGCGGGGCCGGTCTCGCCCGGCCATCTCGCCTCGCCCCGGGCCATCGCCACCACATCGGCGAGCGTGGCGGCCTCGAGGTAGTTGCGCATGTGCTCGCCCACGTCGTTCCAGACCGCGAGCAGCACGCATTGGCCCTCGTGGTCACAGGCGCCATCGGTGTGGGGTTGCCCGAAGTCGCCGGCGACGATGGGACCATCGACGGCGCTCACGATGTCGGAGAGTCGGATCTCCGCCGGCGTGCGGGCCAGCACATAACCGCCACCGACACCGCGCTTGGACCGCACGAGGCCCGCGCCCTTGAGCGCGAGCAGGATCTGCTCGAGGTAGGGCTGGGGGAGACCGGTGCGTTCGGCGATGTCGCGCACCGAGGTGGG
>CAYVUO010000242.1:0-2299 GCA_964454715.1 uncultured Bifidobacterium sp. | reverse complement strand
TCCGTCGGGACCGATCTCCGACAGCAGGCCCTCGCCGTAGGTCGAGCGGAGCTTCTCGACCTCCCGATAGGCCATCAGGTGCTCGATGATCGGATGCTCGCCCAGCAGCTTCTCGAGCGATGCCGCGTCGGTGGAGTAGCCGGTCTTGGTCTTCTTCTGAGGTTTGAGGCCGAGCTTGTCGAAGAGGATCTCGCGCAGCTTCACGGTGGAGTTCACGTTGAACTCCTCACCGGCGTCGGCATGGATCTGCGCGCGCAGTTCATCGCAGCGGGTCGACAGTTCGGTGTTGAGACGTTCCAGTTCGGCGCGGTCGACACCGACGCCGAGGATCTCCATGCGTGCAAGCACCCGCACCAACGGCACCTCGATGTCGGCATCGAGATCGGCGAGACCTCGGGCCGCGAGCGCGTCGGAGAGCGGAGCGAAGAGTCGGTCGACACCGAGTGCCACGCGACCGGCGCGATGGGCTCCGTCATCGCCGTCGCCGCCGAAGTCGAGCTGGCCCTCGGGAGTGCCGCCGTCGGCGAGACGGGCATCGGCATAGCGCTCGAGCAACTGCTCGACGGCGTAACGCGACTCGGCCGGATCGAGCAGGTACGCAGCGATCATCGTGTCGAGCACGAGTGACCGCACGTCGATGGCGAACGGCGCGAGATGGCGCATGATCGCCTTGGCGTCGTGAGCGACGACGCGAGTGGCACCCGCCGCGAACAACTCGCCCAACGCCTCCGCCGCGGAGGGGTCGGCGAGCGTCGACGATGGCACCCACACCACCTCACCCATCGACGGGTCGGTGACGAGCGCGAGGCCGGTGACTGCCGAACGCCCCTCGACGCCGCTCCATCCCGCCGAGATGGCCAGCGGAGTGTCGCGGCCGGCGAGCGACGCAGAGATCGCCGCCACCTCGGCTCCGGTGGGGAGTGTGGTGATCTCGGCCTCGATGACCGCGGTCTCGGCGGCGACGGCAGCAGCGCGCTCGCCACCGAGCACCTCGACCAGGCGGTCGAACAGGTTGCGGAACTCGAGGAAGTCGAACAGTGACTTCACCTCGTCGAGATCGAAGTCGCCGATGGCGAGGTCGTCGGTGGACACCGTGACGGGCGCGTCGTGGCGCAACTTCATCAACTCGGCGTTCATGCGGGCCTGCGCCTCGTTCTCGGCGAGGTTCTGGCGCAACTTCGGTGTCATCTCGTCGAGATGGGCGTAGATGCCGTCGATCCCGCCGTACTGGTTGATGAGCTTGGCGGCCGTCTTCTCGCCGACACCGGGAACGCCCGGGAGGTTGTCGGAGGGATCACCGCGCAGCGCGGCGTACTCGACGTAGTCGGAGGGCTTGACGCCGGTGCGCTCGAGGATGCCCGCCTCGTCGTAGAGCGCGTAGTCGGAGACGCCACGCTTGTTGTAGAGCACCTTGATGTGCGGATCGCGCACGAGCTGATAGCTGTCGCGATCGCCGGTGACGATGATGACGTCGTCACCGCGGGCCTCGGCCTCGGTGGCGAGGGTGGCGATGATGTCGTCGGCCTCGAAGCCGACGAGGTCGAGGACCGGAACTCGCAGCACCTCGACGACCTGGCGGACGATGCCCATCTGTTCGCGCAGCAGCTCGGGTGTGGCGTCACGGTTGCCCTTGTACGAATCGAGGGCCTCGTGACGGAACGTGGGCTCGGATCGATCGAACACGACGGCGAGATGATCGGGTGCCTGATCGCGCACGAGGTTGATGAGCATCGATGTGAATCCGAACACGGCGTTGGTCACCTGGCCCGAGGCGGTGGCCATGTCGGTCGGCAATGCGAAGAACGCCCGGTAGGTGAGCGAATTGCCGTCGATGAGCATCACGGTCGACATCAGGGGGTCCTCTCGCCGCTCAGCACGGCCTCGGCCACCACCCGCATGGTGGTTCGCTCGCTCATGGCCGTGCGTTGGATCCACGCGAACGCATCGGCCTCGGTCATGCCATGGGAGTCGATCAGCGCACCCTTGGCTCGGTCGACGATCTTTCGGGTCTCGAGCTGGTCCTCGAGTTGGTCGCTGTGCGCGCTGAGCGCCTTGATCTCGCGGAAGCGACCGATGGCCACCTCGATGGCCGCCATCAGCTCGCTGCGCTGGAACGGCTTGACGAGGTACGCGAGCGCACCGGCATCGCGCGCCTGCTCGACGAGATCGCGCTGACTGAACGCGGTGAGCACGAGCACTGCCGCACCGCGCTCGGCGGTGATGGCCCGGGCCGCCTCGAGCCCGTCCATGCCGGGCATCTTGATGTCGAGGATGGCGATGTCGGGGCCCAATTCGCGCA
>CAYVUO010000241.1:0-2300 GCA_964454715.1 uncultured Bifidobacterium sp. | reverse complement strand
CTCGTCTGCTCATCTTCGGACGGCAGGGAGCGGGCAAGGGCACACAGTCCGAGCGCCTTTCCGCGCATTACGGAGCCCCGCATATCTCCACCGGCGACATGTTGCGTGCCGCGGTTTCCGCGGGCACCCCGCTCGGCCTCGAGGCCAAGGCCGTGATGGATGCCGGGGGCCTCGTCTCTGACCAGATCATCCTCGGCGTGGTCGAGGAGCGACTCGCCGAGTCCGACGTCGTGACGAACGGATTTCTCCTCGACGGCTTCCCCCGCACGGTCGTGCAGGCACAGGGCATGGCGAACTTCGCGACCGTCGATGTCGCCATCGATCTCGTCGTCCCCGAGGACGTCGTCCTCGATCGCATCTCGTCACGTCGTGTCTGTGCGTCCTGTGGCGCGATCTATTCGCTCGCTTCGCCGCCCGCCTCGGCATGGAGCTGTGACAAGTGCGGCGGCGATGTCGTGCAGCGTGCCGACGACACCCCCGAGTCGATTGCGAAACGACTTGCGGCGTACAACGCAGAAACCCAACCGACCATCGACTTCTACGAGTCGTCCGGTCTCTTGGTCAAGGTCGACGGACTCGGCACCCCCGATGAGGTGTTCGCTCGACTCGTGAGCGCCATCGACGCTCGCCTCACGAACTGACGCACACCATGAAGGCGCGTTCGAAGGACGAACTTCGCCACATGCGTGCCGCCGGACGCGTCGTCGCCGAGATGCACGAGAAGATCCGTGCCGCAGTTCGGCCTGGTGTCACCACTGCTGATCTCGACGCGATCGGGCGCGATGTGATCGACCGGCGCGGTGCGACGTCGAACTTCCTCGGCTATCACGGGTTCCCCGCGGTCATCTGCGCCTCGCCCAACGACGTGATCGTCCACGGGATCCCCGGTCCGATCGTGCTCGATGAGGGGGACATCATCTCGGTCGATTGCGGCGCCGTCGTGGAGGGGTGGCATGGCGATGCCGCCTTCACCATCGGGGTGGGGGAGATCTCCTCCGAAGCGGCCAGGCTCATCGAGGTCACGCACGCCTCGCTCGATGCGGGGATCGCGGCCATGGTCGAGGGCAACACCCTCGGTGACATCGGCGCAGCGGTGCAGGGGGTGGTCGAGGCCGCCGGGTTCTCGGTCGTCCGCGACTACGTGGGCCATGGGATCGGTCGGGCGATGCACGAGTCTCCCGAGGTGCCCAATTACGGGGTGGCGGGCAAAGGGGCCAAACTCAAGAAGGGGATGACCCTTGCCGTCGAGCCGATGGTGACCATCGGGGCCCCGGAAACCTTCCTGACCGAGGACGGATGGACGGTGCTTTCGGCCGATGGGTCCTGGGCCGCCCATTTCGAACATACGATCGCCATCGGGCCCGACGGACCGGAAATCCTGACCCGCCCCTAGCCCGAGGTCGCATTTGGCACCAGCGGGCCCGGCCGGTAGGGTCTTCAGTCCGCCCTCGCCCGGGATCCCGCCTTCGCGCGGCCCTGAGCAGGGACTACATCCGCATCCTGCCCGGTGATCGCGTCCAAGTTGAGTTGACGCCGTATGACCTGACTCGTGGTCGGATCACTTATCGGTACAAGTAACACCAGCACCAAACAACTGAACACAAGTGAGTGTCTGACCACAAGGGCCAGACCCGTCGAAGGAGTTCGGCTCCGGCTGCAGCTTCGCTTCGATGTTCCCGGCAACGTCCGGGCGAAAGGAACCAACGCAGTGAAAGTACGCCCAAGCGTCAAGAAGATCTGTGAGAAGTGCAAGGTGATCCGCCGCCATGGTCGCGTGCAGGTCATCTGTGAGAATCCCCGTCACAAGCAACGGCAGGGCTGATCGATGGCACGTATCTCCGGCGTCGACATCCCGCGCGAGAAGCGCCTGGAAGTCAGCCTCACCTACATCTACGGAATCGGCCGCACGACTGCCAAGCAGATCTGTGAAGCGACCGACATCAGTCCGAACACGCGGGTCCGCGACCTCACCGATGAAGAGGTCAACAAGATCCGCGCCTTCATCGATGCCAGTCTGAAGGTCGAGGGCGACCTTCGTCGCGATGTCGACCAGGACATCCGTCGGAAGATGGAGATCGGCTGCTACCCGTCCGTGGTCAGCGGACCCACACCAATGCCCGCACTCGCAAGGGTCCCAAGAAGACCGTTGCCGGCAAGAAGAAGGTGACGCGCTGATGGCGAAGCCCAGCAGCGGAGGACGTCGTCCCCGCAAGAAGGAACGCAAGCACGTCACCCACGGCGTGGCTCACATCAAGAGTTCGTTCAACAACACCATCGTCAGCATCTCCGATCAGGACGGC
>CAYVUO010000240.1:0-2306 GCA_964454715.1 uncultured Bifidobacterium sp. | reverse complement strand
CTGCGCGCTGAGCGGCCACCAGGCCGACACCTTGCGCAGGTCGATGATCACGTGGGAGACGTCGTCCCAGTCACCGGCGGTCTGCACCTTGGCCGAGGTGAGCACGACATGGTGACGGTCGTCGGCCATGCGGGGCACACCGACGCGGGTGAACGTTCCCTCGACACCGTCACGATCGGCGGCACTGGCACCCATGGCGTCGAGCAGACGCACGAGATCGGCGTCGAGCAGTTCGGCCAAGGGCTCGGGCCGACCGATGACGCCGGCCATGGCCACACCGTCGACGATGAGGCCGATGCCGATGGGGCCATCGTTGCGACCGAACGTGACGAGCAGCTCGAGCAACGGGTCGATGATCGGGGCCTCTGGCTTGTTCTGGAACACGATTCCGCCTCGCGTGTCTAGGGAGCGAACGTGATGGGGAAACGCACGAAGGCGTCCTCGTCCTGCAGCCCGGCGTCGTTGACGAGGATCGTGCACGGGTGTGCGGCATCGCACACCCCGTTGCCGACCTTGCCCACGGTGAAGGTGATGTCGAGCGAGCCCGAGCCGGTGGGATCGGGGATGAGCACGCGGCCGGGCACGATCTCGCAGGTCTCCGATCCGCCACGGCCGTCGCCGGTGCACTGCACGATGTTCACGGTCTTGCCCGGCAGGAAGCCCGACCAGGTCACCGTGGCGCGATCGCCGTTGCGCACGCCGTCCTGACGGCTGATCGTGGCGGTGCGGTTCATGGTTGCTTGCGCACTCACCGGCACCGTCGCGGGATGGTCGGCGTCGGGCGACCAGAACATCGTCGTCTGACCGGCCACCTGATCGGTGGCGAGACGATCGGCGGCCGTGGTGTCGCCCCGCAAGGTGAGATCGAGGAAGTCGGTCGTGGCCGTGACCACCGTCGACCATGTCGGAGCCTTCGACCAGATGATCGACACGTGATCACCGACATCGACCCGCAGCATCGCCTTGGGCGAAGACGCCGAGTTGAAGATGCGCGCTGCCTGGTCGTAGTCGATCTGCGCGTCGTTCACTCCGTGCACGAACATCACCGGCGGCAGATCGGTGACGTCGTAGGTGCCGCCACCGAAGGGCGAGGTGATGCCGGCGAACACGATGGCGGCATCGATGCGGCGATCGCGACAGCATGAGTTGGCGATGGTTCCGAGTGTGGTGATGCCGCCATTGGAGTGCCCGGCGAGACCGATGCGTTCGGTGTCGATCACGCCATCGGCCAGCGCATCGTTGGTGTGCGTCAGCGTGTCGATGAGGAAGCTCACGTCGCCCGGTTGATTGGCGATGTCGGCACCGTTCACGCCGCCGACGGCGCGCGCGTTGGTGAGTGGGAACAGCGGAACGGCGACGACGTATCCAGCCCTCGCCCATTCGGTGGCGAGGGGCAGCAGCAGCGTGTCGTCCCCACCGAACCCATGGGCCAGCACGATGAGGGGGTAAGGGCCATGCGCGCGGTCGGCCGGCGCGTCGATGCCGGTGGAGGTGGCGGGATAGACGACGGTCGTGACGAGCGTGCGGCTCGCCAGCGCCGGAGCCGTGCCGTTGGCCTGGGTGGGGCGCGACGAGTCGACGAAGGTGCGCTTGGTCGTGCCGACAGCGAGCGGTCGGGCCGAACGCAGGTCGGGGAGCGTGGTCGACGCCGAACGCGACGACTCGCCACCCGAACATGCGATGCACAGCAGCGCGGTCACGAGCACCGCGCCGACGGCAGCAACTCCTCGTCGCATCGGGGAGCCGATCAGCGCGTGGCCGGCATCCACGACGGACGCGTTGCCTCGAACGCCGTGATGGCGGCCTCGTGTTGCAGTGTGAGACCGATGTCGTCGAGGCCCTTCAGGAATCGCTCCTGGGTGGAATCGTCGAGCGGGAACTCCACATCGACACCGATCGCCGGGCACTGCACGCGGCGGGTGCGCACGTCGACGGTGATCTCGGTGGTGGGATCGGCCTCGACCGCACGCAGCAGAGCCGTGCTCACCTCGGCCGGAACGACGACGGGCACGAGACCGTTCTTGGTGGAGTTGTTGCGGAAGATGTCGCCGAACCGGGGTGAGATGACCGCGGCGAAGCCGTAGTCCATGATCGACCACACGGCGTGCTCGCGCGACGAGCCCACACCGAAGTTGGGGCCGGCGAGCAGCACCGATGCACCCGCGTACTGCGGCTGGTTGAGCACGAACGACGGGTCCTCGCGCCATTCGGAGAACAGTCCCTGGCCGAAGCCCGTGCGCGCGACCCGCTTGAGCCAAGCGCGGGGGATGATCTGGTCGGTGTCGACATCGGAGCGGTCGAGCGGC
>CAYVUO010000239.1:0-2313 GCA_964454715.1 uncultured Bifidobacterium sp. | reverse complement strand
CGTCGAGGTGCAGGCCCCCGGCATCATGGGCCGCAAGCCCGTGCACGAGCCGCTCCAGACCGGCATCAAGTCGATCGACGCCATGACCCCGATCGGTCGCGGCCAGCGCGAATTGATCATCGGTGACCGCAAGACCGGAAAGACGACGGTGGCGATCGACACGATCATCAACCAGCGCGGTCTCGGCGTGAAGTGCATCTACGTGGCCATCGGTCAGAAGGGCTCCACCGTGGCCCAGACCGTCGAGACTCTGCGCCAGTACGGCGCGCTCGAGTACACCGTGGTCGTGGCGGCCCCGGCCTCCGATCCGGCGCCGTTCAAATACCTCGCCCCCTACTCGGGCTGCGCCATGGGCCAGCACTGGATGGAGAACGGCGAGCACGCCCTCATCGTCTACGACGACCTCTCCAAGCAGGCCGAGGCCTACCGCCAGATGTCGCTGCTGCTGCGTCGTCCGCCGGGCCGCGAGGCGTACCCCGGTGACGTGTTCTACCTGCACTCCCGTCTGCTCGAGCGTGCGGCGAAGCTGTCCGACGCCCTCGGCGCCGGCTCGCTCACCGCGCTGCCCGTCATCGAGACCAAGGCCGGCGACGTGTCGGCGTACATCCCGACCAACGTGATCTCGATCACCGATGGCCAGGTGTACCTGCAGGACGATCTGTTCAAGTCGGGTGTGCGTCCCGCCGTCGACGTGGGCATCTCGGTGTCGCGCGTGGGTGGCGATGCGCAGATCAAGGCCATGAAGAAGGTGTCCGGTTCGCTGAAGCTCGACCTCGCACAGTTCCGCGAGCTCGAGGCGTTCGCCACCTTCGGTTCCGAGCTCGACAAGATCTCGGCCGCTCAGCTCGAGCGTGGCTACCGACTCGTCGAACTGCTCAAGCAGAACCTCAACTCGCCGATGCCGGTCGAGGAGCAGGTCGTCGTCATCTACGCCGGTTCCAACGGCTACCTCGATCGCATCCCCGTGAGCGACGTCAAGCGCTACGAGGCCGACCTCATCGCATTCATGCGGGGTCGTTACGGCTCGGTGCTCGACGAGATCCGGTCCACCGGTGAGCTGCCCGACGCCGTGAAGACCGCGGTCGAGGCGTTCTCGCAGGAGTTCGTCGCCTCCGAGACCGCCGCCGCCCAGGGAACCGAAGAGGCCTGACGTGGCAGGTGGCCAGGAGCGGATCCTTCGTCGACGCATCAAGAGCGTCGAGTCCACGAAGAAGATCACGCGCGCCATGGAGCTCATTGCGGCCACCCGGGTCGTGAAGGCCCAGGAGCGCGCCTCCTCGGCACGTCCCTACAGCGACGAGATCACCT
The DNA here is from genome assembly GCA_964454715.1 of uncultured Bifidobacterium sp. GTDB lineage: Bacteria > Actinomycetota > Acidimicrobiia > Acidimicrobiales > Acidimicrobilacustridaceae > Acidimicrobilacustris. Next base: position 1,005 of record CAYVUO010000239.1, on the reverse strand, counting down.
CGGTGATCATCGACCTGCTCCGGGCCGGTGCGGCCAAGGAACATCCGCTGCTTCGTGACAACCCGACGGCCGATGTCGCTGCGTTCGTCGTGCTCACCTCCGACCGCGGCATGTGCGGTGGCTACAACACCAACGTGCTGCGTCTGGCCGAGCGTTCGATCGAGGCCGCTCGCGCCGCCGGTCGCCGCACGCTCATCGTCGCCGTCGGCAAGAACGCCCAGAAGCACTTCCGCTTCCGCGGTCTTCCCGTCGAGATCGGCTTCGAGGGCGTCACCGATCAGCCGAGCTACGACAACGCCCGTGACATCGCCGCGGCCATCCGTCGTCGTTACGAATCGGGCGAACTGGCATCGGTCGATCTCGTCTACACGCGGTTCCTCTCGGCCGGTTCGCAGGAAGCCGCGATCCGTCGCTTCCTCCCGCTCGAGGTTCCCGAGGTCGATCCCAACGCCGGCCCGACCGCGGATCTCGAGTACGAACCGTCGCCGACGGGCATCCTCAACGAGATCCTCCCGCGCTATCTCGAGTCGCGTCTGTTCTCGGCACTGCTCGACGCATCGGCCTCCGAGCATGCGTCGCGCCAGCGAGCCATGAGCGCGGCCACCGAGAACGCCGAGGAGCTCAAGACCACGCTGAGCCGCATCATGAACCGCGCCCGTCAGGACGCGATCACCACCGAGATCATGGAGATCGTCGGTGGCGCCGAGGCGCTCAGCTCCGACAAGACGAGCAAGAACGAGCTCATCCCGTCACTGCTCGAACCCGAGCACGCATTCCCCGTCCACCTCGACCGCACCGACCATTCGTCGTCGATCCACTGATCGACCGCCCAGTCGCCACACACAGGAGACCCATCCCACGATGACCGTCACCGAGAATCCCACCAACCTGAAGGACGGCCGAGTGGTCGCCATCGCCGGCCCCGTGGTCGACGTGGTCTTTACTGGCACGGCGACTACCGAGATCTACACGGCGCTCGAGATGACCTTGACCGTCGACGGCAAG
>CAYVUO010000238.1:0-2314 GCA_964454715.1 uncultured Bifidobacterium sp. | reverse complement strand
CATGGCGTCGAACATGGCGACGTCGATGTACTGACCCTCGCCCGTGCGGTCGCCATGACGCAGTGCGGCGAGCAATCCGATGGTGCCGAACAGTGCGGTGCCGATGTCGCCGAGCGCACCGACGGGCGACACCATCGGTGGACGGCCGGGCTCGAGCTTGTAGTCGTAGATGCCGCTCATCGCCTCGGCCACCGCGGCATAGGCCGGCCATCCGTCGTAGGGGGTCTCCGTGGTGTTGCCGAAGCCAGAGACCGACAGGTAGATGACGCCGGGGTGCACCGCCGCGATGTCGTCGTAGCCCAGCCCCATGCGGGCGAGCGCGCCGCCCTTGAAGTTCTCGGCGACGATGTCGAACTTCGGTGCGAGGTCGAGGATGAGTTGGCGACCCTCGGGGGCCTTGAGGTCGACGCAGATCGATCGCTTGTCGAGGTTGTTGCGCAGGTAGGTGGCGCCGACCGGACGACCGTCGGGGTCGGGGATCGACGGCTGCGAACCTCGACCCAGATCGCCGCCCTTGGTGCTCTCCACCTTCACCACATCGGCGCCGAGTCGGGCCAGCAACTGCGTGGCGTAGGGGAGGGCCTGCATCTGCTCGAGCGCCAGCACGCGCACGCCGTCGAGGGGCTTGCCGTACTTCGCGGCGTCGGGGTTCGTGATGTCACCGAGTCTCATGCCCGGGACACTACCGGGGTCGGGCTAGGCGCTCCGGCGGTACTCGGCGACGATCGGGGCCAGCTCGGAGGGGGTGGCGCCGTGCATGATCACGCCGTCGCATCCAAGTGCGAGTTGGTTGCGCACCGCAGCCACGCACTCGGCGGGGGAGCCGACCGCGGCCGGAGCCAGCCACTCGTCCGGGATGAGCGTGGCGACGTGTTGCAACTGTTCGGTGGTGCCGACGACATCGAGACCGCGCACGCTGCGCACGACCTCGTCGGCCAGGAACGCGTCGACGACCGATTCGTCCCATCCGTTGGTGCGGGCAAGCAGATGGCCGTAGCCCTGCAGGTAGGTGCCGAGTCGACCCACGAGCTTCATGAGACGTTCGTCGGCGTCGATGTGATCGCCGATGGTGGCGAAGCAGGACCACACCTTCACCGAATCCGGGTCGCGACCCGCCTGCTCGGCGGCGCGCTTCACGGTCTGCACGCAGCGTGCCGTCGTCTCGTCGGTGAAGAAGGTGTGCAGCACCACCTCGTCGAAGCAGCGGCCACCGAGTTCGAGGGAGTTGGGACCGAACGCCACGATGCCCATGGGCAGGTACTCATCGAGCGTGGCGTCGAGATGGAGGATGGGCCAACTGCCGGCCGGGCCGTCGTGGCCCATGATCACCTCGCCGCGGAACAGACGACGCATGATGCCGGCGAAGTCCTCCATCTGCGCAGTGGTGATGCGACCGATGCCGAACGCATCCTGCATCGGAGCGATGCCGCGACCGAGTCCGAGCGTGAAGCGTCCTGCGGTGAGGCTCTGCATCGTGCGGGCGAAGCCGGCGGTGACGATGGGGTGGCGCGTGTTGTGGTTCGTCGCGGCGGTCGAGATGGCGATGCGCTCGCTCACCGCTCCCACTGCTCCGCACAATGTGGCCGCTTCCTTCTTGTTGTAGCGCTCGCTCACGAACACCCGTCCGAAACCGAGTGCCTCGCCCTCGCGGACCTCGGCGATGAGGTCGCGGGAGGAATCGGGCTGACCGGGGAGCGTGTAGAAGCCGAGTTCGTCGAGTACGTCGTTCATATCAGCCTCGGAACGAGTAGGTGACGGGCAGGCGCTTGGGGCCGCTCACGATGATCGATGCCATGTGTTCTGGCCTTCCATTCAGTTCGATGCGATCGATGCGACTGAACAGCTCGCGGAAGAACTCACGGATCTCGAGTCGGGCGATGTGTGCGCCGAGGCAGTAGTGGCGACCGAAACCGAAGCCGAGGTGCTTGTCGGCGTCGGCGCGGTCGATGTCGAATCGGAACGGATCGGCGAAGACTCGCTCATCACGATTGGCCGACGGGTACGACAGCAGCACCCAGTCGCCTCGGTGGAAGGTGAATCCGTTGGCGAGCGTGTAGTCGCTCTGACACGACCGCATGAAGTGCTTCACCGGCGACACCCAGCGCACGATCTCGTCGACGGCGCCGTCGATGAGATCGGGATCGTCGAGCAGACGCTCGAGCTGCTCTGGATTCGCCAGCAGGGCCTCCATGCCCCCGGCGATGGCATTCGATGTCGTGTCGTGACCGGCCGTGGCGACGATCAGGTAGTAGCCGTAGGTGTCCATGTCCTCGAGCGGCTTGCCGTCGATGTTGCCGTTGGCGATGACGGTGGC
>CAYVUO010000237.1:0-2356 GCA_964454715.1 uncultured Bifidobacterium sp. | reverse complement strand
CCAAGGCCTCCCGCCTCCCGCGTGGCCCGCCGCCTCAAAGCTGCAGGCCTCATGCCCCGCCTTCCATAAAACTTAATTCCTCCCTTCCATCCGCCTTCTTTGTCGTGTCCCGCCCGTTCCTCCTCCGCCCCCTCCCGGGGCCGTCAGCGGTCAGTAGGTGCTCACCGTCCTCAGTCATGTCGGGCGCCTCGAGTCGCTCGACATCCCCGCCGATCTCGCCGACCAGGTCGAGGTCGTCGCCATACCGATGTCGGGTGCGATCGATCCCGACGTGCGCGGTGACGTGCTGCTCACCACACCCACGGCGGTCGAGACCCTTCCCGAGGCGCTCACTCGTGGCGTGCAGTGGGTGCATCTCATCGGCACCGGGATCGACATGTTCCCGTTGCACCTCATCGGGCCCGATCTCGTGCTCACCAATTCGCGCGGCATCAGCGCCATCCCCATCTCCGAATGGGTGATGGCCTGCATGCTGTCGTTCGTGAAGCGCATGCCCGGTTCGTTCATCACCGAGGTTCCCAAGCGCTGGAACATCCCCGATCCGTCGTTCGCCACGCTCTCGGGTGCGACCTTGGCCATCCACGGATTCGGCGGCATCGGCACCGCGATCGCCGAGCGAGCGCTCCCGTTCGGCATGAAGGTCAGGGCGATGCGCTTCACCGACGCGCCGAGCCCCATCGACGGGGTCGAGATGGTGCGCACGATCGACGAGCTCGTGGCCGATGCCGATCATGTCGTCTTGGTGGCTCCGCTGACCGATGTGACTCGAGGCCTGTTCGACGATGGCGTGTTCGCATCGATGAAGCCCGGTGTGCAGCTGATCAATGTCGCCCGCGGCCCCATCATCGACGAGCGGGCGCTGCGTCGTGCCCTCGATGCCGGCATCGTCTCCACCGCCGACATCGACGCCACCGATCCCGAGCCGTTGCCCGAGGGGCATTGGATGTTCTCCCATCCCAACGTGCGCCTGAGCCCTCACGTCTCGTGGAACTGGTCGGGCGCGTTCGGAGCGATGTACGAGGTGTTCATCGAGAACCTCCGCCGTCGTCTCTCGGGTGAGCCGCTGCTCTCGGTCGTCGACCCTGCCGCTGGCTACTAGGTGCCGCAGAAGGCCTGAGGGTCGCCACTAACGTCGTCGGGATGTCAACGATCTTCGCCGTCGGTCTCGACCCCCAGAAGCTGCTCGAATCGGTGGGGCTCATCGGCCTCTTCCTCATCGTGTTCGCCGAGTCCGGCATCCTGATCGGCTTCTTCCTTCCCGGCGATTCCCTGCTGTTCACCGCTGGCCTCGCCACCTACGGCATCAAGCTCACCGAGAGTTCCGAGCCGTTCCAATTGGCGAACGGCAACATCGCCGTCGTGGTCATCGGTGTGGTGATCGCCGCCATCGCCGGTGATCAGGTCGGTTATGCGTTCGGCAAGAAGGTGGGCCCTGCGCTGTTCCGGCGACCGGAGAGCCGCCTGTTCAAGCCGATCTATGTCGACAAGGCCGAAGCATTCTTCGAGCGCCATGGCTCGAAGTCGATCGTGCTGGCGCGCTTCGTGCCCATCGTCCGCACGTTCACCCCGATCGTCGCCGGCGTCTCGCGCATGCACTACAGCACGTTCGTGAAGTTCAACATCATCGGTGGTGTGCTCTGGGGAGCCGGGCTCACGCTCCTCGGCTACACGCTCGGACGCACGTTCCCCGCCATCGGCGACAACATCGAGATCGCCGTGTTGGTGATCGTGTTCGTGTCGCTGCTTCCCGTGGCCATCGAGTTCATCCGCCACCGCCGCAACTCGAAGCCCAAGGGCAAGCACTTCGCCTGAGTCGCCTGCACCGCACACGCGAAGAGGGCGCCGCCCGTAGGCGACGCCCTCTCGTCGTGATGGTGGTGGGGCTCAGACCTGACCGAGCAACTTGCGGTTCTTGACCTTCGAACGCACGTAGTCGCGGTTCATGAGGGCGATGAAGTCGATCGAGATCTCCTTCGGGCACGCCTCCTGGCACTCGCCGTAGTTCGTGCACGATCCGAAGAACATCTCCATGGTCTCGACCATGTCCTCGGTGCGCTTCCATCGCTCCGACTGACCCTGGGGCAGCAGGTTGAGATGGGCCAACTTTGCCGAGGTGAACAGCTGGCCGGCGCCATTGGGGCAGGCGGCGACGCAGGCACCGCAACCGATGCAGGCCGCAGCATCCATGGCGGTGTCGGCCGCGGTCTTCGGGATGAGGATCTCGTTGGCGTCGCGCGGGCCACCGGTGTCGGAAGTGATGTAGCCACCAGCCGAGATGACGGCATCGAGGGCCGAGCGGTCGACCATGAGGTCCTTGAGCACCGGGAAGGCCGCAGCGCGCCAGGGCTCGATGGTG
>CAYVUO010000236.1:0-2356 GCA_964454715.1 uncultured Bifidobacterium sp. | reverse complement strand
CGCACGCTGCCCGACGGCACCAAGGTGTCCTCGGACTACCCGCCGGCGGAGTGCACCTTCGCCAACCTGATCAAGAAGTCGCTCGAGAGCGTCACCAAGAACCTCGACCGCGGCTCGTTCATGAAGGCGGTGCGCAGCCAGGGTGATATCCCCGTGGCCAAGGCCTCGAATGGCAAGGGCCTGTCGGCTCCGACCCAGACCTACGTGTCGACCGTGATCCACGGCATCAAGCTGACCGCGGCACCCACCGGCACGCCGAAGAATGCCACCGGCACCTACAACGGTTGCCCGGTCGACATCCAGTGCTGGGTCCCGATCAGCAACTCGTGGTACCCGATCGTCAAGTGATCGATCGTCGGCTCGTCCGACAGTGAAGTGAGGGGAGGGCGTCGGCTGCGGTCGGCGCCCTCCTCGCGTTCGGACGGCGACTAACTTCTGGGCAGTCGATTCGGCGAAGGGGGAGCGCGATGGGTGTGCGCATCTGGGCACAGAGCATCTTCGGTGAGGATCACCGTTCGTATTCGCGTGAGGGCTACGCGGTCATCAACGAGGGCATCGAGCGTCTCTACGCGAAGGTGCTGTCATCCGACACCAAGGTGAACGTGTCGTTCGTCGAGAGGTCGACCTACCTCACTTCCCACAGCCATCTCGAGTTGTTCAACAACGCCGAGATCCTCAAGGGCATCCTGCGCGCCGAGGAGGAGGGCTACGACGTGGCCTTCGTGCGCTGCGGCAACGACCCCGCCATCCGCGAGGGCCGTGAGGCGGTGCGCATCCCTGTCGTCGGCATGACCGAGGCTGCGATGCACTACGCCTGCCAGCTCGGTTCCAAGTTCGCGGTCATCGGAGTCGACGAGAAGTCGGGTCCGATCGTCGAGCGCAACATCAAGCTCTTCGGTCTCGAGGACAAGGCCATCGCCGTGCGTCCCGTGCGCTGCCCCGTCGGCCCCGACTGGGAGCCGTTGCTCTACGACTCGATCCCGTGGTTCCAGAACACCGATCTCGTGCTCGAGAAGGTCGTGCCCGAGTTCGAGAAGGTTGCTCGTCGTTGCATCGACGACGGCGCCGAAGTCATCGTCACCGGCTGCGCGCTCTACGCGTCGTTCACCCTCGCTGGCTACAACATGGTGAGCGGCACGCAGGTGCCGGTGGTCGAGAGCACCGCGGTGGGCATCAAGACCGCCGAGATGATGGGCAGTCTCTACAAGTCACTCGGCCTGTCGACGAGCAAGCACATGACCTACCACAGCTACGTCACGCCCGAGATGCGCGCCGATCTGTTGGAGCCCTTCGGCGGCACCGGCCTCTGAGTCAACCCTCGGGGACGAAGAAGGGGTTCAGTTCGAAGTCGGTGGGCTGCTCGAAGAACGCCCGCACCGAAACGATGAGACCGTCATCGTCGACGCGGTAGATCTCGATGCCGCGCAGTTCGACCTTCTCGCCGTGCAGGTCGCCACGATTGAGCATCTCGACCGCGGCTTCATGCGTGCCGCCGGGGATGATGCGCTGCGGATGCAACGTCCACACCCGCCCCGGTGTGAACGAGTTGTCCCATGACCCCTCGGCCGCAGCACGGCCGAGCTTGGGGGCCTTGCCCACAGGATCCTCGAACGTGACCTCGTCGCTGAACAGCGCCAGCCACGCCGAGCGATCCTGCGCGTTCCAGTTGGCGGCGTGCTGCTGCACGGCTCGCACTGCGGGATGTGCCGACAGGCCGCTCATGCGATGACTCCGTTGGCTCGCAGACGACCGAGGTCCTCCTCGTCGAGACCGAGCTCGCTGCTCAGCACAGCATCGGTGTGCTCGCCCAGCCACGGCATGCGCACATCGGGTCCCTCGCTCACCTTCGACATCTTGATGGGATTGCCGGGAGTGAGCACCGGGTCGCCACCGTCGAGGCGCGGGATCTCGATGAGCATGTCGCGAGCCGCCACATGCGGATCATCGATCACCTGTTGTGCGGTGAGGCACGGGCCGGCAGCCACGCCGGCGGCGGCGAGTGCTTGGCAGGCCTCGATGTTGGTCATGGTCGACGCCCATTCGTTGACACCCGGGCGCAGCATGTCGTCCATGTGCTCGCGCCAGCCGGCACGGGTGGCGAGGCGCTCATCGGTCAACCAGTCGGATCGGCCGATGAGGTTGGCGAGGCGCTCGAACTCGTGCTCGCGACCGACCTGGATGATGAACCAACCGTTCGACGCCTTGAAACCGTCGAGGATCATCGCGAGGCCCTGGCCGGGTTCGGGGCGCAGGCCCAGCGACCAGAAGTTGGTGACGAGATCGGTCATCGACACCATGGCGTCGAACATGGCGACGTCGATGTACTGACCCTCGCCCGTGCGATCACGATGCCGCA
>CAYVUO010000235.1:0-2376 GCA_964454715.1 uncultured Bifidobacterium sp. | reverse complement strand
GCCCCCGAAGCCCGGGTAGTTGAAGATGATCTCGACTGCGACGAGGCCACCCACGAGGTAGGGCACCATCGACGCGGTCACCGCGATGGTGGGCAGCAGGGCGTTGCGCAGTACGTGGCGGCGGATCGCGGCCGGACGCGAGAGCCCCTTCAGGAAGGCCGTGCGGACGTAGTCGGAGTCGATCGCCTCGACGACGCCGGCACGGGCGATGCGGGAGATGTAGCCGAACAGGACGAGGATCAGGGCGATCGACGGCAGGAGGAGGTGGTGGACGACCTCGAGGAGGGATGCGTCGGTGCCGGGGAACGCATTGGTCGGAAGCCACTGGAGATTGACCCCGAGCACGAGTACGAGCAGCACTGCCCACACGAATTCGGGCACGACCGCCGCGGAGAGGCCGCCGACGGTGATCGCACGGTCGATCCACCGCCCGCGGAAGACGCCGGCGACGATGCCACCGATGATGCTGATCGGGATGGTCAAGAGGAACGCGACGAGGGCGAGGCGCAGCGAGTAGCCGACCGACGGCACCAGGAGCTTCTCGACCGGTACCCGGTGCTGGATCGACTCACCGAAGTCGCCTCGGACGGCGTCGCCGAGCCACGAGGTGTACTGCACGAGCACCGGCTTGTCGAGACCGAGCTGCTTCTCGAGCCGCTCGACGTTCTCCCGTGCGGCGAGGTTGCCGAGGATTCGCTCGGCGGCGTTGCCGGGGATGAAGAAGATCGCCGTCGTCACGAGGAACACGGCGACGAGCGCGAGCCCCACGCGCCTCAGGATGTAGCCCCCCACGGACGGCGATCCTAGAAGCACGGGACGGCCCTTCCGTCAAGGACGGTCCCGGAAACGGCAAGGGGGCCGGCGCACCGAAGTGCGCCGGCCCCCTTGGACCGACAGTCGAACGGAGTCGACTAGGCCTGACGGACTCCGGCGGTCTCGAACTGCGCCATGCCGTTCGAGTAGAAGCCGGTGAGGCCCTTCTTGACCACCGCGATGGCGGTCTGGAAGTAGAGCAGGATGTACGGCGACTCCTCCAGGCTGATCTCCTGGATGGTCTTCGCCGCAGCCTTGCGCTCGTCGGGCGTCGCACCCGTGAGGAACGCGTCGATCGCCGCGTCCATCTCGTCGCTCTTGAACTGCGCCGCGTTCCAGTCTCCGGTGGAGCGGAAGACGCGGTTCAGCACCTCGTCCGGCGACCCACGGTGACCGAAGTCGGTGATGCCGAAGTTCGACTCGAGCCAGATGTTGTTCTCGGCCTGCTTCGACTCCTGCGCGGTCCACGGCGGGCTGTAGTACGAGTCGGCCTGCTTGATCGTGACGGTGATCCCGATCTCGGCGAGGGCCGACTGCAGGTACGGAGCCAGCAGGTTGATGTCGTCGCGCGAGTAGCTCGACAGGTCGACCTCGAAGCCGTCGGCAACGCCCGCCTCGGCCATGAGGGCCTTGGCAGCCTCGATGTCCTTCTCGCGCTGCGCCACGGAGGCGTCCTTCAGCGTCGGGTAGGCATCGATGATGCTGTCGTTGCCGATGACGCCCTCGCCTGCGAGCACGCCCGACAGGTAGTCGGCGCGGGACAGGGTCAGTGCGGCGGCCTTGCGGATCCGCTTGTCCTGGAACGGACCGAAGTCGTTGCGCAGGTGGACCGACAGGTGGGCCGACGACGGCACGCGGACGACGTCCGCGACGTTGGCGTCGACGGACGCGACCGACGAAGCCGAGATGAACGACACCGCATCGAGCTCGCCAGCGGTGAGCTGGGCGATGGCGGCATCGGCCGACTCGAACTGGATGAGCTCGAGCTTGTCGAACGCCGGCTGGCGGTTCGTGTCCCAGTAGTTCGCGTTCTTGGTGAACGTCGCACCGGTGCCCTCGGTGTAGGACTCGAGGACCCACGGACCGCAGGCATTCATCGTCGACTGCCAGCCGTCGCCACCCGCGTCACCGTTCTTGATGATGACGAGGCCGTAGCTCGTGGAGCTCAGGAGGTTCGGGATCGCGCCGGTCGGGCTCGCGCAGACGATCTGCACCGTCGAGTCGTCGACCTTCGTGACGCTCTCCGGGGTCAGGATGCCCGCGAACTTGCCGGCCTGGTTGGACGCGTTGTCCGCGTTGAGGTGACCCTGGAGCGACCACACGACGTCATCCGCCGTGAGCGGCGAGCCGTCGTGGAACGTGATGCCCTGGCGGATCTTGTAGGTCCAGGTGGTGCCACCGTCGGTGGACTCCCAGCTCTCTGCGACGCGGGGCTCGATCTCGCCCTTGTCGTTCTCCCACGCGAGGTACTCGCCGACGCAGCCCAGGATCTGGAGGCTGCCCTGGTCGTTGGTCGTGAACGGCGTGGGCGGGTTTGCCACCTTGCCGATCGCCACGCGCAGC
>CAYVUO010000234.1:0-2419 GCA_964454715.1 uncultured Bifidobacterium sp. | reverse complement strand
ACGGACGCCTTGATCAGTCGCCCGGGAACCTCAGCAGCCTGATGGCTGACATCGATACATCGACCACGATGCCGCTCACTTCAGGAGTGCCGGTCACGGTGCGACCAGTGCCGTGATCACCCCACACATCTGAGGCACGAAGCGGCTCGACCACCACGGGCCGGGCGAGCGCCTCGGTCACAGTTCGATCTCTGCGAGCACGGCGTAGTGATCCGAGGGCTGCACGCCGTCGACCGCGTCGACGCCGATCAGCTCACACGACCCGAACGATCCCAGACTGCGGCGTCGGGGGAACGTGGTGGTGATGTAGTCGAGACGCCGGTTGGGACTGATCGCTCTTCGGGGCACCAGCGGATTGCGCGATGACCAGGTGTCACCTCGATCGGTGTTGCCACATGCCTCCCACGCATCGACGAGTCCGAAGCCGGGTACGTAGGTGGTGGCCGCACCGGTGGCGCGACGGATCTCGTCCGACCACGGCACGGCATTGAAGTCGCCGGCCACGACGGCTGGCAGTCGATCGCGCCACGAGTCAGCGGGACCGATCGCAGACGAGACCTCGCGCACCAGATGTTCCATCTGCGCCGCACGGGTGTGGGAACGATCGAGTCCGTGTTCGAGATGGGTGCCAGCGGCGATGAACGCGCCGCCTTCGGCCTCAGGGCGTTCCACATGCACGATGAGCACATGACGCCAAGTGGGCGAGCCGTCCTCGTCGACCAGCGGCACGGCGCGCACGATCGTGGATGGCCAACGCGTCAGCACCGCATTGACGACCCAATACGGGGCCTGCGGATATCGATCGAATCCGGCGAGCACGGCCGCGGTGTTGGCGTGCAGCGAGAGACGATCAGCCAGCAGTTGGGCCTGCGTGGCGCCATCGGGTTGCACCCACGACTCCTGGATCATGATGATGTCGGCGTCGGCCTCGGCGAGCACGGCCTCGATCGCCACGTGCCGTCGTTCCCAATCTCCGATCCGCCCTTGGAGGTTCCACGTCACGACGCGCACGAGCGAATCCTGCTCCATGGCGGCGGTCGACGACGGCTCGGGGCGGTGGGTCGGCTCACTTCGTGAGGCAGGCCGCCTTCTTGGCGAGGTCGTCGGTGGCCGCCTGGCACTTCTGGATCTCGCTCTGCTTGTCCGATCCAGTGGTGTCGTACCAGTTGCGGAATAGCAGATAGCCCGCAGCGAGAACGGCGACGACGACTGCGATCTTCACGACCAACAGCACACAGCCGATAGGCGTCTTCGGCATCGGGTCCCCCACTCAGTCGACTGCCCAACACCGTACTCACGACTCATGGGTGACGGGCTCGTTCGCGTGGCCGGAACGATCATCGGGTCGTTAGCGTCATCCACATGACGATGAGGATCGGCGGCGACTGGAACGCCACCCAAGAGGAGATCGACGGCGCCGTCGTCGGCGATGACATCTGTTCCGATGCCCGCTTCATCGCCACTCGTTGCATCACGATCGCCGCACCTCCCGGCGAAGTGTTCCCATGGATTCGTCAGATGGGGTTCGGGCGCGCCGGTTGGTACAGCTACGACTGGATCGACAACCTCGGTCGGCGCAGCGCCACGAGGATCCACCCCGAATGGCAGGACATCGTCAGCGGATCACCCATCCCCGGCGGACCCGTGACGTTCATCGCAGCAGTGGTGGATCCACCACGCGCCTTCGTGCTGCAGTTCGGGCGACCGGGTGGTCTGTCGTGCTTCACGCTCGCCTACGAGTTGCGAGATGATCCCGCCGGCACCCGGCTCGTCACTCGAATGCGCACGAGCATCCGCGTTCCGGGAGGGTCGCTCGTCGAGCGGGCGTTCCTCGGGCCCGGCGACGGATTCATGGTTCGCCGACAATTGAAGGGCATCGCCGAGCGGGCCGAGGCGAATCGCTTGGGGTGATGTTGCGCCGCCGCACACCGCGTGAATTCCCGACAAGTCGATCGTCGCACGGCAGTTTCGAGCGACACTCCAGCCGACTCCATCGCACTGGCGCCAACCTCGCGAAGTGATTGGTTCGGTGTAAGCGACCCGACCCGAAGCGATGGCGGGAGGAACGCGTTCTCGGGTTCCGAGGAACGCGTCGACGGTAGCGAACCTCACCTGCTTGGAATCAGCGCGTCACAACCCGGGCACTGATCGTCCGATCAGCCCTGGTCGACAGGCACGAACGACACCGTTCCATCTCTGAGAGAGAACTCGACGATGAACTGCCCGAAGATCTGGAGCCCGGTGTTCACGGCCGACTGCCCTGGGATCACGGTGACGAGGTTCGAGCCGAGTGACCGGCCAGTCGAGAACTCGAGGAATGGAGCTTCACCGAGCGACGCCGATGCCCCGATGTTCTGACCCTTCTCGAACTCCTTCACTTCCGTGCCCGGCCCGCCGGGGAATCCGATCGGGAACGACA
>CAYVUO010000233.1:0-2504 GCA_964454715.1 uncultured Bifidobacterium sp. | reverse complement strand
GTCGTAGACCGGCAGGATCGCTCCGCCGGGGAGGCCGAACATGACGTCGACCCCCTCGAGCTCGAGGGAGCGGATCAGGGCGGCGCCACCATTGGTCTTCATCGGTGAACCTCAGGGATCGAAGGGAACTGCGGGATGGGATCGGAACCCGTCCGGAACGCGAACGACCTCCCGCGAGGGAGGTCGGGAACGCACACGCGCGACGGGAACGCCGGCGGGTGCTAGCGGAGTACTACGAGCGAGGGAAGGACCGTCGTGCTCACAGGGCCCCAAGTCTGCCAGCGTCCCGATCCGGCGGGCAACTCGGTCGTAACCTGTGACCATGGACACAACACCACCGCCCCCACCGCAGGCTCAGCCCTCCGACGAAGGCCGCACCATGGCCATCCTCGCCGAGGCGCTGGGCATCATCACCGGGTTCCTCGGCCCGCTGGTGATCTATCTCATCAACGGGGACAAGGACCCGTACGTGCGCCATCACGCCTCCGAGGCCCTGAACTTCCACCTCACCATGCTCATCGCCTTCATCGTGTCGGCAGTGCTGCTCGTCGTGCTCATCGGCATCGTGCTGCTGCCGATCGTGGCGATCATGAGCCTCGTGTTCTCGATCCTCGGCACGATCGCGGCATCGAAGGGTGAGTGGTACCGCTACCCCATCAGCATCCGAATGGTGCCCGGCGCCTGAGCCGAACATCGCTCCGAGAACGACGAAGGGCCCGGGCGAACGCCCGGGCCCTTCGCTCAGATCGTGACGATCAATTGTTCGCGTAGCTGGGGCAGAGCTTGTTGAAGTAGGCGTCGACATTGTCGGCCGCCTTCTCGAACTTGTCGCTGTCGATGTTCGAGAACGCCTTCTCCATCTTCGCCATCGTGGCCGGGTCGGTCAGGTTGTTCATGTCGACGCCGCTCATCGCATCGGCGTAGGCCTTGAACTGCTCCACGATGACCTTCCAGTCGCTCCTGATCTCACTCGGCACGCTCGAGGTGAGTGCGTCGAGGTTCTTGTAGACCTGCGAGAGGTTCGCGGTTCCATCACCGGTGTCGACGGCATCCATCTTCGCCGCCGCCTCGTCGAACTTCTTCGCGAGCGCCGCGCAGTTCGAAGCGTCGCCGCCACTCGAACCGCTGCCCGAGCCGCTGCTCGAACCGCCGCCTGCGGTGGTGGCGGTGGTGTCCTTGGTCGATGACTCGCTCTTGTTCGACGAGCCGCCACAGGCGACGGCGCCGAGCATCAGGGTTCCCGCCAGCAGCACGCCGGCGATGAACTTGGTGGGGGTGGTGCGCATGGAGCCTCCTGGGCCGAAGTGTTCCTCCAAGGGTAGACCGAGGCGTCAGGCGCCGGTGCGCCTGGCCTCGAGCACGGCGTTCACGGCCTTGCCGTCGGCCTGGCCCTTGGTGGCCTTCATCACCTTGCCCACGAAGAAGCCCTGCAGCTTGCCGCGACGCTTCTCGTCGCCGCTGCAGAAGTCGACCCACTCCTCCGGGCTCTCGGCGATGATCGCGTCGATCACGGATTCGAGCTCACCGGTGTCCATGGCCTCGAAGCCCAACTCGGCGGCGATGACCTCGGGTGTGCGCCCGGAGGTGACCATGTCGGCCAGCACCGTCTTCGCCTGCGTCGCCGTGAGTGCGCCATCGCGCTCCATCGTGACGAGGGAGGCCAACGTTGCGGGGTCGAGCGAGTCGGCGCCGTCGATGGCGAGGTTGTGCTCGACATGGGTGAGCACGCGCCCGCCGTCGCCACCGGCGGCGATGGCTGCGAGTGCGAGCGCGTCGAGTCCGCGCTGCACGGCGATCACGACTCCGGTGGAGGTGACGGCCGCGCCGGACGCCGAAGCCAACGCCTCGCGACGGGCCGCGGGGAGCGCCGGCATCGCCGAGTCGATCGACGCGATCGTCGCATCGTCGGGAACGAGGGGGACGAGATCGGGCTCCTGGAAGTAGCGGTAGTCCTCGGCCTGTTCCTTCGAGCGACCGGAACGCGTGCGACCAGCGCCCTCATCCCAATGACGGGTCTCCTGCTTGATGCGCTCGCCATTCTCGAGGAGGTCGACCTGCCGCCGCGCTTCGTACTCGATGGCACGGCCGAGCGAACGCAACGAGTTGAGGTTCTTGATCTCGCACCGGGTGCCGAGTTCGGGATCGCCGACGTGACGCACCGACACATTGGCATCTACCCGGAGTGATCCCTCCTCCATCTTGGCGTCGGATGCATCGGTGGCGAGCAGGATCGCACGAAGTTCGTCGATGTAGGTCTTGGCCTGCTCGGGATGGCGGATGTGCGGACGACCCACGATCTCGACGAGCGGCACGCCCGCTCGGTTGTAATCGATCAGCGAGTAGTCGGCACCGTGGATGCGACCCGAACCGCCAGCGTGCGTGTTCTTGCCCGTGTCCTCCTCGATGTGCGCGCGTTCGATGCCGACACGCGTGCCATCGGGAAGGTCGAGCCAACCGTCGACATTGACCGGCTGGTCGTACTGACTGACCTGATAGTCCTTCGG
>CAYVUO010000232.1:0-2551 GCA_964454715.1 uncultured Bifidobacterium sp. | reverse complement strand
CCGAACCGGTGAGGTAGCCCCGCACGATGCATTCGATGGGCAGCATCTCGGCGCGACGACACAGCATCACCCGGCCCTGCCACTCGGGGCGGCGAGCCTCGGCCGGCAAGTCGTCGAGCGAGGTGGAGAGGAGATGACTGCCCACGACACCGGAGAAGTGCTCGAACCAGAACGCCGACATGGCGGTGAGCACGCGGCCCTTGTCGGGGATCGGCTCCGCCATGACGACGTCGAAGGCCGACAGGCGGTCGGAGGTGACCATCAGCAGGCGATCGTCGCCGGCGTCGTAGATGTCGCGCACCTTGCCCGAATAGATGTGCGTCAGTGCATCGGTCACCGCGGCCTCGCTTCCGTCAGAGGATGTCCCCCGGACGGTACCCCGCCGATTCGGGATCGGCACCGACGAGCGGCTCGACCTGCGCGACGAACGCGGCCACCTGGGCCGGCGCTCGACCGACGAAGGTGAGCGGTTCGTCGAGCGCGGCGACCAGTTCGGACTCGTCGAGCGGGATGCGCGGGTCGGCAGCGAGTCGTTCCACGAGGTCATTGGCCTGTGCGCCCTGCTCGCGCAGGCGCAGCGCGGCGGCGACCGCGTGCTCCTTGATGGCCTCGTGCGCCTGTTCCCGGCCGACTCCCTTGCGCACCGACGCGACGAGCACCTTGGTGGTGGCGAGGAACGGCAGGTAGCGATCGAGCTCGCGCTCGACGACCGCCGGGTAGGCGCCGAAGTCACCGAGGACGGTGAGGAAGGTCTCGAACAGACCGTCGATGGCGAGGAACGCGTCGGGCAGTGCGACACGTCGCACGACGGAGCAACTGACGTCGCCCTCGTTCCACTGGTCGCCAGCGAGCGACGCGACCATCGTGAGGTGACCGCGCAGGATCGTGAGCAGGCCGCCGATGCGCTCGCACGATCGGCTGTTCATCTTGTGGGGCATGGCCGACGAGCCGACTTGGCCAGGACGGAACCCTTCGGTTGCGAGCTCCTGACCGGCCATGAGCCGAATGGTGAGCGCAAGATCGGCGGGGCCGGCGGCCGCCTGCACGAGTGCACTCACGACGTCGAGATCGAGCGATCGGGGATACACCTGCCCGACGTTGGTGAGCATGGCGTCGAACCCGAGATGCGCAGCGACGCGACGCTCGAGCTCGTCGACGCGCGCATCGTCATCGTCGAACAGATCGGCCATGTCCTGCTGTGTGCCGACGGGCCCCTTGATGCCGCGGAGCGGGTAGCGGCCGATGAGGTCATCGACGCGACGCAGGGCCTGGAGCAGCTCCTCACCCGCGTTCGCGAAGCGCTTGCCGAGCGTGGTGGCCTGGGCGGGCACGTTGTGCGTGCGACCCGTCATCACGAGCGTCGCGTTGTCGGCGGCCAGTGCCGCGAGCATCGACAGCGCCGCGAGCATTCGACCGCGCACGATCAGCAGCGCGCGTCGCACCTGCAACTGCTCGACGTTCTCGGTGAGGTCGCGTGACGTCATGCCCTTGTGGATGTGTTCGTGACCCGCGAGCGCGCAGAACTCGTCGATGCGGGCCTTCACGTCGTGACGGGTCACGCGCTCGCGGGCATCGATCGAGTCGAGGTCGACCTGATCGATCACGGCGCGGTAGGCGTCGATCACAGCATCGGGAACATCGATGCCCAGATCTCGCTGGGCTTCGAGCACGGCGAGCCACAGTTCGCGCTCGAGCACGATCTTGTGTGCGGGTGACCACATCCGGGCCATGTCGGCGCTCGCGTAACGAGCAGCCAGCACATTGGGCACTGAGGTCGACGCCATGGTTGCTCCTAGGGGTTGGCGCGCCGGGCGCGGTCCTCGACCAGTTTCGCCTGCAGGTCGGTGTCGGAGATGGCCAGCATCTCCACCACGAGCAGCGCAGCGTTGACCGAGCCATCGATGGCGACGGTGGCGACCGGGATGCCGCGAGGCATCTGCACGGTCGAATAGAGCGCGTCGACACCATTGATGGCGCCGCCCGACAGCGGCACGCCGACGACGGGGAGGGTGGTGTGCGCGGCGACCACGCCGGCGAGATGGGCCGCCATGCCCGCGCCGCAGATGAACGCGCAGTAGCCGTTCTCGCGCGCCGTGGTGGCGAGTGCGGTGACCTCCGCGGGGTTGCGGTGGGCCGAGAGCACGCGCACATCGGCCTCGATGCCGAACGACTCGAGCGTGTCGGCGGCTCCTTGCATCTTCTCGCGATCGTTGGGCGAACCCATCAGAACGGCGACCTTCATCAGTTCCCTCCTGCTGCGATGGCTGCGATGTCAGAACGATGCTGCATGCCGGGCCATGAGATGTGACTCACCGCGGCATACGCAGTGTGGCGCGCGGCGGCAAGGTCGGCACCCTGGCCGGTGACGGTGAGAACTCGACCGCCAGCGGTGACGAGGCGACCTCCGGAGTCGGCGCCGACCCCGGCGCAGAACACGGTGGCACCCGGCACCGCGCGGGCGGCATCGAGTCCCTCGATCACATCGCCGGTGCGCACGTCGCGCGGATAGCCCTCGGTCGCGCACACGACGGTGACGGCAGCTCCGTCGTCG
>CAYVUO010000231.1:0-2569 GCA_964454715.1 uncultured Bifidobacterium sp. | reverse complement strand
CAGCGCAATCGCTACCAGCGCCACCTGCTGCTTCCCGAGGTCGGCGAGGAGGGCCAGCTCAAGCTGCTCGACTCCAAGGTGCTCCTGCTCGGTGCCGGCGGCCTCGGTTCGCCCAGCGCGCTCTATCTCGCGGCCGCCGGTGTGGGCACGATCGGCATCATCGACATGGACGTCGTCGACGAGTCGAACCTGCAGCGTCAGATCATCCACAACATCGAGCGCGTCGGGATGCGCAAGGTTGACTCCGCGGCCAAGACACTGCAACTGCTCAACCCCGACGTGAACGTCATCACCCATGACACTCGCCTCGACGCATCGAACGTCGTCGAGTTGCTGTCGCAGTACGACCTCGTCGTCGACGGCGCCGACAACTTCCCCAGCCGCTACCTGCTCAACGATGCGTCGCTGAAGACCGGCACGCCTGTGGTGCATGGCTCGATCTTCCGCTTCGAGGGACAGGTCACCGTGTTCAAGCCGCACGACGGCCCCTGCTATCGCTGCTTCCTCCCCGTGCCGCCGCCGCCTGAGTTGGCGCCGTCGTGCGCCGAAGCCGGTGTGCTCGGCGTGCTGCCCGGCATCATCGGTTCGATCCAGGCGATCGAGGCCATCAAGCTCCTCCTCGGTCTCGGCGACTCGTTGTCGGGCCGTCTCATGGCCTACGACAGCCTCGAGCAGTCGTTCTTCACCTACAAGATCCACCGCGATCCCAAGTGCCCGGCGTGCTCCATCGATGCCGACGAGATCGTCATCGCCGAGTACGACCAGTACTGCACGCCGCACTCGCACTGACCTGCACTCTCTCCGATCGACGCTGCGGCCGATCGACGCTGCGGCCGATTCACGCTCGGGCCGATTCACACTGTGGCCGATTCGCACTGCGCGATGATCATGGGGTGAGTACACCCAACTTCGTGCATCCCACGGCGATCATTGGCGATGCCGTGCGGATGGGATCGGGCAACGTCATCGGTCCGAACGTCGTCATCACCGGTGACGTCGTGCTCGGTGACGACAACTGGGTCGGGCCCAACACCTGCATCGGCATCGAGGGCGACCTCTTCGGCATCCCCTCGGTCTCGACGACCGACTGGTGGACCGACGGCCGTACCTCTGCGACGTTCGGTGTGCGTCTCGGGTCGCGCAATGTGCTCAAGGAGGGTGTGACGATCCACGCCGGCTCGCACCGCCACACGACGATCGGCGATGACGCGTACCTCATGCCGCGCTCGCACCTCGGGCACGACTGTTGGCTCGGGGACAACGTCACGATGTCGCCCAACGCGCAGATCGCAGGGCATGTCGCCATCGGCACTCGTGCCGTCATCGGCATGGGTGCTCTCGTGCATCAGTTCTCCGCCATCGGCCCCGTCGTCATGGTCGGCATGGGTGCGGTCGTGCGTGAGGAGGTGCCGCCGGCCCGTACGGTGGTCGGTGATCCGCTGCAGGTGAGCGGCATCAACCGTGTCGGTCTGTCACGTCTGCTCGGAGCGGAGCCCGATCGCGAGGCATTGCGGGCGCTCCGCTCGCCGGACACATGGGGTGAACTCCCGGAGCGTCTCGCCGCAGTGATCGGGCAGTGGCAGGTCAACATCGCCCGCCGAGACCATTAGGCGGACTCGATCAGTTCCAGCAGGAAACCGGTGCCGATCATCATGAACGCGATGCGGCGTCCGTCGAACGCGACCGCTGGCATCGGTTCGCGCACGAGGCGACCGCCGGCGTCTCGCACCGATGCGATCTCGGCGTCGAGATCATCGACCTCGACCGCGATCTGATACATCCGATTGCCGGAGGTGAGCCACGGTTCGAGCGTGTCGGAACCCTCGAGCGGCGCCAGCAGTTCGATGCGTGAATCCCCGCCGAGCAGGAATGCCCCGTCGACACCCTGGAGCGGATCGGTGAACCGCTTCTCGAGATCGAATCCGGCGTTCTCGAGGCGTCCGGTGAGACCGTCGAGATTGCGGGTGGCGATGCCGACGTGGTGCATCCTCCAGGAGCGCATGTCAGAGTCCGAGTTGTGCAGCGGAGAACTCGATGAGGTCGTCGCGGCTCTCGGCGAACGCCATGTCGTCGTCGGACAGCTTGATGCCGAGCTCCTCCTCGAGCGAGAAGAAGATCTCGACGTGGGCAAGTGAGGTCCAAGTCTCGGCGCCGTCACGGGTGAGGGTGGCGACGGAGTCGGCAGGAACGGCGAGGACCTGCATGAGCACCTCGTCGACGATCCGTTGTACGTCATCCCTCGTCATCGACGGACACTCCTGTGGGGGGTTCGGCAGCGGCGCGCAGGGTCGCCCGGTCGAAGCGAACGGTACCGCCCTCGGCGTCACCCAGCGCGTCGTGGCGGGCCAGCCAGGTGAGGGCGGGCTCGTTGCGAGGGCCCCGCACCCACGGAACCTCGACGTCATTCACACCTGCGGACTCAGCCAGACGGCTGAGCGCTCCGCACATGATCGAGTCCTCGAGACCACGGCCGAGCACGCGGCATGACATGAACAGTTCGTCGACGACCACCGTGTCGCCCCGGCGTCGACCGAGCGCGCCGGCCACGATGCCGCTCTCGCTGAAGCGG
>CAYVUO010000230.1:0-2600 GCA_964454715.1 uncultured Bifidobacterium sp. | reverse complement strand
AGATGCAGGAGGCCGGTCACCTGCTGTTCCCGGCCATCAACGTCAACGACTCGGTCACCAAGTCGAAGTTCGACAACCTCTACGGATGCCGCCACAGCCTCATCGACGGCATCAACCGCGCCACCGACGTGATGATCGGCGGCAAGGTCGCAGTCGTGTGCGGCTACGGCGACGTCGGCAAGGGATGCGCGTCGTCACTGCGCGGGCAGGGCGCTCGCGTGATCGTCACCGAGATCGATCCCATCTGCGCCCTACAGGCCGCGATGGAGGGCTATCAGGTCGCGAGGGTGGAGGACGTGCTCGACACGGCCGACATCTTCATCACGGCCACCGGCAACTTCAACGTCATCACGGCCGAGCACATGGCTCGCATGAAGCATCAGGCCATCGTCGGCAACATCGGCCACTTCGACAACGAGATCGACATGGCCGGCCTCAAGCGCATGAGCGACGTGCAGCGCGTCAACATCAAGCCCCAGGTCGACGAGTACGTCTTCCCCGACGGTCATTCGGTCATCGTGCTCGCCGAGGGACGACTGCTGAACCTCGGCTGCGCCACCGGCCACCCGAGCTTCGTGATGTCGAACTCGTTCTCCAACCAGGTCATCGCGCAGATCGAGTTGTTCACGCACACCGACTTCTACGAGCGCCGTGTGTACACGCTGCCGAAGCATCTCGACGAGAAGGTCGCCCGCCTCCACCTCTCGTCGCTCGGTGTGCGCCTCACCGAACTGAGCGACGCGCAGGCCGACTACCTCGGCATCCCGTCCGACGGCCCGTACAAGCCGGCGCACTACCGTTACTGAATCCGGCCACCGGGCCGGAACGGGGGAGGGACCATGGAGACGCTCGAGGGACGGGTCGCCGTCATCACCGGAGCCGCGAGCGGCATCGGTCTGGCCATGGCACGTCGATTCGCAGCGGAGGGCATGAGGCTCGTGCTCTCCGACATCGAGGGTGACACGCTTCTCGCCGCGACGGCCACGCTCCCGGATGACACCGAGGTCGTCACCACGGTGTGCGACGTCTCCGACGCAGCGCAGATCGAGGCGCTGAAGGCCACCGCGCTCGACGCGTTCGGCGCCGTGCACGTGGTGTGCAACAACGCCGGTGTCGGCGGCGGTGGACCCATGGCCGAGATCGATCTCGACACATGGCGCTGGGTGCTCGACGTCGACCTGTGGAGTGTCATCCATGGCGTGCGCACGTTCCTCCCATTGCTCGTCGAGCAGGGTGAGGGGCACATCGTCAACACGGCGTCGGTGGCGGGCCTGTTCTCCGCTCCGTTCATGGGTCCCTACAACGTCGCGAAGTACGGCGTCGTGGCGCTCAGTGAGACGCTGAGCGTCGAGTTGCAGCTGTCGAACTCGCCCGTCGGCGTGTCGGTGCTATGCCCTTCATGGGTGCGCACGAACATCGCCACCTCGGTGCGCAACAAGCCTGGTGCCGATCCGGCCGATGTCGATGCGTTGGGCGAGGTCGTGCAGAAGTTCATCGACGACGGCATCGACCCGGCGATCGTGGCCGACAAGGTCTGCGACGCCGTGAAGGCCGGTCGGTTCTGGATCCTCACCCACGACGACACGCCGAAGGCGGTCGAACGTCGGATCTCGTCGATGTTGGGTGACGGCCTGCCGCCGATGCTGATGCACTGAGCCCTGTCGCACGCACTCCCTAGCGTGCGCGCATGGTCAGATTCGTCGATCTCCTGCCCGTGCAGTGCGCCGGTTGCGGCGTCCCCGGGGCATCTCCTTGTCGAGCGTGCGCTGCGGCGCTGAGGCGTGATGACGTCGCCGTGACCGATCGACTCGTGACGGACGGGCCCGACTCCGTGGCCGCCCTTCTTCGTTACGACGATGCTTCTCGGCCGTTCATCACCGCGGCCAAGAACCGCGGAGCGTGGTCGTCGTTCGGGGTCTTCGCCCCGCTCATGGCGGCGCGCGTGCGTGACGGGCTCGGGGCCGATCTGCGAGGTGTCGTCGTCACCTGGGCCCCGACCACCGCGCCGCGCCGCGCCGGCCGAGGCTTCGATCATGCCCGGATCCTGGCCCGACCCGTGGCCCGCGCGCTGGGCTTGCCGTGTCGCGGTCTGCTCCGGCGCTCGGGATCGCTGCGCCAGACCGGCCGAAGCGCGGCCCAGCGGCTGCAAGGGCCCCGGTTCGAGGCCATCGGCCGGGTGAATGGTTCGGTGGTGGTCGTCGACGATGTGGTGACGACGGGCGCCACCCTGCGAGCAGCCGCCGATGCCCTGCGCTCGGCCGGGGCCACGAGCATCCACGGGGTGGTGCTGGCCCGCACGCCGCTGCGGGGCTGAGCCCTCACCCGTTCCTCACCACCCTCTGCCCTGAGCCTCACCGGGGCACCGGTACACTCACCCTCTCCATGGGTGTCCTCGACAAACTCCTCCGCGCCGGTGAAGGCAAGAAGGTCCGAGCCCTCGAGCGTCTGGTCCCCGAGATCAACGCCCTCGAGGACGAGACCCGAGCCCTCAGCGACGAAGCACTGGCCCACCGCACCATCGAGTTCCGGGAGCGGCTGGCCAATGGTGCTGATCTCGACGACCTGCTCGTCGAGGCCTTCGCCACCGTCCGCGAGGCCGC
>CAYVUO010000229.1:0-2737 GCA_964454715.1 uncultured Bifidobacterium sp. | reverse complement strand
TCCAACGCGAAGTACTCACACTGGATGGGGACCAGGACCTCGGTGGCCGCCGCCATGGCATTCACCGTGAGCAGACCCAGCGACGGGGGACAGTCGATGACCACGAAGTCGTAGTCGTCCTTCACTGAATCGATGGCCATCTTGAGGCGCATCTCGCGGCTGAACGCCGGCACCAGTTCGATCTCCGCTCCCGCCAGATCCAGGCTGGCCGGCGCCACGAAAAGGTTCCGGACCACCGTGCCCTCGATGCAGTCCTCCAACGGCACGTCGTGGAGGATGACGTCGTACATGGAGGACTCGAGGGACCGGATGTCCACGCCGAGGCCGGTCGAAGCGTTCCCCTGGGGATCCAAGTCCACCACGAGGGTGCGATACCCCAGCTCGGCCAAGCAGGCACTGAGGTTGATCGACGTCGTCGTCTTTCCCACCCCGCCCTTCTGGTTGGCAACGGCAATGACCCGGGGTAGGGGTCGTTCGGCGGAGATGGGGCGGGCGGCTTCCACAACCGCCTCGGCGGCAGAGATGTTCGGCGGCATCTTCACGCCGTGCTCTCCCCCATCGGTTCCGCTTCCAACGTCATCAGATTCCATCGGTCCCAACTCGGATTGGGCGGCACGAACCGCAGTCGGACGCCCGATCGCCTCAAGCGATCGAGCGAGGGCAATCCTGCCCGGCGGCGATGTCCGGGTCAAGGATTCCCGTCCGGGTTTCACGTGAAACACGGCCATCTCGTGACCGAACCGATGCCGACAGTGTTCCACGTGAAACGTGCGGACCGATGCCCCGGGAGCCGAGCTTGATCCATCCTTGCGTTTCACGTGAAACGAGTCAGGGGCCTCAGAACAGCGGTCGCTTGGCCGGGAGTCCCACCCGCCGGGGATAGGTCTCCGGACAGTCGCGAGCCTGGCGCAAGCGTCGCATCCCCGCCACGGGCCTGCCCTCATCAACCAGCCCGAGTCTCGCCAGACCCTCGGGTTTCCAGCGCCCGGTCTCCGCGGGAGGCTCGCTCACGATCAGGATCCCGTCCACCCGCAGCAGTGGAGCGGCACATTCCGCCACCGTGGCCGGGGGGCCGAACGAACGGGCGGTGACGGCATCGAGTTGGCCTCGCCACTGCGGCGACCGTCCCGTGTCCTCGGCTCGGGCCAGCTCGGCCGAGACCCGGCCCTGCCAGCCCAGGGCCACGACCGCCTCGGCGAGGAGCGCCGCTCGGCGTTCGAGGGAATCCAGGAGAATCACCTCGAGATCGGGCCGGGCTTCGGCGATCACGAGTCCCGGCACACCGCCGCCCGATCCGAGATCGAGGAGCCTCGAACCCGGTGGCAGGTCCTCGAGGGCCTGGACGAAGCCCTGGGCATGAGCCACGTGATCGAGCACCGGTCCCGGGCCGAGCACCCCCAACCGTCGGGCACGTTCCAAGACCTCGAGAAGCGGGGGAGAGGGGTCCACGTCGTCAGTCTCGCACTCGGGGCGGCCCATCTCGATCACCGGGGGCCCGAGCCGAGAACGACGAAGGCCCCGCTCGGAGCGGGGCCTTCGTTCACAACCAGATCTGCTGGAACATCACGACGGGATGATCACCACACGACGACGGGGCTCGTCCCCCTCGGAGAGGGTCGAGACGCCATCGAGCTCGTTCACCGTATCGTGCACGATCTTGCGGTCGGCCGAGCCCATGGGCTCGAGTGCCTTCTGCACACCCGACTCACGGACCTGGTCGGCGATCTCGCGGGTGAACCGCTCGAGGGCCTCGCGGCGACGCTGACGGTAGCCCCCCACATCGAGGCGAACCCGACCGGCGGCACTCCCCGACACCTTGCGGTGCACCACCGTGCGGGAGAGTTCCTGAACGGCGGCGAGGGTGTTGCCCTTCGGTCCGACCAGGATCCCCAGATCGCGACCCTCGACACGAACCTCGCTCGTGTCCTCGTCGATCGCTACCGCCTCGACGCGACCCTCGAGGTCGAAGGCATCAACGAGGCCATCGAGGAACTCGGTGACGATGCGGGTGTGTTCGGTCAGATCAACGTCGACGGTCTCGGTCACGGTACTGGTGTCCTTCTGCGAGGGCGCGGCCTTCTGACCACCACGGCGGCGGTCAGGGCGTTTGCCGTTGGATGATGGTGCCGGGGATGCGGAGTCCGCAGCGGTGTCGGAGGTCTCGGGGGCCGAACGGGGCGACTGCTTCCGTCCGCCGCTGTTGCCACCGCCCTTCTTCCGACGATCGCGTCGCTCGACCTTCGGTCGAGGACGGGTCGGGGCGATCCGGGCACGAACCCGAGCCTGCCCCTTCATCTTCCCAAAGAGGCCCCGTGAGGGTTCCTCCAGGATCTCGAACTCGGCATCGACGGTGTCGACGCCCAGTTGGTCAAGCGCGGCCTCTTTCGCCTCTTCGACGGTCCGGCCGGTGATTTCCACCCACTCCATGTGGTGTTACCTCTTCTTCTTGCGCGCCCGAGGCTGCAACGGCGGCGATGCTGCATCGCCAGCGTTGGACGAGGGGGTCGACGGGGTCGACGCCGCGCCACCGGAGTCTGCACGAGACCCCTTCGATGAGTCGCTGCCCTTGGTGTCTCGGGAACTGGTGGTGGTGCGGCCGGTCGTCCGGCCGCCCTTGGAGGCCCCGGCGTTGGCCGAGGCCTTGGTCAGACCCTTCGAGGCGCCGCCCTTGGCCCCAGCACCCTTGGCTGGTCGGGACTTCGCCGTGATGGTCTTTGACCCGGACTTCTTCGTCTTC
>CAYVUO010000228.1:0-2738 GCA_964454715.1 uncultured Bifidobacterium sp. | reverse complement strand
CACCAGGTCTTCACGCCGTTGATGAGCCAACCGCCGTCGGTGCGCGTGGCGCTCACCTTCACACCGGCGACGTCGGATCCGTAGTCGGGTTCGGTGACGGCAACTGCCGGCATCACCTCGGCGGTCGCCAACTTCGGCAGCCATTCCCGCTTCTGATCCTCGGTGCCGCCGGCGAGCAACGCGCGGGTGAGGATCTCGGGGCGGGTGATGAGCGAGCCGCCGGCGCCGAGCGAGGCACGGGTGAGCTCCTCGGTGGCGACGACCATGCCGATGGATTCGCTCTCGCCGCCCTCCGAGAAGCCGTCGTACTCGACCGGTACCGAGAGCCCGAAGGCGCCGATCTCGGCGAGACCACTGATGAGGTCCTCGGGGATGTCGGCGTTCTCGCGATGGATGTGTTCGGCGACGGGTGCGATCTTGTCGGCAGCGAAGCGTCCGAACGCGTCCTGCACCATCTCGAAGTCGGCGTCGAGGTGCTTGGGGCCGGGGGTGTCGGCGAGTGCGGCGACGAACTCGGGGGAGCGGTAGGAGGCGACGAAGGAACGTGCCGGATCGAACGCATCGGCGCTCACTCCCCATTCGGCCTCCCGACCGAACACCTTCGATACGAGTTCGCCGATGGCGTCGGCGATGAACGCACAGGCGATGCGACCCTCGAGTTCGCCCTTGGCGCCGTAGTCGAGCATCGCTCGGGCCGTGGCGACCGCGGATGCCGCATGGGCGATGTCGTAGGCCACGACCTGATTGGTGTCGGCCCCGCCAGCGGCGGCGAGGGCCCTCACGGCGGAGTCGACGACGTCACCGGCGAGGGCGACGACGGAGGCGGCAGCGTTGAGGTCGGGTGCGGTCATGGGCGCGACCCTACCGCCCGGTCACCGGGCGATCCCCGGTCGGACCGCGCCTCGTCAGGCCGTCACGGGGCGAAGCACGGTGCCGGGTCGAGCGCCGGTCGGAGCGCCGTCGAGCCATGTGGGCACACCCGCGGCGATCGTGGCCCGCAGACCCGCCGGCGAACGGGTGAAGCGCCATGTGCCGTGGGGGACGTCGTACGCCCGCTCCTCGTCGCGCAGCTCGATCTCGTCGAGGCGGAAGACCATCAAGTCGGCGACCTTGCCCGTCTCCACGGTTCCCCGGTCGGTGAGTCCGAAGAACTCGGCGGTGCGTCCAGTGAGGGCGCGCACACCCTCCTCGATCGTGAGTTGGCCCGTGTCGCGCACGTAATGGGTGAGCAGATGCAGGTGCTCACCGGATGCAGCGAACAACTGGAGATGTGCACCACTGTCGTTGATGTTGAACAACGTGTGCGGATCGCGCGCGGCGCGGACGATGTCGGGTTCGCTCAGTCGTTCGGGGATCCCCATCATCTGCGAACCGACACCGTTGGCGAGCACCCAGTCGGCGAGCGCGTCGGAGATGTGCAGGCCGGTGCTCTCGACGAGTTCGGTGAGGGAGATGCCGACGGGACCGACGCCGGTCTCGGAGATCGTGAGGATCATCTCGTCGGGGCGGTCGATGCGCGACAGGCTCGAACGTGTGCGGTTGTCCCAGTCGTCACGCGCCCGCGCCCGCCATTCGGGGTCGGCCAGCATGGCCAACTTCTCGTCGGTCGGGAGGTTGATCGCCTCGTTCCACGCCGCCACGCGCTGGAACACGATCGATCGCTCGAAGCCGAAGAACGGCGCGAGTGGCTTGCAGTTGACCATCGGCCACATGTCGGCACCGGAGGTCCGCAGTTCCTCGTGCACCGCCCACCACTCGTCGCGGCGATCGTCGTCGCGCACGTTGAACGGGATGCCCGTGTACTGCGCTCGCACTCCGGATTCGGCGACGAGACGCCCGAATCGCCGCGCGTCGGCGATCGAGTCGACGGGATCGTTGAAGCGAAGGATCATCTGCACCGTGGCCGGGCGATGGCTCGCCACGACTCGGAACAGGGCGAGGTACTCGGCATCGTCGGCGAAGTAGCCGGGGACCAGTCGGAGGGTGCGGTCACGATCGAAGTGGTTCACGCTCAGGCCGAGGGCGCCCGAAGCGAGTCCGTCGTCGAGCACCTCGCACATGCGGTCGATCTCTGCACCGGTCGCCGCCCTCTCCCATGCATCGGCACCCATCACGTAGGTGCGAAGCGCGAGGTGGCCGAGGTAGCCGGCGACGTGCACCGCGGTGGGGCGCGTGCGGAGAGCGTCCATGTACTCGGGCCAGGTCTCCCAGTTCCACGGGATCTCCTGTTCGAAGGCCTTGAGCGGAAGGTCCTCGAGGAAGCACAGGAGGTCGACGATCTCATCGCGCTGGGGGCCAGCGGCGAGCGGTGCGATGGAGTTGCCGCAGTTGCCGAACACCATCGACGTGTTGCCGTAGGCGGGAAGCGGATCGAGTTCCGGGTTCCACCACATCGCACCGTCGAGGTGGGTGTGGGTGTCGATGATGCCGGGGGCGACCATGCAGCCCGCTGCGTCGATGACCTGCGCGTCGCCGGCGTCGAGGTCGGCGCCGATCTCGACGATCACTCCTCCAAGAACGCGTACATCGGCTCGGTACGACGCTGCCCCCGTGCCATCGACGACGTCGCCGCCCCTGATCAGTAGCTCACCCATGTCGTTCCCCCCGGTCGCGCTCGTGCGCCGGGGACGAATCTAGGCTCCCGTCGCACCCCTGTACGAGGAGACCACCGTGACCGTGCACGACCGCCCCTTCGGCCGCCACTTCGAGGACTTCGAGGTCGGCGACGTCTACCGCCA
>CAYVUO010000227.1:0-2772 GCA_964454715.1 uncultured Bifidobacterium sp. | reverse complement strand
GCCGAAGGTTCCGGTACGACGGTTGCGCTTGCGCTTGCCGTCGCGGTTGAGCGTGTTGACCTTGAGCACCTTGACGCCGAAGATCGCCTCGACGGCGTCGTGGATCTCGGGCTTGGAGGAGTCGGCCGCGACCTCGAACGTGTAGACGTTCGAATCGAGCAGGCCGTAGCTCTTCTCGCTCACGATCGGACGGATGATGACGTCACGGGGATTCTTCATGCCTCGACCTCTGTGCCGGGAAGGCTCTCCTTGGTGAACACCAGGTAGTCGGCCTTCAGGACGTCGTAGGTGTTGAGCTCCGGCGCCTCGATGACGTGCACCGAGGTGATGTTGCGGAAGCTCTTCCAGGTGTTGACGTCGTTGCGGTTCAGCACGACCAGCACGCGACCGGTTGCACCGAGCGCCTCGAGGGCCTTGATCGCCGACTTGGTGGAGGGCGAGTCGAAGCCGAACGAGTCGACGACGATGATCTTGCCCTCGGCAGCGCGATCGGACAGGGCCGAACGCAGCGCGAGCTTGATCATCTTCTTGGGGGTGCGCTGCGCGTAGGAGCGCGGCTTCGGGCCGAGGGCCACGCCACCGCCGATCCAGTTGGGCTGACGCGACGAACCGGCGCGAGCGCGACCGGTGCCCTTCTGCTTCCAGGGCTTCGCACCGCCGCCCGACACCTCGGCGCGGGTCTTGGTGCTCTGCGTGCCAGCGCGACGTGCGGCGAGCTGCGCCGTGACGACCTGATGCATCACTGCGACGTTGGGTTCGATGCCGAACGTGGCGGCATCGAGTTCGACGGTGCCAGCATCAGCGCCGGCGGGAGTCTTCAGCGAGACGCTCGGCATCACGCACCACCCTTCGACTTCTTTACGGCATCGCGCACGACGACCACGCCGCCCTTGGGGCCGGGCACGGCGCCACGCACGAGCATGAGGTTCTTCTCGGCATCGGTCGAGACGACGACGAGGTTGAGCGTCGTCACCTTCTCGGCACCCATGCGACCCGCCATACGCGTGCCCTTGAACACGCGAGCAGGGGTCGAGCACGAGCCCACCGAACCGGGAGCACGATGCACGCGGTGCGCACCGTGCGAGGCACGCTGGCCGGCGAAGTTGTGACGCTTCATCGTGCCTGCGAAACCCTTGCCCTTGCTGATGGCCGTGACATCGACCATCTCGCCGGCCTCGAGTGCGTCGACCTTGATCTCCTGGCCGACCTCGAAACCGTCGACACTGTCGAGACGCAACTCGACGAGCTGCTGTCCTGCAGCGACGCCGGCCTTCTCGAAGTGTCCGCGCTCGGGGCTGTTGAGCTTGGATGCATTGCGCTCACCGAAGGTGACCTGCAACGCGTTGTACCCGTCGTTCTCGACGGTCTTGATCTGCACCACGCGCATCGGAGCAACGCGCAGCACGGTCACGGGCACGACGCGATTGGCGTCATCCCATACCTGTGTCATGCCGACCTTTTCGCCGACTACCGCTTTGTTCGCCATTGCGACAACGATCTTTCTGTTGGTGTGTTGCGTCGTCAGTCCCTTGCGGGACACCTCCACCCGAACCGCAGGTGATGGCCCTTCACGCAGACGCTCGGCACGGGAGACCCGGCCGAGCGCCACTCGGTTGTGCTGCGGGGTACCCCGGGGGGCCGTCGCAGACGTCGGTTGAACGACGAAGAGGTGCGGTCAAGGGACGGATCCGTCGCTCGCACGGAGGGGAGACACTACCGATGGGGGTCGTGGGAGTCCAAACGACGGGACGCGGTCGTCGCGACCGGCTGGATGGTCAGGATCGACGGCCGACCCAGCCGCCAATTGTCCACAAGTTATCCACAGACCCCGAGGGGGGCAGGTTCAGAGGCCCATCCGTTTGGTGACGCCGTGGTCGCGGCCTGCGGTGTAGCCACCATCGACGGCGATGGTCTGGCCGGTGACGAAGGAGGCATCGGCCGAGGCCAGGAACGCCGCCACCGAGGCGATCTCGGACGGGCGCCCGAGCCGGCGGAGCTTGTGCTCCTCGGCGATCTCCAGGAGCATCTCGTCCATCTCGGGGTCACCGAGGCCCCGCAGCATCGGGGTGTCGATGAAGCCGGGGCAGATCGAGTTCACCCGGATGCCCTGACGTCCGTAGTCGATGGCCATGTTCTTGGTCAGGATGGCCACGCCACCCTTCGAGGCGTTGTACGAGCTGCCGCCGGCGGTGCCCTCGAGACCCTCGACCGAGGCCACGGTGATGACACTGCCCCGCTCGCCGTCGATCGGATCCTGGGCGAGCATGCGAGTGATGACCTGCTTGCACGTGAGGAACGTGCCGGTGAGGTTGATGTCGATCGTGCGCTGCCAGGTGTCGAGGTCGACGAGATGCACAGGGCCACCGGCGGGGATGCCGGCGAAGGTGCACACCGCATCGATGCGACCCGTGTGGGCGAGCGCGCCATCGACCCAGGCCGACAGCGCGGCCTCGTCGGTGACGTCGACCGTCGTGAACGTGGTCGGCGACGCGGCGCCGGCCACCGGCGGCTGCACATCGGAGCCCACCACGATGGCGCCCTCGGCGAGGAACCGTTCCACCGACGCGGCACCGAGCCCCGACGACGAACCCGTCACCAACACGACCTTCCCGTCGAACCGTCCCATGTCTCCCCCTTCGATCGAGTGCGCAGAACCTACGCGATCGTGACTGCGCTCGCGCCGAGAACGACGAAGGCCCCGGCCGGAGCCGGGGCCTTCGTTCGATTCGGTCAGGTCGATCAGACCTGCTGGATCTTGATCTCGATGTCGAC
>CAYVUO010000226.1:0-2939 GCA_964454715.1 uncultured Bifidobacterium sp. | reverse complement strand
GGCGCCTGCGGCGAGTACACCTGCGGCACGAAGAGCGTGCCGTCGAGAGACGGGCACATCGTTGTCGAGCGGTTCCTCCACCTTCTGCTCGACCGAGGTCAGTCTCTCGGTGAGCGAGGCAACGGTCGCCCGCAACTCTGCGATCTCTGCATCCCTCGGATCGATCGTGGTCATTGGGGTCTCCTACATCCAGTAGCCGAGAACGTCGATGATGAAGTTGGTCGATGAACCGACCGGGCCGTTGGCGATCACAGTCACCTCACGTGATGCGTTGACCGCCACCACCGTGGAGTTCGCCAGGCTGAGCCCTGCCGATGACCAGTTGATCGTCGACGCGTGGACGATCGAATCTCCTCCGGGGTTCACCGCCAGATAGCCCGACCCGACGGTTGCCGAGATCGTCACGTTGAGCGTCACCGCAGTCGCACCCTCGGGAACGAAGTTCGACAACGCCGGAGTCGCCCCGTTGACGATGCGATTCGCCACCGACACCGTGCGAGTCTGGCCGCGAGAGATGGGACCGATCCCGCCGCCTGCGATGCGGGAGTCGTACACACGACCGGGCGTGACCGGGTGGAACGACCCGGCAGTGTTGCTACCCGAGAGTTTGCGCCAGATGGGGCCGTAGGGAGAGAAGTTGTAGCCGGTGCACAACCACATGTCGCCATTGATGTCGAACAGCAGATCGCCCATGATCGGGCTCGCGGATCGGGCCTGACTTATCGGGCTGAACCGGATGTGGGCGACCGAACCAGACGCGTAGAGCGCTCTCGCACCCGAACCCATCAAGCCATAGGCGGAGCCTTGACCGAGTACGCCTGCATGGTTGTCCGAGTTCGTGGAGCCGTAGATGCCATGGTTGGTGTCGGACCCACCACTCACTCCAGCGGTCGATGTGCTGAAGCCTGCGACGCCGTAGTTGCTGGTCGACCGGCCCCAGACGCCGAATCCTGAAGTGCTCGTGCCCGCCACTCCCGTGGATGTGTTGCTCGAGGCCTGCACACCACCCGACCCATTCGTACCAGTCGCCTTCAGCGCCGGATTCACGCCATCCGAACTATCGAAGGTTCCAGCAGCGGCTGCCGCTGGTGACGCGCTCGCGAGCACACCCGCGCCTCCAGCGATGGCGCCTGCGGCGAGCACTCCAGCCGCACGCAATGCGTGGCGACGCGACACGGGTCCATCGCTCACGATCGGGTCGGTGTCCACGTGCTGCGCCGACACTGCGCGCAACGCCAAGACCTCGGCCCGCAGTTCGTCGATCGTCGCCTGCATCGCGTCGAGACGTTCGTCGGTCCCCTCGGGCGTCATGACCCCGCACCCCGCTTCCGCGAGCCCCCGCCCGCACGAGCCGAGAGTAGTCGTGACACCTCGCAAAGTGCGTCCGGCACGAGCCGCTGCGGCCGATGCGTTCCCTCGATGTGGATCAGCGCACCGATGTCTACGGGGCGCCGCGACTCGGCGGCGCCATCGCCGCCTACTACGCCCAGCAACTCGCTTGGGCCCACCTCCCCGCACCCGCACAGCGGTTCATCGCCGTTCTCGACAAGCGCATGGGCAAGCGCCGCCGACGAGTTCCCCCGGCCCGAAGCGCCGACGGATTCGCCGACGATCCCAGGCTCGTGATGCCGGCCGATCGACTGGCCCGCATCGTCGACGACCGTTGCGGGGAGTCGTCGAGAGCAGTCACCGCCGCCGAGATCTCCAGCGCGCTCGAAGGTGACTGGGTCGTTCACCGGTGGATGCGCGATGTGCAACGAGCGTCGGGCGCACCGCTGGATGATCTCGTCGCGATCGCACTCGATCACTGGATCGGATTCGGCCAACCACTCATCGCCGAGCCATGGTTCCATCTGATCGGCGACATCGACCCCGATACGGGCCGGCTCGTCGCGTGGCGCACCCTTCGGCACTACACCAGAGTTCCTGCGGGACCAGCGGGAGAACTCGCTTCACTCCTGGTCGAGCTGCACGGCGCACGAGTGATGGCCCGCGGCGCCAGGAGGTTCGAGGTCGCGCTGCCCGGAATGGACATCGAACTGGTCGTCGCGGCCGACGATCGATCGGTGATCCTGAGAACGCTCGTCGGTGAACGCCACCCGCGTTCCGAGGACATCGAATCCCTGGCCCGTCTGATGCGCGATGAGCGAGGGCTCGGAGACCACCTCTCGATCACGAGGTCGAACTTCGGATGGGAGGTGTGGTTCGACACGACGATCGAGGTCGCCGACCACGACCCCGACGAGCTGCACGCCCGCATGTGGGAGTTCCTGCAGATCGCGAACGAACTACGTCCACCCTTCACTCCGTGAACACGCATGGAATCGGTGTGCTCCTGCGTTCTCCATCACGAGAGGATGGAGACACCATGAACACACCCGACACGAACAACACACTCATCGACGATCCGGCCCACTGGCACCGCAAGCCATGCGAGGTGAACGAATGGCTCGTCGTCAGCGGCGACCTTCCGCCGCATGAGGCCGAAGCCGAAGCGCTGCTCGAGCACTGGAGCGGTCTCGGCATCACCGACATCATCGATCTGCGTGAGGAGTGGACCGACGCCGAGCTCGTGGCCCAGATCGCCCCGCATCTGAACTACCACCACCTCGGCACCCACGACGACGGCGGCTGGCAGGAGGACCACTGGTTCGACGCCGGACTCGACGTCATCCGTGAGGTGCGCGCACGTGGCGGCCGCGCCATCGTGCACTGCCACATGGGCGTGAACCGTGCGCCGTCGATGGCGTTCCGCATGCTGCTCGACGCAGGGCACGAGCCCACCGAGGCACTAGCGATGATCCGCACGGCGCGCCCCATCGCCGCCATCATCTATGCCGATGCGGCGATGAGCCATCACCTGCGCAGCGCCGGCGCCGAGCGGTCGGAGATCGATGCGGCAAAGCGAGAGGTGAACCAGTGGCTCACCGACAACCGCG
>CAYVUO010000225.1:0-2941 GCA_964454715.1 uncultured Bifidobacterium sp. | reverse complement strand
AATGTCACGCCTGGACGCGAGAGGGTTGCAACCACTGCCCCGACTTCGCCGCCGAGCATGCCGACATCTCGACCGGTGGCATCGGCAAGTTCAACGATTGGACGCTCACCATCGTCCGAACGGAACTCGGTCGCGAGATCATGTCTCGCATGATCGCCGACGGTTCGATCATCGCCCGCCCCGGCGACGAGGACCCCGAGGCCATCGCCCTCATGCGCAAACTCGCCGAGAAGAGCCGGTCGCGTTGGCCGGTGTGGGCAGAGACGTCGGTACGCCTCGGCGTGTCCGCGAAGGTCGTCGGCGACTGACCCGTCAGTTGGTGTTGGACGACGTCGACGACGTCGCCGCGACCGTGGTCGATGTCGACGACGTCGACGAACCCGTCACACACGCCTGCAGCGCATTGCGCACGGCCTCGGGGACGGTGTTCCACGCCTTCTCGGGATCGGTCTTCAGATCCACGTTGAGGTCGACGAAGAACGGCCCGCTGTAGTTGTTGACCACGTTGGTCTTGTTGTACGAGACCTGGTTGACGAACACGTTGTACTGGCAGACGCACTGCGAGGTCGTGGGCGTGGTGACGTCGGCCTTGATGGTGCTACTGGTCTGCTTGAGCACCGGGTCGAGCGTCGTGGCCGTGTCGTTGGCGGTGATGTCGCCATCGAGCGTCCAGTAGGTGTTCGTGCACAGTTCGAGGAAGTTCTGCTCGGTCAACGTGTTGTAGGCCGACGGGGTGTTGTCCTGGTTGCAGGCCGAGAGACCGAGCACGAGGGCGAGGGTCAGCAACACGCTCGCCGCACCGGCACGGCGGCGGGTGATCGGTGACGGGGTGCTGGGCTGATTCATCTCGACCTCGGTGGGGGAACTTCGTGCACGTGCACGGCGCGCCAACGGTAGTCCGTGACCCCCCCGACACAGACATCCCGGGTCGTTCCGAGTGTGCCCGTCGCTAGGCTCACCGCACCATGGCCAAGACCCCTCCGTCCTCCCCCACCCTCGTGCTGCTGGTGCGCCATGGGCGCACACCGACCACCGGCACCACGCTTCCGGGCCGAGCCAAGGGCCTGCATCTCGCCGATGAGGGGCGGGCCCAGGCCGAGGCCGTGGCCCGGCGCATCGCCGCGCTGAAGGGTGTCGCTGCCGTCTACGCCTCCCCGCTCGAGCGCACCCGGGAGACCGCGAAGCCCATCGCCGAGGCACTGGGCCTGCGCGTCACCATCGACCGCGGCCTGCTCGAATGCGACTTCGGCGACTGGACGGGCGGCGACCTCAAGGCGCTGCGCAAGCTGCCCGAATGGGCCACCGTGCAGAGCTACCCGAGCGGATTCCGCTTCCCCGGGGGCGAGTCGTTCACCGAGATGCAGACCCGCATGGTCGGCGCCATCGAACGCCTCGTCGCCGCGAATCGCGGGCGCACCATCGTCGCCGTCTCGCATGCCGACCCCATCAAGGCCGCGGTCGCGCACGCGCTCGGCACGCATCTCGACCTGTTCCAACGCATCGTCGTGACGCCCTGTTCGGTATCCGCGATCGCCTACACCGCCACCGGCCCTGCGGTGCTCGCCGTCAACAGCACCGACGAACTCACCGCACTGGCGATCTCCTGAGATGACCGAATCGTTCGAGTTCCGCGATCCGTCGAGTGTCGTACCCGGCGTCATCGGAATGCCCGGCGCACGCACATTCTTCCTGCAGGCGACCAACGATGGTCTCGTCGTGTCGTTCAAGCTCGAGAAGCAGCAGGTCGCCGCACTGTGCGACTACCTCGCCGGCATGCTCGGCGATCTGCCCGCAGTGCGTCTCGGTGATCGTGTGAGCCCCGACCCCGCTGTGACGCCGCTCGGGTTCGCATGGGTGGTCGGTCGTCTGGCCGTCGCCTACGAGGAGACCGACGATCGGCTCGTGATCGTGGCCGAGGAACTCGTCGAACTCGACGACGACGTGGATCTCGACGCGCTCGATGACCCCGATGTGTTCGCCGCACTCGGTCTCGAACCGGCGAGCGCCCGCTTCCACCTCACCCGGGCCCAGGTCGCGGCGTTCATCGCCGAGGGTCAGCACCTCGTCGATGCCGGTCGCCCCACCTGTCGCCTGTGCGCACGTCCGATCGATCCCAGTGGCCACTCGTGTCCGGGCCTGAACTGATCCACGACATCGTCGGTCGGGGCGAGCTCGAGATCATCGGGCGGATGCCCTGGAGCTCGAACGGCACCTATCTCGCCGAGGCCCATCTCGACGACGCCTCGGCGCGAGTCGTCTACAAGCCGCACGCCGGCGAACGTCCCCTGTGGGACTTCCCCGACGGACTGTGGCGACGCGAAGTGGCGGCCTACGAACTGAGCGAGGCGCTCGGATGGCAACTCATCCCGCTCACCATCGCCCGCGACGACGTGCCGCTCGGCATCGGTTCACTGCAGTTGTTCGTCGACGTCGACTACGACGACCATTACTTCACGTTCGTCGACGACGACGAGCTGCATCCGCAGTTGCGACGCTTCGCCGCGTTCGACTTCATCTCCAACAACACCGATCGCAAGGGCGGGCACCTCCTGCTCGACGCCGATCGCCACATCTGGGGCATCGACAACGGACTGTCGTTCCATGCCGACTTCAAGTTGCGCACCGTCATCTGGGAGTTCGGGGGCGACGAACTCGACGACGACACCATGAGCGACCTCCAGCGTCTCGTGGACGACGGCCTACCCGACTCGCTGGCATCACTGCTCGGCGCGTTCGAGCGCGAAGCCGTGCTCGCCCGCACACGGGCCCTCCTGCGCAATGGCGCGCTCCCCGTCGACGAGACGGGTCATCGCTACCCCTGGCCGCTCGTCTGACGCGTCGGAGCCCCGGCATGCGCCGGGGCTCCAATGACGACGCGACGTGGATGTCAGCGCGACTTGAGCAGTTCGATGACCTGCGGGAGAACCTTGTGCACATCACC
>CAYVUO010000224.1:0-2972 GCA_964454715.1 uncultured Bifidobacterium sp. | reverse complement strand
TCACCACGAGGCTGCCGTCACCCGGCGCCGAGAGCGATCCGGCGATCGGTGGAAGGCCATAGGACCACTGCACAGCCGGATTCGCTGCGTTCTGGTCGAAGAAGCGCAGGACGCCACTGCCGGTGCCGCTGGCTGGAGCAGTGATGACGATGACATCGTTGGTGGAGACCGCCAAGGGAGTGCTACTCAGTGGGCTGCCGTTGAGTGTCGCAGTACCTGCCGAACCGAGATTGGGCAGGAAGAGGACCTGCTGACAATCACCGGCGGTCACGGTGACGGTGATGGTCTCGCTGTTGCCGACCGAGGCGAACTGGTTCGCCGGGCCCTGGCAGTCCTGGGTCAACGTGGCGCTGGTGGCACCGACGGGGGTGGCCGACCACACGGCAGCGGCCGAGACGACCAGCGCGCCGGCGGCGGCGAGTCGGGTGAGACGGGAGAAGGGCTTCATCGATACCTCAGGGTCCGCGCGGAACCCTGCGCTCCGCACTTGTCAGAAACTTAGAGCATGGCGATCGATGCGTCCATCGCACCGGCGCCACACCGGCACATCACGAATTGGTCGTGCGTCACCAGCGACGACTGCGACGCATGAGGCGCCGCGTGCGCAGGCGTCGGGCCCGCACCCGCAGGGCGATCACGGTGAGCGTGAGCAGCACGAGCACGATCACCAGCACCGTCTCGAAGATCTTGAGCAGGTGGCTCTCGCTCGCGCTCGCCTTGACGAGCTGCACGCCGCCGTCGACGAACGACGCGTTCCACGACTTCTTCGTGCCGTTCACATCAACGGCGAAGGTGAGTCCGACCATCGACGCCGCGGGTCGACCCTCCTCCTTCTCGATCTTGGCGAGCAGCCCGCCCGACGCATCGCCACCGAGCGCAGCGGCCAACTTGTCGTCACCGAACATGGTGAGACCGGCAGTGGTGTCGATCTCACCCTTCACCGACACCATCGACGACAACATGCCGGTCGATCGCGCCACGACCATGTTGCGATACGGCCCCTGCGGACCGCTCAACTGTGCGAGCAGTGCCGTGCCCTCGGCCGGTGTGGCGAAGTCGTGATGGGCGCGGAGCCATGTGAGATCGCCCTCGCGCACGAGCGGATCGATCTGCCAACCGGCCTGACGCAGGTCGTCGGCCCGCAGTGCCATCGCCGGATCGCCGATGCGCTTGAGCGCGGCGTCATCGAAGCCGATGCCCTGGGTGACGACACCACTGCCGTCGGCATCGACCTTCACATCGGTGGTGAGCTGCACCCGACAACCGGCGAGCACCACGACCGCGACTGCACACAACAGGAGTCGCAGCAGTCGCGGATGGCTCGTCACGGCGCGCAACCTACCAGCGCGGTCACGAGCGGGGGCTGCGACGCGGCCGACGTCACGATGACGCACCGATGTCGGAACGCGAAGGAGCCCGGGCACTCGGCCCGGGCTCCATTCGAATCGTGCGTCGAAGTGCGTCGCGTCAGCCGGTAATGGTGGGCGTGACGGGGGTCGACGGCGTGGTGGTCGTCGGAGCACCGCCCGCGGTGAGCGTGATCGCCAGCGACGACTGGAGCGACGCCGGTGACTGACCCGACGAGTAGTACATGCAGGCCTCGTACGAGCCAGCGGGCATGGTGGTCGCGGCATACGGGGCCACCCCGGTCATCGCCGGGAAGTCACCGGTGACCACCACTGGGCTTGCGCCGATTGGGTTGTAGGGGGTGTTGGGAGCCAACACGTACAGACGACCCGTCGCGGGTTGCGGCGGAGTTCCAGGACAAGTCGTGCCGCTGGCGTACATGGCGACCCAGATGGCCTCGGGGCCCGAGAGCGCGGAATACGCAATGGTCATCGACCCGTTGCCGTTGTCGGTCAACGAGTCACTTCGGGGTGGCGCCGGCGGGAACGTGATCGCCATGTTCTGCGCCGGGTTGAAGTTCACCATGAAGAAGATGAAGTCGATACCCGAGCCGCTGGCCGGAGCGGTGTAGATGACGGTGTCACCCTGCGACACACCCACCGGGTTGCCGGGTGTCGTGGGGAATCCGTTCACCGTCATGGTGCCGAGCGCAGGCTGGCCGAGCAGCACCTGCGTGCAACCGGTGCCCATGGTGATGGTGATGGTGTCGTTGTTGTCGATGGTCTGGTCGGCTGGGTCGACACTGCAACTGACCGTGATCGCAGTGTTCGCAGCGCCGACGGGGGCCGTGGCGACGACGCTCGCGATCACGGCGCTCGAGGCGACGAGTGTGGCGGCCGCGGCGATGCGGCCGAAGGTACGGAACATCTTGGGATCCCTCCAAGGGGTCATGGTCGATGGCAGGGCCGAACACTCCGCCCGTCCCTGTAAAGGAAATCTAGTCACATTCTCGAGCGTCGGCCAACGGGCCGGGTGTGCAGTCCGCCACACGCGAGCGGGCCCGGGCACTCGGCCCGGGCCCGCTCGACTCCTGGTGCGCGATGCGGCACGTCAGCCCGTGATGGTCGGGGTGACGGGATCACCGACTGCCGAGACCGTGGTGGGCGATGAGGACTGCTGAACCACCGTCGTGGTCGAGGTCGTCGAGGTGGTGGTCGACGTCGAGGTCGACGTGGAGGTCGTGGAGGTCGTGGAGGTCGTGGTGGTCGACGTCGTCGTGGTCACCTGAGCGGCCGCGACCGTCACCGGCCAGTCCTCGACCTCGCCCGAACCGAGGCGGCCCAGAGGCGAGTTCACACCGGTCGTGTCGTACGACGCCCGCAGTCGAAGCCAGGTCGAGCCGAGACTGGTCGCAGCCGATGATGCACCCGGCCACGTGAGGGTCACCGATGTGGCGCCCTGCGCGAAGTCCGCGCACTGGCTCTCGTTGGGCGAGGACGTCGTGAACGTTCCACTCGAGTTGAGATCGAGGAATCCGCACACCCTGCCCGCCCCGTTGGTTCCCGAGAGCGGGACGGTGATCGAGTAATCGGCTCCGGGGGTGAGGTTGGGCGTAGTCGATGCGA
>CAYVUO010000223.1:0-3007 GCA_964454715.1 uncultured Bifidobacterium sp. | reverse complement strand
ACCATTCAGACCGCTGGCAATCCCGGCCCGCTCCGCCGTCATTACCGCTTCGAAGGCAATGCCACGGATGCCTCGGGCAACAACCTCACGGGCACAGCCTCGGGTGCCGTCACCTACAGTCCGGATGTTCCTCCCCTCGCCCAGTCGAGCCAATGCCTCGAGCTGAGTGGCTCGAACCAGTTCATCAACGTCAACGACCCCACTCACCCGCAGGCCTACACGATCGCCGCATGGGTGCGGCCCGATGTCATCCGCGCCCAATCCATCATCGTCCGCACCGATGGCAGCGGACCGACGACGGCATGGTCTCACCAGTTGCGGATGACCAGCACGGGCCGCTTTGAACACTATACCTTCGACGGCGCTTCGAAATCGGTGATCGGTGCCACGGTGGCGACGGCGGGCCAGTGGTACCACGTGGCCATCACGGCCCGCACGGTGCACGACGGTGACGCGTCGGCGCTCACCGCCGACGGCAAGGTGCTGCCGGGTTCACTTGCATCCACCGCAGCCGAGATCGAGGCCCTGGGCCAGCGTGCCGTGCAGGTGCCGCTTGACCTGCTCGATGCCGACGCGCTCGTGCCGGCGGTGATGGCGGCGATCGACGGCCTCGGTCACCTCGACGTAGTGGTGAACAACGCGATCTACGTGTCGCAGGGCGGGCCGAAGCACTTCCTCGAACTCGATCCCGACGACCTCGTGAAGCAGATGTGGGGCGATCTCACCGCCCAGTTGTTGCTGCTGCAGCCGCAGGTGGCGCACATGGTCGAGCGCGGCTCGGGCGTGATCGTCAACGTCGGTTCGGGATCGGGCAAGTACAAGCTGAAGATGCCGATCGGGCAGGGTGGCCCGCAGTTGGCCTACTGCGCGGCGAAGGCGGGTTTCCATCGCGCCGCCGATCGCATTGCGTTCGAATACGGCGATGCCGGAGTCGTGGCGTTCACGGTCGATCCGGGTTTCGTGGCCACCGAGCGCACGAAGATGGTCTCCGAGCTCGGTGAGATCGCCGCTCGAGGGGTGGAGCCGATCATCGTGGGTCGAGCCATCGCCTGGTTGGTCACCGATGGTGCGACCGAGAAGGAGAACGGCTCGTACCACGCGGCACAGGATCTCGCCCGCGACCTCGGTCTGCTCTGAGACGCCCCGCGCTCAGCGCAGCGCGGGAGCGACCCGGGTGCAGAGCAGTTCGATGTGACGATCGGCGAGATCGTCGGGCATCGCGGCCACGCTGCCCCAGAGGTACACGTGCTCGACCGGTGCGCCCTCGGTGGCGACGCGGATGGCGTCGATCGCCGCGTCGGGCGTGAGCACGCGCAGGCCCGGGATGGAGCCGTTGCCATCGCTGCCCGACAACAACTTGTCGACGGTGATCTCGCGTGGTGCCGGGGCATCGCTGCCGGCCACGGTGGCGTGGCGGTAGGTGTTGAGCTGATGCGCGTAGTGGGGGGCGATGCGGGCGAGTGCGGCCTCGGGATCGTCGGCCACGATGATGTCGAGCATCCCGCCGGTGCGGGCGATGGCGGGGTCGTGTCCGCCCTCGACCAGACCCTCGCGATAGGGCTCGAGCAGTGAGCGGTCGAGGCTGAGCAGACCCACGCCGAGGCGACCGGCCCGACGCGCTCCCTTGGGGCCCTGATAGCCGAGCCACAGCGGGAACGGACGCTGGGCGGGCGGAGGGGTGACGATGCCGTCGTCGAGCAGACGTCGGATCTCGGCCACTGCAGCGTCGGTGAGGGCGTAGCGCTCGGCGAGGTCCTTGCCGTAGAGCGCGTATTCGCGCGGGCTGTACCCGGCGCCGATGCCCAGCTGCAGACGACCGCCGCTGATCTGGTCGACGATCGCCGCCTCCTCGGCCACGAGCGGTGCGGGCCGCAGCGCGGCGAGCAGCACTGCGGTGCCGAGCGTGATGCGCGACGTGCGCGCCGCGACCGCGGCGAGGAAGGTGAGCGGCTGCGGCAGGTAACCGTCGTCGAACTGGTGGTGTTCGGTGAACCACACGGCGTCGAGCCCCATCGCCTCGGCCGAGACGATGGAGTCGAGTGTGCGGGCGTAGTGCTCACTCCACGGACGACCCCACTGCGCGGGATTGCGCAGGTCGAGGAACAGCCCGATCTGCATCAGGCGCCGACGGGCTTGCGGGCCACCATCGCGTCGTGGCCGATCGCCGGCTCGATGAAGGAGGTGAAGTCGGGGCCGCGTCGCAGGTGATGTCCACCGTCGACGTTGATGCAGGTGCCGGTGATCCAGCGGGCGTCGTCGGAGAGCAGGAAGCGGCAGAGGTTGGCGACATCCTCGGGCTCGCCGACATCGCCGAGTGGCGTGTTCACGATGTAGGAGTCGTACACGGCGGAGTCGCGCGGGATGCCCTCCATGATCTCGGTCGAGATGAAGCCGGGGCGCACGGCGTTGAAGCGCACCTTGACCTCGCCGTACTCGTCGGCGGCGTTGCGCATCATCTCCTCGATGCCGGCCTTCGAGACGCAGTAGGCGCCGAACATCACGTGCGGCACGTGACCGGCCAGCGATGACATGCCGACGAACGAACCACCACCGGCGGCCACGAGATGGGGAACCGAGTACTTCACCGACAGCATCGTGCCGAGCACGTTGAGATGCAGGACGCGAAGGAACTCGTCGGTCTGCTGCAGGTGGTACGGGCCCATGCCGCCGCCACCACCGGCGTTGGCGATGAAGCCGTCGAGACGACCGAAGGCATCGACGTGGCCGGCCACGAGCGCGGCGACGTCGTCCTCGACGGTGACGTCGGTGACCTGCGTGCGCACCTTGCCCGGCGCTCCCGACGCAGCGATGCGTCCGGCGACCTCGGTGAGACGGCTCTCGGTGCGTCCACAGATGGTGACGTCCATGCCGTCGGCGGCGAGACGGGTGGCGCACGCGGCGCCGATGCCCGTGCCCCCTCCGGTGACGATGGCGGTGCGTCCTGCGAGTGTCATGTCTGCTCCTTGTCAGCGACGACCGCGGATGAGGCGGCCGGGTCGGGCGCCGG
>CAYVUO010000222.1:0-3013 GCA_964454715.1 uncultured Bifidobacterium sp. | reverse complement strand
ACCTTGAACGCGTTGTTGCGCAGGTAGCACCACAGCACGGTGAACATGCCGAGCTCGTGTGCACGCTCGAAGGCCTGAGCGACCTCGATGATCTGGTGATGTGACTCCGGCGAACCGAAGTAGATGGTGGCGCCGACGCCGGCCGCGCCCAGTTCGTAGGCCTGCTCGACCGAGCCGAACATGATCTGGTCGAACTCATTGGGGTAGGTGACCAGTTCGTTGTGGTTGATCTTCACGATGAACGGGATGCGATGGGCATAGCGACGCGACATGAGGCCGAGCACGCCGTAGGTGGTGGCGACGGCGTTGCAGCCGCCCTCGATGGCGAGTTCGACGATGTTCTTGG
This sequence comes from uncultured Bifidobacterium sp., assembly GCA_964454715.1. GTDB lineage: Bacteria > Actinomycetota > Acidimicrobiia > Acidimicrobiales > Acidimicrobilacustridaceae > Acidimicrobilacustris. The sequence goes on along the minus strand of CAYVUO010000222.1, from coordinate 2,667 downwards.
GATCGAAGTAGGCGGGGTTGGGAGCGAACGACGCCGCACCCGAATGCTCGATGCCCTGATCGACGGGCAGGATCGACAGGTGACCGGTGCCAGCGAGCCGGCCGGTGTTGAACATCGACTGCAGGCTGCGGAGCACCTGGGGTGAGCGGTCGGACTGGGCGTAGACCCGATCGACGATGTCGCCACCGGGAAGCGTCAGCTGGTCGGCGGTGATGCCCTTGCACGTGAACCCGAGCAGATCGCTCGCCTCGTCTCCGAGCAGTGCCTGGATGTCGGTCATGTCGCTCCTCGTCGGACTTCCCGCGTCGGACGACGCGGACCACCCGGCGAGCCTAGGCGCGCCGAACCAGCCCCGAGGACGACCGATCAGGGGCTCTGGAGCGCCGCGATCGCGGCACCGACCGCAGCGCGGACCGATGCCGACGCGCTCACCGGAGCGATGGTGTCGGCGCACACCTCGGTGCGACTGGCGGTGTTGCCGCCGGCCCGGAAGAAGCGTCGGCGCACTCGACCCACCACGATGACCTCCTGGCCCTCGTCGAGTCGGACGGCACGTTCGGGCGGGTCGGCCCAGATCACGGGCGCTGATTCGGCGGGGCCGTCGTCGGGGCGGATGGTGACGTCGCACTGCAACAGCTCGTCACCCGAGGCGAGCACCCGGAACTCGGGTCGACGGGTGAGCACACCGCGCAGCACCACGAGATTGGTACCGGTGCCGACCGAGGCCTTCGCTGCGGAGGACTTGGTTCGAGTCTGGGTGGAACTCGACCGTGAAGAACCTGACCGCGAAGAATCTGACATGGGACTTCCCTTCATTGGGACGTGAAGGGGGAAGTGCCGAGAGTGTGTCGCGCGGGTGGGTCAGCGCATCTGTCGCAGTCGGCGCCGCACATCGGCGAACTGCGGATCTGCGGCCTCGATGCGAGCGAACAGATCGCGAGCCCGGGGCAGGTCACCGGCGCGTTCGCACAGATCGGCCAGCACATAGGCCCGACGCAGATGGTGCGGTCGCGGCTTCTTGGGGAACGTGAAGCCCTGGCCGATGAGTCGGATCGCAGCACGCAACTCGCCCTGATCGGCGAGTGAACCGGCCATAACGATGCGCCCCTCGGTGACGAGTTCGGCCGTGGGCGAGACCTCTCGCAGCTCGTCCCAGAGCGCTTCGACCTGCGCCCACTGCTGCAGCGCTCGATAGCAGTCGGCCAGCACCGGGTGCTGCTCGACCGCGGCCGCACCCTCGCTCAACTGGCGATAGGCCTCGAGCTCCTTGGCCGCGTTCTTCCACTTCTCCTGGCGATAGAGGGTGATGCCGAAGAGTTCACGGACGGCGGCGACGCGTGGCGCCTCGTCGACGAGCTTGCGCAGGATGCGCGCGGCGTCGGCGAACCGCTCGTTCTCGAAGTGCTCCGCTGCTTCGCCGAGTCGGCGTTCGACGCGCTCGTGGCGCGCGCCTCCACCAGTTGCACGGGCGAGTTGCTCGCGCACCTCCGACGCGAGATCGAGTTGCACTCGACGAGAAGTGGTCGACCTGCGCGCCGGGCGCACCGACTCGTCGGCCTCGACCAGCACCCACTCCGCACCGGCGCGCGCATCGTGCGCGGCGCGGCGCTCGGCATCGGACGCCTCGTCGTCGTTGCTCGGTGCCGCACGTCGAGCCGAATCGGGACGACGGGGCCCGGCGGCCTCGACCGCCTCGCGCCAGGTTCGCGACGCACCGGCCACCCGCCTACCGGTGGCGGCGCCTGCACCCTTGCGAGCGAGCCCTCCCCATGTTCGAGGTGTCTCGAGCGCCGGTTCGTCCCAACGGTCGTCGCTCGAGCGCCGGCGCGGGGCCTCGTCGCGAGAGCCGCGGCGAGGCGCGTCGTCGCGTCGGGGCCCACGACCGCCCGGGGTGCGACGGTCGTCATCTCGTGAGCGACCCCCGAAGGAGCGACCACCTGTGGGACGAGGGCCGGAACGTCCCGCCGGACGCGGACCGGACCGACGATCGTCGCGGTCATCACGACGGTCGTCGCGCCGATCATCACGTCGATCGTCGCGACGCGGACGCCCTGCGCCCCCACTGCGCTCGTCACTGCGACCACGGGCCGACGGACCACGCGAGGCACCGGCGGAGGGCCGACCTGCCCCTCCCACACGCGCGCCTGCGCCGCGAGCGGAGCCACTGCGACCACCCCCCGCCGAGGGACGACCCGAACCAGAACCGGGACGGCCCGTGCCCGAACCCCGGCTCGCACCGGCACCGCCACGAGCCGAGCCCGAACCCCGGGAGTCACCAGACGATCCCCTGGAGGGCCCGCCGCGGCCCGAACCGGAGCCCGATCGAGAACCACCGGCCGAGCTCGAACGACCCGACGACGACCCACCCGAGGGCCGACCGGAGCGCGATCCGCCGGTGGAGCGTCCGCCACTCGCCGAACCGCTCCGGCCGCCGGGGCGACCAGAGCCGCCAGAGGCGGGACGACCACCGCGCGCCGCACCCGAGGGTCGGCCGCGCGAGGGGCGTGAAGACGAGGAGGACGAACTGGGCATCGGAAGAACCTATCGGTCGGTGACGGGGCGCGGAGATGACCCCAGAACGACGAAAGGACCCCCGAGGGGGCCCTTTCGAGTGAGAAATCCGGCGGCGTCCTACTCTCCCGGGGAGTCTCCTCCCAAGTACCATCG
>CAYVUO010000221.1:0-3016 GCA_964454715.1 uncultured Bifidobacterium sp. | reverse complement strand
TTGACGAACATGTCGACATCCTCGCACCCGTCGGCGCGAGGATCGGTGCTTCACAACGGGAGGAACCATGGGCAAGCAGTCGTATCTGGTCGAGGCCTTCTCGACCGCTCCACCCGAGGTGGTGTTCGATGTGATCGCCGACGGCCCCGGTTGGTCCCGTTGGGTCAAGGCCATCAAGCGCGCGTCGTGGGAGGTGGAGGGTGATCCTGCACCCGGAGGTGTCGGCGCCATCCGACGCTTCGAGTCGCCCGCCGGTCCGCCATCGCGCGAGCGCATCATCGGCTTCGATCGACCGAACCATCTCGCCTACGACATCGTGAGCAGTCCGCTGCCGATCCGCGACTACCGATCGGATGTGCACTTCGAACCGCTCGGCACCGGCACTCGCATCGTGTGGCGCGGCACGTGGACGGCGCGCCTGCCCATGTCGGGATTCCTGCGCCGCACGATCGGCGGCTTCGCTCGCGCCCTCGCCCGCGAAGCCGAGCGTGTGCAGCGCGAACAGGGCTGAACTAGCGCAGAGCGGTGATGCGCTCGAGCACGAGGCGGAAGGTGCCGACCTGTCCGTCGAGTACGTAGATGCCGATCTGGCTGATGGTTGCCGGATCGAGTGGTGTCGACGGTGTGGTGGGACGCAGGAACTGGTTCACCGCCTGGAACGAAGAGATCGGGATCACCACGGTGCTGGAGCCGGTTCCGTCCCGAGTCGTCGGGGGTGTGAAGCGAGCCACCCATCGGTCGGTGCTCTTCGATCCGGCACGGAGTTGCAGCAGGTAGGTGCGACCGTCGCCGACGGCGTGCACTCCAAGGGCTCCTGCGCCGCCGGCCCGAGGACCGATCGAGATGTCGTAGGGGCCGAGCGTCGATGCGAAGCCGCCGTTGCGCTCGGTCGACAGGTCGCCGGTGAACAGCAATGCGCCCCCTCCGGTGTCGACCCACGAGCTCTCACTGGCCGATACGCCGCCCATCACCGAATCGTCGACGTTGATCCAGGCGTCGGCCACCGCGGCGAAGGGGAAGGCGATGAGCACGTCGGAACCCGGCGCCACGAGCGTGGAAGTGGTGGTCGGCGCCGAGGTCGACGTCGACTCGAGGGTCGTGGCGACGGTCGTCGTGGTGGACGAGGAGCTCGATCCCGAACCGCAACCCACGAGCAGCGTGAGCGCAACTGCGGCGAGTACAGCGGCCTTGTGCATGTCAGTCCTCGCCTCGCTTGCGAGCGCGGCCCATGGCCACATCGGCCTCGCGTTTGGCTTCGCGCTCGGCGATGGCCTGGCGACGATCGCCCTTGGTGCGACCCTTGGCCAGCCCGAGTTCGACCTTGGCCCGGCCATTGGAGAAGTAGACCGACAGCGGAACGATCGACAGGCGCTCGAGATCGACGCGCATGCGCCACTTCTCGATCTGCTCGCGGTGCAACAACAGCTTGCGCTTGCGATCGGGGTCGACGGCGTCGTGTGCGCCGGTGGTGCCCCACGGCGCGATGTGCATGCCGAGCAGCCACGCCTCGCCGCCGTCGAATCGTGCGAATGCCTCGCGCAGTTGCACCTGCGCCGCGCGCAGCGACTTCACCTCCGAGCCGCGCAGCACCAGACCGGCCTCGAGGGTGTCGAGGATGGCGTAGTCATGTCGCGCCGTGCGATTGCGGGCGACGACCTTGGTGTCGGACTCGGTGGACATGGAGGTGCGACGCTACCGGTCCGGTTGCGGGCTCAGACCCCGGGCAGGGGCCCGTCGGGTGAAGGAACACGGCACGCGCCATCGACGTCGAGCACGCGTTGCAGGCGTCCCTGTGCGATCCACGCACCGACGCAGATGCCGAGATCCACGATCTCCTCATCGGTGAATGCGGCGCGCAGTCGCGTCCAGTAGGCGTCATCCATCGACAGATGATCGACGGCGAATCGACGAGCGAAGTCCGACGAGAGGAGTTCGCGCTCGGTGAACCCGTCCCAGTCGGTGCCGATGCGGTCGTAGAACTCCTCGTCGATCGTCGCTGCCTCCGCGGCACGCGACGGCACGAGTTCGGCCGATCGCCAGTTCATGCACACCACGCAGTCGTTGATGCGCGCGATGGTGACCCGGGCCGCTTCGAACTCGCGCAGTGAGAGCCGCTCACTGCCGTAGACGGCGCTCGACAGTGCGGCCGACGGACCGGTCATGTCGGTGGCCACACCCGTCCAGAGGTGCATCAGCGGGTCCTGACCTTGGGGCACGGAGATCCTCGGCATGGCGCGAGGCTACGAGATCGGGCCTCCCCGTGGTCGGTGCCATAGCCTGACCGGGTGCTCCGCCTCACAGAGTCCGTGCATCGCGACCTGCTCGCCCATCTCGTCGACGGCCTTCCCGACGAGGCCTGTGGTCTGCTCGGCGGCGCCTACGACGGCGACGACTGCTACGTGACTCGCTGGTATCCGAGCCCGAACCTCGCCGCCTCGAGCCGGATCTACACGATCGACCCCAAGGTGCACCTCCGGGCTGATCACGACGCCGAGGACCAAGGCCTCGAGCTGGTCGGGGTCGTGCACTCGCATACCCACACCCCGCCCCGGCCCTCGCCGACCGACGTGCGCCAGGCCCCCGATCCCGCCTGGCACTACGTGATCGTGTCCTTCGCTGGCGGGTCGCCCGAGCTCCGATCGTGGCGGATCGAGGGCGAACTGGTCTCCGAGGAGGCCGTCGAGGTCGTGGCTGGCTAGAATCCTGACCACAAGGGTCGACTTTCGCCTCGGGAGCGAGCAGAATCCTCGGCCCGGGTTTCCCCCGACCCCCGTCCCCGGCAGGTTCTCGATGACCGTCTTCTCCTCCGTGCTCGACATGATCGGCAACACGCCGATGGTCGACGTCTCGGTGCTGAGCCCCAACCCGAAGGTGCGCATCCTCGGGAAGATGGAGGGACAGAACCCCGCGGGTTCGGTGAAGGACCGCATCGCGCTGTCGATGGTGCTCGAGGCCGAGGCCGACGGCACGCTCACCCCCGGCCGCACGATCATCGAACCGTCGTCGGGCAACACCG
>CAYVUO010000220.1:824-3082 GCA_964454715.1 uncultured Bifidobacterium sp. | reverse complement strand
ACGAGCATCGAAGTGCGGGCGGCGTAGGCGGCGAACTCCGGTCGACGCTCGAGGCTGCGGCGGTCGAGCATGGGGATCGACGCGAACACGAACATGAGCGTCATGGCGATCGGCCCCACGATCGTCCACCACCAGCCCGGCGCAGCGGCGAGACCGAACAGCCACAACGACCACCAGAAGCACAATTCACCGAAGTAGTTGGGATGGCGCGACCACGACCACATGCCGGTGGTCATCGACTCGCCGGGTTGCTTCGACCGACGGAACCGCCGCATCTGTTCGTCGGCCACGAACTCGATGATCGACGCTGCGAGACCGAGCACGAGCGCGACGACATCGATCGCTCCCACCGACCTGGTGCCCCACACGAGCGCCGGAACCATCGAGCTCGACCCGAGGAACACAACCGAGCACGGGAACAGGTGCACGCCGAACAACGAGATCAGCGGCTTGGGACCCTTGGTGTACATGTCGACATAGCGCCAGTCCTCGTGATGCAGGCCGGGCCAGTCGCGACCCCAGTTGGACGTGAGACGCACCGCCCATACCCACACCACGACCATCACGAGTGCGATGCGAAGTGCCGGCACAGCGTCGACGTGCTGGAACGCGAGCCACACGGCTGCTGCAGGTGGAAGCACGCTCCACCAGGCGTCGAACATCGAGCCGTTGTCGACCGCCATCGACCACACCCAGATCACGAGCGCGGAGGTGAGATAGCCGAGGCCGAGTGCGAGCAGGGGCCGATCACCACCGACGAGATCGGCCACGACCCACGCAGCCGCGAGCGCTATCACGTAGGCGATCGCAACGACGACGAACGACACCGCCTTGCTGGCATCGTGCAACGAACCCCGACCGCTCATGGATCCTCCTCGGCGACTCTGCGACCCCGATACTCTCGCATCGACCGAGCGCTCGACGTCGGTTCGGAGTCGATCGTCAGTCGCAACAGGAGTCGCGCCAACCGCAGAACCGACACTTGAAGTGCGCGTGCTCGGGGGTGAGTCCTCCACCACAGAGCGGGCACTCGGCGAAGGTGCCGAGGTTGGATCGGCAGGCGGCATCGGTCGCCGGTGCGGGTCGATCCACGGCCGGCGACGGCGCCGGAGCCATCAGGTCATCGAACGACATCTGCTGGGACTCCATGCCGAGAGTGTGGCCTCCGGCGCGCCGGACGGAGGTGATGCTGATCCATAGGCCCGATCGACAGGCGATATAGCATTGCGTCCACACAACTCGTCTGGCGGAGGCGATCTCATGAGCGACACACAGCAGGGACCCGATTGGTGGCTGGCCTCTGACGGCAAGTGGTACCCACCGACATCGACGCCCGCATCAACTCCGGCGTTGCCACCCCCACCGAACTCGGGCGTTCCCTCCGCTCCCTACCTTCCCTATCAACAATTCGCTGCGCCGCAGACTTCGGGCAAGGCGACTGCGATCCTCGTGCTCGGCATCGTGAGTCTGGTCCTGATGTGCGCGTACGGCCTTGGACTCATTCCTGCGATCGTGGCGCTTGCAATGGCTCCGGGTGCGAAGCGAGAGATCGCAGCATCCGGTGGCCGGATCCAGGGTGACGGTCAGGTGAAGGCCGGAGTCGTGTGCTCGTGGGTGACCGTGGGCATCGTCGCTGTATCGATCGTGGCGGTGGTGATCATCGCCATCGTCGCGGCGGGTTCGAATTCCAGCGGCTACTGACGGACCAGCAGGTATCACCCGAACCCGCTGACTCCTAGTTGGAGGCACCATGCCCAAGTTCTCCCATACAGCTGGATGGTGGACCCATCAGCCAAGTGACCACATCTCTGTTTCCGTCGCACTGGCGCTCGCTGGTTGGCCACACGGAAAGGTGATCTCGCAGAGTCCGTTCCTCGTGGTCGCAGAGACCGGGAATTTGGCGAAGGCGTCACCTGCGGTCGCCACCATGTCTCCCAAACAGATGCCGTTGCTCGTGCAGGTTGCGATCACTCCGAACGGAAACGCAACGTGGATCGGCGTCACCATCCAGGACCGCATGCCCGGGTGGTTCGTCGGGAAACAGAGCGTCGTCGTCAACGCGTGCCGGAAGTCAGCCGAACAATTGACCCACGAACTGTCCCTCGCCATCGAGCGCCCTGGGGGATCCATTCCCTCCTTGCTCCCGCCGCCACCACCGCCCTCGGCTCCGCCTCCGCCTCCGCCTCCGCCTCCGCCTCCGCCTCCGCCGCCTCCTCCTCCACCGCCGCCGCCGTCGTAAGCCTGGCGACTAGTAGTCA
>CAYVUO010000220.1:0-814 GCA_964454715.1 uncultured Bifidobacterium sp. | reverse complement strand
CGAACCATTCGCCGGCATCACTCTGTCACCCCGAGAACGAACTCAGCACCACCGTTCGTGCGACGATGGGCCTGCCCCAGTCGAAGAGGACGCCCGTGTCGCTGCCCAATCGAGTCATCGCCCTCGAGGAACACTTCGTCACCCCCGAGTTGAAGCGCCAACTCGACGCGCTCGGTTCGCCGAACCTCATCCACAGCCCGCAGTTCATGGAGGCTGGTCTCATCGACGTTTCCAAGGCGCGCCTCGCCGACATGGACCGTCTCGGCATCGACATCCAGGTGCTCTCGCATCGCCCTCCGGGCGCGCAGTTCGCCGACCCCGAGCTCGCCACTGCGCAGGCCGTGCTCGCCAACGACGCGCTCGGAAACGCCATCGACCGTCACCCCGATCGGTTCGCCGGGTTCGCCACCCTTCCCACGAGCGCGCCCGAGGCTGCAGCGAGCGAACTCCGGCGATGTGTCGAAACGCTCGGGTTCAAGGGCGCGATGGTGCATGGCCGAGCCGGTGGCGAGTTCCTCGATCATCCCGAACTCGACCCGATCCTTCGCGCCGCCGCGGACCTCGACGTTCCGCTGTTCATCCATCCCGGCGAGGTCGATGCGGTTGTGCGCAATCTCTACTACGACCACCTCACCGCGCCTGCCGACATCGTCGAATCGGTCGAGGTCGTGTTCGCCGGCCCCGGTTGGGGATGGCATGTCGAAGCCGGTCTTCACGGTCTGCGACTCATCCTGTCGGGCGTGTTCGACCGCTACCCGGATCTTCAGATCATCCTCGGGCATTGGGGCGAGATGGTTCCGTTCTTCATCCTGCG
>CAYVUO010000219.1:0-3106 GCA_964454715.1 uncultured Bifidobacterium sp. | reverse complement strand
GGTGACGATGTCGCCCTCGCGACCTGCGTACTCCTCGTACTTCATCTCGCGCTCGACCTCGCGGATGCGCTGGTTCATGACCTGCTTCATCGTCTGCGCGGCGACGCGGCCCCACACCTCCGGCGGCGGGGTGACGTCGAACTCCTCGCCCATCGGCACACCGTCGTCGTCGAGGGCCTGGGCCATGACGCGGATCTCGCCGGTGTCGGGGTCGATGATGACCCACGCGTACTCCTGCGAGTTCGGCAGTCGCTTGTAGGCCGACTCGAACGCGTCGGCGAGTGCGCCGAACAGCGTGTCGATCGAGATGCCCTTGTCGACGGCAAGCGCCTGCAGGGCTTCGATGAGGTCGGGGGAATTCATCATGACTGGACCTTCTCCTCAACCGATCCGGACGGATCGGGGTCGATGGTGGTTGATGACGTCGGCCGTGCGGCCTTGGTCGGCTTGGCGCCCTTGCCTCCCGGCTTGGGCTTCGCATCCCACACGAACACGGTGCGGGCCTTGTCGATCTCACCGAGCGGGAAGGTGATGACCTCACCCGCGGGTTCGTCGACGGCGATCGATGCAGTGGTGGCGGTGGCTGCGGTGACGACGCCGGTGAAGCGGCGACCGCGCGGATGATCAGGGATGGTCTTGATGGAGACCTGACGGCCGACTGCCCACTGCCAGTGCGCAGGTGTGCGCAGCGCCCGCTCGAGACCGGGGCTCGACACCTCGAGCGTGTACTGGCCGGAGATCGGATCGTGCTCGTCGAGGGCGCGCGACAACGCCCGGGTGACCGAAGCGATGACGTCGATGTCGACACCACCGGGACGATCGATGGTGACGCGTAGCACGGGACCTGCCTGTTCGAGATCGAACAGTTCGACGCCCTGGGCGGCGACGACGGGCTCGATGACGGCGCGGACGGCGGCGGGGATGCTCATGGTCGACCTCCTCTCGGACGAGAACGGGCCCTGACAAGAGAAATGGCGTGGGCCGGGGCCCACGCCATCGTCAGGACTGCTGAACGAATGCGGTCAGAGAAGTGTAGACGGACCCCCCGGATCTTCCACATCCCTTGGGAACACTGCGATTCCGGGCCCCGGGGGCCACGTGACCCCGCCCTGGGCCCGGCCGATCAGTAGGCCCGGGCCACGACCGCCAGTGCCCCGGCGGCATCGTCGCCCGCAGGGAGCGATCCGTCGGGCATCACGAGGCAGCGCACCGTGACGCTGTCGGCGGCGAGCGCCGCCTCGCCCTCCACACCGAGCGTGGCCCACGGGATGCGGGCCCAACCGGTGGCTGCAGCGGCGGCGGCGTCGGCGATGGTGGTGACGTCCGCGGTCCGCGATTCGCGGCGGGCGAGCGCCTCGTCGAACAGTTGCTGCTGGCCGGACTCGAGCGCTGCGGACACGGTGGCCACGATCGATCCGAGCGGTGCCGGCTCCTTGGTGCCGTCGAAGCGACGCACGACGGTTACGACATCGGACTCGAGATCGCGCGGACCGAGTTCGAGGCGCACGGGCACGCCCTTGAGCTCCCAGTCGGTGGCGCGGCGGCCCATGGAGGTCTCGACCCGCACGTCGAGCTCGACCCGCACACCGGCGGCGAGCAGTTCATCGGCGAGCGTGCGACAACGTGCGATGACGGCATCGTCATCGCGCACCGCCATGACCACGACCTGCACGGGAGCGAGACGCGGCGGCACACGAAGACCGTTGTCGTCTCCGTGACACATGATGAGTCCACCCACCATGCGCGTCGACACACCCCACGAGGTCGTCCACGCATACTGCTGCGTCCCGCTGTCGTCGAGGTACTGGATGTCGAAGGCACGTGCGAAGTTCTGACCGAGTTCGTGACTCGTGCCCATCTGAAGCGCCTTGCCGTCGCCCATCATCGCCTCGCACGTCATCGTGTTGGTGGCGCCGGCGAAGCGTTCCTTCGCCGTCTTGCGTCCGACCACGACGGGGATGGCAAGCACATCGCGCATGAACGACTCGTAGACCTCGTGCAGGATGCGCACGGCGTACTGACGACCGTCCGCTTCGCTGACGTGCGCGGTGTGTCCCTCCTGCCAGAGGAACTCGCTCGTGCGCAGGAACACGCGCGGACGCAGTTCCCATCGCACGACATTGGCCCACTGGTTGATCAGCAGCGGCAGGTCGCGGTAGCTCTGCACCCACTTGGCCATGAACTCACCGATGACCGTCTCACTGGTGGGACGCACGACGACGGGTTCCTCGAGCTCCTTGCCACCGGCGACGGTGACGACGGCGAGCTCGGCCTCGCGCTTGAGGTAGTTCTCGGGGATGAACAGCGGGAAGTACGCGTTCTTCGCACCCGCGGCCTTGATGCGGCGATCGACGTCGGCCTGCATCTGCTCCCAGATCGAATAGCCGTACGGCCGGATGACCATCGTGCCGCGCACCGGGCCGTTGTCGGCCATCTCGGCCTTGGCGATGACGTCCTGGTACCAGCGGGGGAAGTCATCGGACTGCGGGGTGAGGACGGGAGCCTTGGCCATGGGCGCCGATGCTAGGCGGTGGCCACTCGGCCCCCGATGCGTGTTCAGTCGATGTTACGGATGATGGTGATGCGCTCGCCGGCGTGGTTGGCGTCATCACCCTTCTCGTCGAGCAGCAACGCGCGATCGGCCGCGGCCTCGGCGGCGGCGGCTTCGTCCTTGCGCTTGAGCGCCTCCTCGACACCACCCTCATCGATGATGCGCGCCCATTCGACCAGCGCGTCGACCATCTCGTCCTCGGGTACGACCTTGACGACCTCGCCCTTGACGAACAGATGGCCGCGCTTGCGACCTGCAGCGATGCCGAGATCGGCCTCGCGCGCCTCGCCCGGACCATTCACGACGCAGCCCATCACGGCGACCTGGATCGGGATGTTCAACTCGCTCAACGCATCCTGCGCCTTGGCCGCGACCTCGATGACGTCGACCTCGGCTCGTCCGCACGACGGACAGGCGATGAGGTCGAGACCGCGCCGCTCGCGCAGACCCAAGCTCTCGAGCAACCAACGACCGGCACGCACCTCCTCGACCGGATCGGCCGTGAGCGAATAGCGGATGGTGTCGCCGATGCCCTCGGCGAGCAGCGTGGCCATG
>CAYVUO010000218.1:0-3118 GCA_964454715.1 uncultured Bifidobacterium sp. | reverse complement strand
CCGACGAACTCAGCCACTACTCGTCGGGCACCAGCGATGTGGAGTTCCTCTTCCCGTGGGGTTGGGGCGAGCTCGAGGGCATCGCCAACCGCGGCGACTACGACCTCACGCAGCACTCCACCCATTCCGGAGAGAAGCTCGAGTACTTCGATCAGGCCACCAACGAGCGCTACCGCCCGCATGTCATCGAGCCCGCTGCTGGAGCTACGCGCACGATGATGGCGTTCCTGCTCGCGGCCTACGACGAGGAGGAGGTGCGGGGTGAGACCCGCACCGTGCTGCGTCTGCACCATCGTCTTGCGCCGTTCAAGGTCGCGGTCCTGCCGCTGTCGAAGAAGGACGAGCTCACCGGCCCGGCCCGTGAGGTGCTGCGTACCCTGCAGCCGCTCATGATGTGCGACTACGACGAGACCCAGGCCATCGGTCGTCGCTACCGCCGTCAGGACGAACTGGGCACGCCGTACTGCGTCACCTTCGACTTCGACTCCCTCGAGGACTCCGCCGTCACCGTGCGCGAGCGCGACTCGATGGAGCAGGAGCGGGTCGCCATCGCCGAACTCCCGGCGTACCTGCTCACCCGGTTGGCCTGACCCATCCCGCTGCTACCGTCCGGCGCAGGAGGACGGCGTGGGCATCCGTGACGACGACATCGCAACGGTTCGGAGCACGGTCGACATCGTCGCCGTGATCTCCGAGCACGTGCAGCTGAAGCGCGTTGGGCGTCGTTGGTCGGGGTTGTGCCCGTTCCATGGCGAGAAGAGTCCGTCGTTCTCCGTGAACTCCGAGGAGAAGCTCTACTACTGCTTCGGTTGCGGCGCGAAGGGTGATGCCATCACCTTCGTGCGTGAGATCGAGCATCTCGACTTCGTCGGTGCCGTCGAGAAGTTGGCGGTCAAGGCCGGCGTGCAGTTGCACTACACCGATCAGGGTCAGGACGAGGGTCGCAAGAAGCGGCAGAAGCTGCTGGGCGCCGTCGCCGATGCTGCGGCGTGGTACCACGAGCGCCTGCTGTCGTCGCCCGATGCTGCACCGGCGCGGGCCTACCTGCGCTCGCGTGGTCTCGATGGCGACGATGTGCGCGCCTTCCGCATCGGTTGGGCCCCCGAGGGATGGGACACGCTCGCTCGTGCGCTCAAGGTGCCCGACCAGGTGTTCGTCGATGCCGGTCTCGGCTATCTCAACAATCGCGGACGTCCCACCGATGCGTTCCGTGGTCGCATCCTGTTCCCGATCGCCGATGTCTCGGGCGCGCCGATCGGCTTCGGTGGTCGCATCCTTCCCGGTGCCGAGGGCGCGAAGTACAAGAACTCCGTCGACAGTGCGATCTACAACAAGTCGCGCGTGCTCTACGGCCTCGATCGGGCCAAGGGCGCGATCGTCAAGGCCGACGAGGCGATCGTGTGCGAGGGCTACACCGACGTCATCGGCTTCGCCAAGGCGGGCCTCGACACGGCGGTCGCCACCTGCGGCACCGCGCTGACCGAGGATCACTTCAAATTGCTGCGCAGCTTCGCCAAGCGCGTCGTGCTCGCGTTCGATGCCGATGCAGCCGGTCAGAATGCGGCAGCCCGCGTCTACGCGTGGGAGAAGCAGTTCGATCTCGACGTCGCCGTCGCGGTGTTCCCCGGTTGGGTCGACCCCGCCGATCTGGCTCGCACCGATCCCGAAGCCCTCGTCGCCGCCATCGCCGAGGCCAAGCCCTTCCTTCGCTTCCGTCTCGACCGGGTGCTCGATTCGGCCCGTCTCGACACTCCCGAGCAGCGAGCACGTGCGGCCGAGGCGGCCATGGGCGTCGTGCAGGAGCATCCCAGCGACATCGTGCGCGATCAGTACCTCCTCGACGTCGCCGCTCGCTGCCGCGTCGACCCCGAACAGCTGCGCAATCGTCGCTTCGCCGCTGCACCCGTGCCCAAGGGTGGTGCGAGTGGATCTCCCGAGCGCGCCCCGGCCGCACCGGTGCGGCGCGTCGCCCCTGTGCGCGACACCGCTGGCACCGAGGCCCTGCGCCATGTCGTGTGGCAGCGCGACCAGATCACCCCGTGGTTGCACGACGCATTGTTCGCCGACCCCGTCGTCGCCGCCGCATGGCGTGCGCTGGCGGCCACCGACACCGTGGCTGCTGCCATCGGACTGGTGGCCGACGACGACCCAGCGGCAGCCGAGTTGTTGGGCCGACTGGCCGTGGAGGAGCCCACGTCCTCTCCGCATGATGTGCTCGTGCGACTGGTCGACGATGCCGCGAACGCCGAACTGAAGTCGCTGCGGGCCGAGGCTGCCGTGGCCGATGATCCGTTCGTCGTGGGCGAGGCCATCGCCTGGCTCAACCTTCGAATCATGGATCTGCGCGAGCCCGACACCGAATCCGAGGCATTGGACGACTTGCTAGGTTGGCTCCTCGACGAGGAGGGGGAGTGACGGCGACCGCTGCAGAGTTCGACGACGCCGCCTTCGCGAAGGTGCTCGAGTTGGCGCGCTCGCGCGATGAGCACGTCGTGACGGGCGAGGAAGCGGTCGAAGCACTCGGCGACATCGAACCGTCCCCCGACACGATCGAGGTGTTGCGGGCCGCGCTCGCAGCCGAGGGCGTCACCCTCGACGAATCGGTCGATGAGATCCACGTCATCGCCGACGATCCCGAACTGGTGGACCTCGACGACGAGCTGGTCGAACGTCGCCATCGTGCTCGCTATCGGCCCCACACCAAGCAGAACCTCCGCGCCGCCATGGCCGCCGGCACATCCGACACGGTGCGCATGTACATGCGTGAGATCGGTCGTGTGCCGCTCCTCACTGCGGCCGAGGAGGTGCAGCTCGCCAAGCAGATCGAGCGCGGCACCAACGCGTCGGAGCGACTGGCGGATCTGTCGGCGTCGGGTGAACTCGACACCATCGACGACGCTGAGAGACGGGTGCTGCAACGCAACGTGCGCAAGGGTGAGGCGGCCAAGGGGGAGCTCACCCAGGCCAACCTTCGCCTCGTCGTGTCGATCGCCAAGCGCTACATGAATCACAGCGGCATGCAACTGCTCGATCTGGTGCAGGAGGGCAACCTCGGCCTCATGCGCGCCGTCGAGAAGTTCGACTGGCGCAAGGGCTTCAAGTTCTCCACCTACGCCAC
>CAYVUO010000217.1:0-3143 GCA_964454715.1 uncultured Bifidobacterium sp. | reverse complement strand
TCGTCAACTGGGACTTCGTCAACGACAACCTCGGCTGACGCACTCCCATTGCTGTGGTGACGGGGCCCCTTCGGGGGCCCCGTTGCGCGTACCCTCGTCGCGATGATCCTCGCCGCCACCGATCCCGCCGCCCTCAAGGACGCGTGCGGAGACGACCCCAAGTGGATGTGCGAGCGGGTATTCGACGCAACGGGTTCGAAGAGGTGGGCGGAGATCGTCGACTGGGTCGTGGCCAAACCCGTCACGATCCTGCTCATCGTCGTCATCGCCGCAGTTGCGGCGCGCATCGTGCGCTGGCTGATCTCGCGATCGATGCGGCGCCTGCTCCCCTCGCAGAAGCGCAGGGCCGGACGTCGTCACCACGGTGAACTGCGCCGTCGCACGAGCGCGATGTTGCTGGTTCCTGGCGACTCCACCGAACGGGCCCAGGCCCGCTACGAGACGCTCGATGCGGTGTTCCGTTCGTTCGGCACTGCGATCGTGTGGGCGATCGCCCTCGTGTCGATCCTCGAGACGTTGGGCATCAGCATCGGGCCACTCCTCGCCACCGCTGGCATCGCCGGTGTGGCGCTCGGCTTCGGCACACAGACGATGGTGCGCGACTTCATCAGCGGGTTCTTCATCGTGGCCGAGGACCAGTTCGGTGTCGGCGACACGATCGACCTCGGTGGCGGGGCCAAGGGTGTCGTGGAGCGGGTCACGCTGCGCGCGACGCATGTGCGCGATGCCGAGGGCACGATGTGGCACGTCTCGAACGGTCAGATCACCAAGGTGGCCAACAAGTCGCAGGACTGGGCCCGCGCGCTCATCGACGTGGTCGTGCCCTACGACGCTGACATCGACGTCGTGAGCGGTGTGATGCAGGAAGTGTCGGACGGGCTGCAGGCCGACCCGGCGTGGTCGGAACGCATCATGGAACGAGCCGAGGTCTGGGGCATCCAGGAGTTCGACCCCGATGGAGTGCACGTGCGTCTCGTCATCAAGACGGCGCCCGCGGCGCAGTTCGGTGTGCTGCGTGAACTGCGGGGACGCCTCAAGAAGACCTTCGATGCGAAGGGCATCGCCTTCGCCTACGCCGGCAGCCCCACGCAGGTCGTGCTCACCGAGGTGCAGCCGAAGCCGAAGCCGTCGACCTCGACGACTCCCAACATGCCCGACTCAGACGGCGTCGGGGTCGGCACCGAGCGTCACGTCGACGCCAGCGTCACCGACGGCGACGACGAGTGACGTCGCGTTCGACGCGTCACGCACGTCGTCGAGCACCGATTCGAGTGCGGCGATGCGGCCAGACTCATCGGTGACCGCCACCGAGTCGACGGGCCACTTGAGCGACCGCTTGGCCTCGGTCTTGGAGCGACGCACGGCGCTGAGCACCTCGGTGGCCATGGCATAGGCCTGAGGGTCGCCGTCGGCGGCGGCATCGCGCACGACCGACTCGTCGGGCCAGGGCGCGCGGTGCACCGAACCGGGCTGCCACCACGACCAGACCTCTTCGCACACGAACGGCAGGAAAGGAGCGAAGAGTCGCAACAGCGTGGAGAGCGCGAGGCGCAGCGCAGCATCGGCCGAGCGCGCAGCATGATCGCCACGGCTGCCGTAGGCCCGGGTCTTGATGAGCTCGAGGTACTGGTCGCAGAACTCCCAGAAGAACGCCTCGGTGCGTTCGAGCGCCCGTGCATAGTCGTAGCCGTCGAAGGCGACGGTGGCATCGTGCACGAGCGTGGCGAGATCGGCGAGCATCGCCCGGTCGAGTGGTTCGGTGATCGCGGACGCGTCGACGGCACCGTCGGTGCGCAGGCCGAGCGCGAAACGACTGGCGTTGAGCAACTTGATCGCGAGGCGCCGGCCGATCTTCATCTGGCCCTCGTCGAACGCGGTGTCGGTACCCGGTCGTGCACTTGCGGCCCAGTAGCGCACGGCGTCGGAGCCGTACTGCTCGAGCAGATGCAACGGGGTGACGACATTGCCCTTCGACTTCGACATCTTCTTGCGATCGGGGTCGAGCACCCAGCCCGAGATGCCGGCATTGCGCCACGGCACCGATCCGTGCTCGAGGTGCGAGCGCACCGCGGTCGAGAACAACCACGTACGGATGATCTCGTGGGCCTGCGGACGCAGATCCATGGGGAAGGTGCGCGAGAACAGGTCGTCGTCCTCGCCCCAACCCGTGGCGATCTGCGGAGTGAGTGACGAGGTGGCCCAGGTGTCCATGACGTCGGGATCGCCGGTGAAGCCGCCGGGCACGTCGCGCTGTTCGGCGCGGTAGCCCGTGGGCACCTCGGTGGCCGGGTCGATCGGAAGCGCGGATTCGTTTGGGACGATCGGCTGGTCGTGCAGTGGGCGACCGTCGGCGTCGAGCGGGTACCAGATGGGGAATGGCACACCGAAGAAGCGTTGACGGCTCACGAGCCAGTCGCCGTTGAGGCCGTTCACCCAGTTCTCGTAACGCACGCGCATGTGGGGCGGATGCCAGTGGAGTTCGCGACCGCGCTCGAGCAGTGCGTCGCGCAGGTCGGCGTCGCGTCCACCGTTGCGGATGTACCACTGACGGCTGGTGAGGATCTCGAGCGGACGGTCGCCCTTCTCGAAGAACTTCACCGGGTGTGTGATGGCTCGCGGCTCGCCGTCGAGCTGACCGGCGTCGCGCAGCAATTCGACGATGCGCTCCTGGGCCTGCTTGATCTTCTTGCCCGACAGTTCACCGAAGGCTGCAACCGAGTCGGCACCGGCGGCGACGATCCATTCGGGCGCTTCGCGCAGGATGCGGCCGTCGTCGCTGATGATCGAGCGGGTGGGCAGTTGCAGCTCTCGCCACCAGATGACGTCGGTGAGATCACCGAACGTACAGATCATGGCGATGCCGGAACCCTTCTCGGGATCGGCCAGTTCGTGGGCTTTCACCTCGACCTCGACACCGAACAGCGGCGTGCGCACGGTCGAACCGAACAGCGGCTTGTAGCGATCGTCGTCGGGATGGGCCACGAGCGCCACGCAGGCCGCGAGCAGTTCGGGGCGAGTCGTCTCGATGTGGATCGGCTCACCGTTGTCGGTGCGCACGAACGGCAGTCGGTGGTACGCACCGGGGAGTTCGCGGTCCTCGAGTTCGGCCTGCGCGACGGCGGTGCGGAAGTCGACGTCCCACA
>CAYVUO010000216.1:398-3145 GCA_964454715.1 uncultured Bifidobacterium sp. | reverse complement strand
CGCCGACAAACAGCAGCACGTCGCGCGTGGTCACTGCAGCACCTCGGCCCTGAACCTCGAAACCACGGACTTCCGCGCCGTCTGCTTGGACTTGACCTCCCGCAGGAACTGCTGGTTGGCCCTGAGATCCTCGGTCGACGGGTTGGAGAAGATCTTCTTGTTGCCGTTGGCGAAGGGCTTGCTCACCATCGACTTCGGCTTGGTGATGGGAGCGTGCTCCCATGCGGTGGGTTCGAAGGCGAAGTAGTCGTCGGCTTCGACGACAGCGACCCTGACCTCCTGCACCTCAGCGGTCTGCACCGCTCGCATGCTCGCTCGGGCACCCGTGCCCACATCGCTCACCACCGACATCTCCGTCGATGAACCAATGGCCTCGAGACCGGTGCCAGCCATCGAGATCGCACCTCCGAGGGCCCCCATGAGAGCGCCGATGCCCGCGAACAGGCCGAGGGTGCTCCAGTTGAACGTGTCCTCGCCCGTGGTGATCTCGGAGTACGCCTCGCTGGCGCCGTAGAGCGCAGCGCCCGCCACCGCACCCCACAGTGCGCCCGACACCACCGGGCCCGCGGCACCACCCGTCGCGGCCGTCACGGCCACACCCACGGCGAGCACCACCGCGAACATGAACCAATCGATGATGCTGTTGCCACTCGGGTCGTTGTGATTGATCGGATCCTGGCTGGCGTAGTCGTACCCGTTCGCCGATCCACCGAGCTCGGGGTCGTGCTGCACGAACCGACCCAGGGTCGGTACATACACGCGTTGTCCGATCTCCACGATCGGAAGACGCAATTGGTAGGTGAGTGCCTCTGCACCACCTTGCCAATCAGCGGGCAGCGCGCCCTCGGGCGTGGTCGCCGCCTCACTCAACCGCACACCGAACGGGTCGTAGACCTGAGGTGCACCGACGATCGCTCCCGCGTCGTCGGTGGTGACGAAGCGGTTGCC
The DNA here is from genome assembly GCA_964454715.1 of uncultured Bifidobacterium sp. Taxonomy (GTDB): domain Bacteria; phylum Actinomycetota; class Acidimicrobiia; order Acidimicrobiales; family Acidimicrobilacustridaceae; genus Acidimicrobilacustris. Next base: position 2,197 of record CAYVUO010000216.1, on the reverse strand, counting down.
CTCGAGATCATTGAACACCCACTGATTCGCGGGCGTGCCATCGATCCAACGGGTGACGCTCACACCACCGGGCAGCGTCACGAGTTGTGAGACCGCCTTGTTCTCGGCGTTCAACTGCAGTCCGCCCGACGCGGGTCGCAGCACGTTGGTGCCCTTCGCCGTCGTCTCGATGCGAGCGAGCACCGCGCCGTTCATACCCCGCTGGAACTCGACCTTGTTGGTTCCATCACCAGCGGCGAGCAGATTGTTGAACACGTCGTAGGAGAAGGTGTCCGGGCCGACCTTCGTGGCATTGCCCCGCGAGTCGTACTCGAGACCACCCGCAGCAGCCGGGTCGGTGGTCGAGACCAACTGATCGGCACCGTTGTAGGTGTACGCGTACTGCGTCGCCCCCGCGATGCCCGTCGTCGTCTGCGTGAGACGGTTCGAGTTGGCGTCGTACGTCCACGCCCAGGTGCCGCCCTTGGTGAGACCCTCGCTCAACGTCGCATTGGCCAGACGTCGAGCAGAGTCATAGGTGTAGTTCCACGTCGACGTCGTCGGGCCCACCGCATCGGTCGAACCGAGGATGCGGCCACCGGGATCGAGCACGAGCGAGGTCGACCACGTCGCCCCACTCGCGTTGCGCCAATCGATGCGATCGGTGCGATTGTTGGCATTCACGCGCATGGTTGCGGTGACGCCGTTGCCGTAGACGACCTTGGCGAGTGTGCCGTCGTCGGCATAGGTGAGGGTCGCCATCGTGCGGCCGTCGATCACCGTCGATGAGAGTCGACCCGACTCGTCGTACACGGACTTCGTGACGATCGGCGCCGCACCGGGAGCGGTGACGGTGAGCGTCGCCGGATGTCCGGTGCGCTTGTCGTAGGTCGTGGCGGTTACGACTCCGTACCGGTCGACGGTGCGCACCGTTCGACCGAGGAGATCCATCTCTACCGTCGACGTCGTGACGACGTCGCCCTCATGTGTGGTCGTCGTGGTGACGAGCGGGTTCCCATCGACACCGAACTGTGTGGTCGACCACATCGGCTGCGAGCCGCCGAGTTCGCGGGTGGTCACGACGCGACCGCCCTTGTCGAACGTGTAGCAGACCGTGCCGCCGTCACTGAGGGCGCGGCCCACGACACGACCGGCGTCGTCGTACCAGGTCGTCGTCGTCGGCCCGTTCGCCTTGCCATCGACCCCGGGGCTCACCAGCGTCTTCTGCTGTCCACCTTGGTTCGCGGCCTTCGCATCGGGACATGACGGCTTGGCCGATTGGGTGTCGCCCCAATAGGTCATGGCCACGCTGTTGCCCGCCGGCAGCATGGTCGTCGTCTGACGCCCCCATGCGCCCGACGCGCCGTCACGCGACTCGTACTGCATCGATGACGTGAGCCCGGCTTGCGTCCAACGCGACGACAACAGCCCCGTCGACGGCTGGGCGTAGTCGTTGCGAGAGACGGTCTCGACCGGAGCACCGGTTGCAACGCTGTCGTTGCTACGAGTGGTGGTCACCCGTCCGTAGCGCGGACCGAGCGCGGAGGTGGGAATGGCCGTGAGCTGACCGTTGGTGTCAGGACCCTGCCACTCGACACCCATCGAACCCTGGGGTCGATCGGACGCGACATCGACGCGGATCTGATGCAGACCCGCAGTGAGGGGCAGGGACTTGCACCCGTCGTTGGCGCACGAGACGTTCTCGATCCACACCTTGGCTTCGCCCGCCACGGTGATCGCGTAGTCGCCCTCGGTCTTCACCCGAAGCACACCGGACATGCGCGCCGACCATGCGCCAGAACCCACGGGCGCTGACGACC
>CAYVUO010000216.1:0-388 GCA_964454715.1 uncultured Bifidobacterium sp. | reverse complement strand
CCGATGCCCAGTTCACGACCAACGACGGCGCCAGCGTGCCGTTCACGATCGGGCCGACCTCGTCGGTGGTGTCGGTGCCCGACCACGAGGCGTTGGGCCAATAGGTGACATCGAGTCCGTGCAGATCGGAGGCCTGATCGCTGCCCACCGCGCTGAACGACTGATCGTAGGAATAGCTCGTGACGGTGGCTTCGGTGGCCAACGAGCCCTCGGTGGGGCCGCGGGTCACATCGGCGAGACCATCCTTGTACGAGGTCACGGTGACGTTGCCGTTTCGGCTCACCGACTTGGTCACGTTCGCCGTGCCCGGCTCGTACTCGGTGGTCGCGGTCAGACCGGCAGCATCGGTCGAGGCCGTGGCCAGGAACGTCGACGGCTGATAGGCGAG
>CAYVUO010000215.1:0-3167 GCA_964454715.1 uncultured Bifidobacterium sp. | reverse complement strand
CGCTCGTGTACCAGACGGAGAAGTTGCTCAAGGATCAGGGCGACAAGATCTCCGACGACGAGCGCGCCGCGGTCGAGTCGAAGCTCGCCGACCTGAAGACGGCCATCGCCGGCACCGACATCGAGGCCATCAAGACGGCCACCGAGGCGCTCGTGACGGCGAGTCAGGAGTTCAGCTCGAAGCTCTACCAGCAGGCGGCTGCCGCCGACTCGGCTGCGAGTGCTGGTGCTTCGGGTCCGAACGATGACGAGGTCGTCGACGCCGAGATCGTCGACGAGGCCTGATCATGACCTTCGATGATGGTTCCACCACCGGCGATGAGCCGGTGGTGGAACCCACCGACGAAGAGGTTCTCGAGGCTCTCGCCGCCGAGATCGACGAGGAGCTCGATCTGGCCGCGGTCATCGCCGAGCGCGACGACTATCGGGAGACGTTGCTGCGCGTGAAGGCGGAGTTCGACAACTACCGCAAGCGCGTCGCGCGCGATGAGGCCGACCTGCGCGAACGCGCGAGCGAGGGACTGGTCGAGAAGTTGCTCGTCGTGCTCGACGCGTGCGATGCCGCGATCGGCCACGGAGCCAGCGATGTCGAACCGATCGCCAAGATGCTGCTCGAGACGCTCGAGCGCGAAGGGCTCACGCGTCTCGCTCCCGAGGGCGACGCGTTCGATCCGAACCAACACGAGGCCGTGATGCACGAGGAGGGAGATGGCGGCGAGTCCGTCGTCGTCGAGACCCTGCGCATCGGCTACCAGTGGAAGGCGCGCGTGCTGCGTCCCGCCATGGTGAAGGTGCGGGGATAGCTCGTGGCGCCTCAGCGCGAATGGTTCGAGAAGGACTACTACAAGGTCCTCGGCGTCGATGAGAGGGCGACACCGAAGGACATCACTCGCGCCTACCGCAAGCTGGCCCGTGAACTGCATCCCGATGCCAACCCGGGTGATGCCGCGGCGGAGGACCGCTTCAAGGAGGTCTCGGCCGCCTACGACGTGATCGGCGACGAGACCAAGCGCGCCGAGTACGACGAGGTGCGGCGCATGGGCCCGATGGGCGGCATGGGCTTCGGCGGTGCCGGTGGTCCCGGTGCCGGTGGCGCGTCGTTCAACTTCGAGGGCGCCGATCTCGGCGATCTGCTCGGCGGTCTGTTCGGTGGTGGCGGTCGCGGCCGTGGCCGCGGCGGTCGACCGCGCGGACAGGGCCCGCAACGCGGCGCCGATCTCGAGGCATCGTTGCATCTCGCATTCCGCGACGCGGTGAACGGACTCACCACCGAGGTGCACCTCACCAGCGACATGCCGTGCTCGACCTGTCATGGTTCGGGCGCGAAGCCGGGCACGTTCCCCCAGACGTGTGGGCACTGCGGTGGTCGCGGCGCGACCGATGACAACCAGGGCTTCTTCTCGTTCTCGCAGCCGTGCCCTGCGTGCGGCGGCGTCGGTTCGGTCATCACCGATCCGTGTGGAACGTGTCGTGGCACCGGCGTCGAACGTCGTGCGCGAGAGGTGAAGGTGCGCATCCCCGCCGGCGTCGACGACGGTCAGCGCATCCGACTCGCCGGTCGGGGTGGTGCGGGTCGCAATGGCGGTCCCGTCGGTGATCTGCACGTCACCGTGCACGTCGATCCCGATCCCGTGTTCGGTCGTGATGGTCGCAACCTCACGCTGAATGTTCCGATCTCGTTCACCGAGGCCTCGCTCGGCACGAAGCTCACCGTTCCCACGCTCGATGGTTCCACCGTCACGCTGAAGATCCCCGCCGGCACTGCCAGCGGAAAGGTGTTCCGCGTGAAGGGTCGAGGCGTGGCCACCAAGAAGGCGACGGGCGATCTGATGGTCACCGTCAACGTCGTCGTGCCGGCCAAGCTCACCGACGCGCAGCGCGAAGCGCTCGAGTCGCTGGCCGACACGTTGCCACCCGCATCACGAGAGTTCCTGGAGGTGTGATGAGCGACGCCGATGAACGCGCACGCATGCGAGCCGTCTACATCATCTCGGTGGCGGCCGAGCTCGCCGGAGTGCATCCGCAGACCCTGCGCATCTACGAGCGCAAGGGCCTGCTCGAACCTGCTCGCACGAGCGGCGGCTCGCGCCGCTACAGCGAGGCCGACATCCACATGCTGCGACGCATCCAGGAACTCACCGACGAGGGGCTCAACCTCGCGGGTGTGAAGCGGGTGCTCGAACTCGAGGCCCGGGTCGCCGAACTCGAGTCGCGCCTCGACGCCGTGCTCGACGAGGCCGCTGCGATGGTGGCCGAGGCCCAGCGGTCGACCCGCCGTGACCTCGTGCCCGTGCGCCAGGCCGTCACCCGTTATGACGATGCCGCCAGCGTGATCCGGCGTCTCGTCGATCCCGGGCTGTGACCCACCGGGAATGCAGAAGTTGACAATGGTGTTGTCAACTTCGTACCAGCCCGTTCCGGCGGGCCCGCCGGTCGAGATCCGACCACCGAACCCCAGGAAGAACCCCGCATGACACTCGATCCCAATCGCTGGACGCTCCGCACGCAGGAAGCCGTCAACTCTGCGATCGCGCTCGCCCGCGACGCCTCCAACCCCGAGGTCACCCCCGACCACCTCCTGCTGGCCCTGCTCGGTCAGGCCGAGGGCGTCGTGCTGCCGATCGTGCAGAAGGTCGGCCTCGCTCCCGCCCAGTTGCGCAAGCGCGCCGACGAGGCCGTCGCTGCACTGCCCAAGGCCTACGGCGGCGACACGCGAGTCGGGCGAGCCCTCACCGACCTCATGACCGCGGCCGACGCCGAGCGCCGCGAACTGCATGACGAGTTCCTCTCCACCGAGCATCTGCTGCTCGCCATGGCCGACTCGCTCGGCGTTTCCCGCGACGATCTGCTCAACGCGCTCGTCGCCGTGCGCGGTTCGCATCGCGTCACCTCGCAGAACCCCGAGGAGCAGTACCAGGCGCTCGAGAAGTACGGCCGCGATCTCACCGAGATGGCGCGCGCCGGCAAGATCGATCCCGTCATCGGTCGTGACGACGAGATCCGTCGCGTCATCCAGGTGCTGTCGCGCCGCACGAAGAACAACCCGGTGCTCATCGGCGAGCCCGGCGTCGGCAAGACGGCGATCGCCGAGGGTCTCGCCCGCCGCATCATCGAGGGTGATGTGCCCGAGGGCCTGCGCAACAAGCGACTCATCTCGCTCGACATCGG
>CAYVUO010000214.1:0-3172 GCA_964454715.1 uncultured Bifidobacterium sp. | reverse complement strand
CGCGATCCGCTCTGGTCACGCTTCGGCGGTCGCGACCTGGCCAAGCGGCTCGAGCGGCTCACACTCGAGCTGTACGCACGCGCCGCGGCCCACGCCCGATCGCGCGGGGTGATCCTGGCTGACACGAAGTTCGAGTTCGGCCTGGCGCTCGATGGACGCGGCGAGCCGACCGATGAGTTGTTGATCGTCGATGAAGTTCTGACACCGGACTCGAGCCGCTACTGGCCCGCCGATCGATACGAGGCAGGACGCGATCAGCCCAGCTTCGACAAGCAAGTCCTGCGGAACTGGCTGCTCGATGAGGTGGCGGCCGGACGATGGAACAAGGAAGCGCCCGGCCCGGTGCTGCCGGAGTCGGTGGTCGAGCTGACGCTGGAGCGCTACCGCGACATCGCCCGGATCCTTGCCTGAGCGGCCCTCGCTGCCCCGCAGCCATCGAGGAAATGGCCCCTTTGGGTGGATCGCGTCCAGTCACGGGCTACCCTTCGTGGCCATGAAGGATGCCCACGTCCCCGCCGCCGGCGCCATCGCCGCGGCTCTCCTGTCCACCACGTGCGCCGTCGGCCAGTGTCCGGGTGACCTCGATGCGCGCGGAGAAGCCACGATCCGAGAGGTTCGAGAGCACGTCGGCGAGGGGTCTCGAGCCATCAGTGAATTCGAGGTCGGCACAGAGCACGACCATCACACCGCCCTTCGCGAGGAGCTCCGCGCCTTCGGCGATGAAGCGCCTCGGCAGTTCGAAGCCCGTGCTTCCCCCTTCGGCGTAGATGCGACCCCGTGCGGCGGTCGTCGGTACCCACGGGGCATTGGCGCAGACGAAGTCGAACGATCCGGGTTCGAGGCCCGCGGCCACGTCGGTGCGCAGCAGTCGGATCCGGTCACGAGAGGTGTCGTCGAGCAACTCGAAGCTGAGACGTGCGGTGTCGAGCGCGTTGTCAGTTATGTCGGTGGCCAACACGTCGGTGAATCGGCCGCTGAGGAACGCGGCGACGAGTCCGGTGCCGGTGCCGAGATCGACGGCGCGCTCACCGTGGAGCGCGAACTGCCACGCACGATCTCGCAATAGCCATGTGTCGGAACCGGCGTACACGACGTCGGGATGCACGGTTCCGTCGGTCGGTAGGAAGGGGAGGATCGCCATCGCCCTTCCATCGGAGATCACCTCGAACGTCAACGAGAATCCGCCGGAGGCCGAGAGGACGCCACCACCGCTCTCGACCAGCGCGTGGACGGCGTGGTCGCCGGAGAGCAACGAACTCGCGGTCGTGACCTCGAGTGTGCGGCCGAGCGCGAGTTCGGCCAATGAGGCGTTGCTCGGATCATCGATCTGCAGCACACCGAGTCGGTTGACGTAGCCGGCGCTCCGAAGCCTTGTGCCAAGTCCTCGGAGCGCAGCGAGTGCGCGGCTCGACCCGAGGATCCGAACCGGATCCCATGGAGGGGTGCCGGGGGTCTCCTCGGGCACTACGAGAAGGTCCAACCCGGTGCGGTTGCGCCGGGCGGGCCGTCCTCGAACGACGGGTTGCTCAGCAGGTTCGTGCCCAGGTTCGGTTCGTCGTAGGGGTTGGACGGTCCGTGCCAGTAGCCACTGAATCCGCCGTCACAGGCCTGGGTCGAACCGGTCACTGCCGCTGATGCGAGCGTCGTCGGCTCGAGGGCGAGGGCGGCCGCGATCCCGAGCCCCAGACCGAGGGCCCGGCGCCGACTGATCCCTGGTGCCTGGCTCACGGGCGCACCCTACTCCCGGCCCATCCTGCGCTCGGGTCGGTTGGCGGGCATCGGGTCCCACTGTCGTACGATGCGTCGTCCGGTCCAGCGTCCGCGAATGCGGCGAAGGGGGAGCAGTGGCTCAAGAGATCCCGATGGTGGAGTACCTGGTGCTGGGGGATCAACCGCACCTGGTCGCCAACGAGTGCACCGACTGCGGTGCGCGATTCTTCGATCGTCGCGTGGCCTGCGCGTCGTGCGGCAAGCAGTCCTTCCGCACCGCCGACGTCGCCACTGAGGGCGAGGTGCGCGCGTTCACGATCGTGAAGGCGTTCATGCCCGGCACCGACGACTACGTGCCCGCGGTCGTCGACTGCGGTGGCACGAGCGTCCGCGGTCAGATCATCAACACGCCCGCCGATGCCGATCACGTCAAGCTCGGCATGAAGGTGCGGCTCACCACCTATTCGATCGGTGCCGACTCCACTGGCACCGAGGCGATCAACTACGGCTTCGAGCCGGTCTGAGGAGGACTGAACAATGGCGAACGATGACATCTGGATCCTCGGCATCTCCATGACCAAGTTCGGGAAGCACCCGGACAAGGACGTGGTCGATCTCGCCTCCGAGGCAGCACTCGCTGCGCTGGCCGACGGTGGCGTGACGATCAAGGACATGGGCGTCCTCGCCGCCGGCAACCTCATGGGTGCCGCAGCGGGGATCGGTCAGCAACTGCAGAAGCAGATCGGCCAGACCGGTGTTCCCGTCTACAACGTGGCCAACGCGTGTGCGACCGGTGCCACGGCGCTGCGGACCGTGATCATGTCGATCAAGGCCGGCGAATGTGACATGGGACTGGCCGTGGGCGTGGAGAAGCTCTCGGGCGCAGGCATGCTCGGCGCCGGTTTCGCCGCTCCCGCCTCCGACGAGTGGACACCATCGGGTCGGTACGGAGCCGTCTCCGGCTTCGAGGGCAAGCTCGGCACCGACATGATGCCCGGCGTGTTCGCGCAGGTCGGCATGGAGTACCTGCACGCCCACCCCTACGACGGTGCCGACTTCGAACTCTGCGCCGGCCTCTCGGCCAAGAACCACTTCAACTCGACGATGAATCCTCTGGCGGCGATCCAGAAGGACATGTCGGTCGAGCAGATCATGGCCGAGCCGATGATCGCCTATCCCAACACCCGTGCGATGTGCTCGGCGAACAGCGACGGCGCGGCAGCGGCCGTGGTCGTCTCGGGCGCCAAGCTCCGGACCCTGTCGAAGGAACAACAGAAGCGTGCGGTGAAGGTCTCCGCCTCGATCCTCACGAGCGATCCCTACCAGGAGGCGTGTCAGATCCTTCCGGACGTCAACACGCTCACCCGCATCGCCGCGAAGCAGGCCTACGAACTGTCGGGCGTCGGGCCCGATGATCTCGACCTCGTCGAACTTCACGACTGCTTCGCCACGGCTGAACTCG
>CAYVUO010000213.1:0-3188 GCA_964454715.1 uncultured Bifidobacterium sp. | reverse complement strand
CGTTCATGAAGCGCGCACGCACGAAGATCGGCGCGGAGAAGGTCATGTCCTTCTCCTTGCACTCGTCCACCGTGAACTTGGGCGGCGGACGGAGATCCTCGTCATCGGGATCGAACTCGAGCTCCAACTGGAGGGTCTCGGTGAAGTCCTTGATCGGGCTGATGTCGCGGAAGGTCTCGGCCAGACCCTGACGCAGGAACCACTCGAACGATTCGCGCTGGATGGCGATCAGGTCGGGAAGTTCGAGAGCTTCGTCGAGGTTGGCGAACGAGTAGCGATCGCGGACGGTCGGACGTGCAGGCAAGGATGGCTCCTCGGTCGTGGTCCTGTGCGACACGAACCGGGACGCGCCGCGACGTCGGGGACAGCGGCGAGGATCCCGGAGCGCATGCGCGGGGACCGACGAGCCTAGAGCCGGGACGCGAGGAAGAGCAACCCTGGAATCCCGGCCCTCTCGGGCGGATTCGGGCGCTCACTCGGGGGATCATCCACTTCTACCCCGGTCAGATTGGGCGGCACCCTACGCCCGAGCCCCGGAGGGGTCAAGCACCGGGGTCGAGGGTGACCGACGACCCCCGCCCGGGAACGGCGAAGGCCCGCCCCGAGGGGCGGGCCTTCGTGTCCGCAGCTCGTGCTGCGAAGGGACTACTTGAGCTCGATGGTGGCGCCGGCACCCTCGAGGGCGGCCTTGGCCTTCTCGGCGTCTTCCTTCGACACGTTCTCCAGGACGTTCTGGGGAGCACCGTCGACCAGGTCCTTGGCCTCCTTGAGGCCCAGGTTGGTCAGCGCGCGCACCTCCTTGATGACCTGGATCTTCTTGTCGCCGGCGTTGGCGAGGACGACGGTGAACTCGTCCTTCTCCTCGGCGGCCTCAGCGGCACCGCCGCCAGCGGCCGGAGCAGCCGCCACGGCCACGGGGGCCGCTGCGGTCACGCCGAACTTCTCCTCGAAGTCCTTCAGCAGTTCGCTCAGCTCGAGGACCGTCATACCGGCGATCGCGTCGAGGATCTCTTCCTTGGTGGCCATGTTCAGCTCTCCTGGGTGTCACCCTCGGCATCGGCCGGGGCGTCGGTTTCGGTGGTGGCCGCCGGGGCATCGGCCTCGGCGTCAGGGGTGTCGGTGGTGGTGTCGACCGGCTCGGCCGCAGCCTCCTCGGCCGGAGCCGAGTCGACGGGGGCCTCGGCCGGTGCGGCCGCAGCGGCGGGAGCGCCGCCACCCTGCTCGATGAGGGCGGCGAGTCCGTAGGCGAAGCTGCGAGGCACGGCCTGCAGGAGGCCGGCGAACTGCTGCATCGGCGCAGCCATGAGGCCGGCCAACTTCGCGAGCAGTTCCTCGCGCGGTGCGACCTCGGCCAGTGCCTTGGTCTCGTCGGCCGACAGGATCTTGTCGCCGAGCACACCGCCCTTCACCACCAGGTTGGGGTTGCCCTTCGCGAATTCACGCAGGGCCTTCGCGACGGCGACGGGATCTCCGCCTCCGCCGGTCGGAACGAAGGCGATGGCCGTCGGCCCGGTCAGCTGGTCGTCGAGGTCGAGTCCAAGCTCGTTCGTCGCACGACGCACGAGCGTGTTCTTGTAGACCTTGTACACACCGCCGGCCTCACGAAGCGCACGGCGCAGGGCGGCGAGTTCGCCGACGTTGATGCCGCGGTACTCGGTGAGCAGTACGGCGTCGGAGTCGTCGAACTGCTGACGCACCTCGTCGACCACCGCAACCTTCTCCGGTCTCGGGTTGTCCATCGCACCTCCTCTCTCTGGTCGTGCCACCCGAAGGTGGCGGGTCGGGGGTCACCCGGTGCTGGCGGCACCGTGTCACCCGGGATCGGGAGTCGGGGCTGGGCCTCGTCTCCCGTTTGCCACGCCACACGCCTCGGATCAGGGCCGATCCGAGGATCGAACTGGGCCGGGAACGCACGACGGGGCGTCCGCCGCATAGCGCGAAGAACGCCCCGAGGATTCGGAGGTTCACCTCGTCAGGTGGGTCCGAGGACCTGTTACACCCCGAAGGGCACCGGATGTCTGCGGCGAGCGGATTCAGTTGCCGTTCTTCACCGGAGTGGGAACGGGTCCGGCCCGGGGGCCGAAGGGACTGCGAACGGTAGTGGTCGGGTGCGCTGCGGGACAATCCCGAGCGCCGTCGGCCGGTCGATCAGGCGTTGGCCTCGTCGACCACGAACATGCGGTTCGGGTCGATCTTGACGCCGGGGCCCATCGTCGACGAGACGGTGACCTTCTTGAAGTAGCGGCCCTTGGCCGACGACGGCTTGGCCTTCTCGAGCTCCTCGAGCACGGCGCGGAGGTTGGCGGCCAGAGCGGTCTGCTCGAAGCTGGCCTTGCCGATCTTGACGTGCACGTTGCCGTAACGATCGGTGCGGTACTCGACCTTGCCGCCCTTGAAGTCGGCGACGGCCTTGGCCACATCGGGGGTGACGGTGCCGGTCTTGGGGTTCGGCATCAGGCCGCGCGGGCCGAGCTGACGACCGAGCTTGCCGACGAGCGGCATGAGATCGGGAGTGGCGATGGCGAGATCGAAGTCCATCATCCCGCCCTCGACCTGGGCGACGAGTTCCTCGGCACCGACGATGTCGGCACCAGCGTCACGTGCTGCGGCGGCGGCATCACCAGCGGCGAACACGGCGATGCGCACATCGGCACCCGTGCCCGACGGCAGAGCGACGGTGCCGCGCACCATCTGGTCGGCCTTGCGCGGATCGACGCCGAGTCGCACCGCGAGCTCGACGGTCTCGTCGAACTTCGCCGATGCCATCGACTTCACCATGCCGAGCGCCTCGGACGAGCCGAACTGCTGCTGACGATCGAAACTCGCTGCGGCTGCTGCGTACTTCTTCCCTGCCATGACGGCTCCCTCGGGTCGGGCACCATTCGGTGCGTTCGGAACCTGCCGGGCGAGGTCGTCCCGGACGAGGCGTACTACGGAACTGCGATCAGACGACGTCGATGCCCATCGAGCGCGCCGTGCCTGCGATCTGCAGACGAGCGGCCTCGAGGTCGTTGGCGTTGAGGTCGGGCATCTTCACCTTGGCGATCTCGGTGACCTGTGCGTCGGTGATCGAACCGGCGATCTCCTTCGACGGGTTCGACGCGGCCTTGGCGAGACCGGCGGCCTGCTTGATGAGCACGGAGGCCGGCGGGGTCTTGAGCACGAAGGTGAACGAGCGATCCTCGAAG
>CAYVUO010000212.1:0-3229 GCA_964454715.1 uncultured Bifidobacterium sp. | reverse complement strand
CCGAGGTAGAGGCAGCGTCGACCACTGGGATGGGCAACCACGAGCGGGTGGTGCACGGGCGGGTACTGCGAGCGAAGGTCCTCGGCGAGCTCGAGCGTGCCCTCGGACCGCCCCATCTTGTCGAGGAATCCCTCGATGAAGCTGGTGTTGTCGTGCACGACGACCAATTGGTCGAGCATCTCGCGCATCGTGGGCGAGAGGTCCTCGTAGATCGCGGCGGTGTTCGCCCACATCGTGTCGCCGCCGCGTTCGGTGGCCACGAGACCGCACAGGATCGCGTAGCGCGGTGGTGATGCGAGCCATGTGGCGTCGGTGTGCCACTCGTCGGCGGTCGGCGGAGAGTCGGGGCCGTCGATGATCGTCTGGAACGAGGGACCGGTCGCACCGCGCAACGCGGCGACCGGGAACGGTTCGAGGCGACCCATGCGAGCGCCGAGCGCCATCTGCTCGTCCTCGGTGAGGTGTACGTCGCGGAACACGACCACACCGCGGTCGTGCAGCACATCGAGCACCTCGGCGAAGGTGCCGTCGTCCATCGCTCGGATGTCGATGTCCTCGATCACCGCACCGGCATGGCCCGAGAGGGGAGTGGTCACGATCGTCATTGCGGGTTCCTCTCGTTTCTCAACCGGTGAACGTCGGCGTCGTCGGTGCGGGGTCGACCTGCACCTCGAACGCTCCGATGTCGACCGCCGCTCCGGCGACCCGACGCCATGGGGTTCCCCGCTGGTCGAACGCGTTCGTCGGGAAGTCGGGAACCGGCTCGGGGCCGGCATCGATGGCGGGCGAGCCGGACATGAGCGCCATCGTGCGGGTGGGGCCGCCGTTGTCGGCGAGGGCTCCGAGTCCCGGCTGGCTCGAGCGGATCGTTCCGCCGAGATCGTCGATGGTGACCGACCCATCGACGACGCCCAAGATGGAGTGGTTCGAGGACACGGTCGCGTCGTAACCCGAGATGTCGGCTGCCAGTGGCGTGGACGGCGAGAGGTTGGCCGACACGATCGAACCGGAGAGCTCGACCTGCGCGTTCCTGATGCCGATGCCACCTCCGCGCTCGGCGGAGTTCAGGGCGATGGTGTCCTGCAACAGTCGCACCGTCTCGGCCTGGGTACCGACGTAGAGCGCTCCGCCCGAACCGGTCGGCGCGGAGTTGCCCGTGAGCGTCGAGTTCGCAACGGTGAGGGTGTCGACGACTCTCGAGAAGATCGCCCCACCCCTGCCGTCGCCGTAGTTGCTGCCTCGCGCCACGTTCGCGAGGAAGGTCGAGTCGAGGATGGTCAGCGATGTGCCGTCCGCCCCACAGAAGTAGAAGCCGCCGCCGTTCGACTCGGCGACGTTGTCGGCGATCGTCGACCGGGTGACGGTGAACCCTCCCGAGTAGGAGCGCGCATAGACGCCTCCACCGCTCACGGTGGAGTGGTTCGACGCGATGACCGAACCGGAGACGGACGCAGTTCCGGAGGCGACGCAACTGATGCCACCGCCGATCGCACCGGTGTTCCCGCTGACCTCTGAGTCGACGAGGGTGAAGTCGTCCACACTCCAGGTGATCTCGATCGCACCGCCGAAGAGCTGGCTCGAATTCCCGATGAATCGGGACCTGGAGATGGTGACGTCGCCATGGTTGGCGGCGAGGATGGCCCCACCCGAATAGCCGACGGATCCGAGGATCGCGACGTCGTCGACCGTCAGGGAGCCGGAGTTCGTCGTCACGACCCGATCGCCGACGATCGTGAGTCCCGTGAGCACGACGTCACCAGCCCCGTTGAAGCGGAAGAGGTCGTAGCTCCCGGGCGCAGCCGACGTGTCGATGGTGAGGGCGCCGGACCCGGGACCGACGACTGCGATGGGTGCGGCAGTGAGGACTCCATCGGTCAGCGTGATGTGGCTCACCGAAGGCGCGAAGGTGATCGTGTCGCCTGCGCTCGATGACGCAACGGCGTCTCGGAGCGTGCAGTTGCCCGGCGTGCCGTCACTGCACCGCGCGGGTACGGCGGTGCCATCGCCGGCGCTGTCGACGACGATGACCGAGCCCAATGCGATGGCGGTCGAGGGAGTCGCAGCAAGGGCGGAGACCGCGCTCGCCGCGAGGAGTCCACCTGAGGCGAGAGCAGTGCCTCGCCGGATCGCGCGCTTCGACATGTGAACCCCCTCCGAAGCGACTCTACCCACGCGATCCGACTCGCTCGTGAACGCGCAGGGACCCCGCCATCACTGACGGGGTCCCTCACTGGAGGCCGCGGGCGGAATCGAACCGCCGTACAGGGCTTTGCAGGCCCTTGCCTCAGCCACTCGGCCACGCGGCCAGCGTCGAGAGCATAGGGGGCGGGGGCTCAGGGCTCCCAACGGTCGAGCTCAGGGCAGGGGCAGGTAGGCGTCGATGGGGGCGAAGGTGAATCCCTCGACGAGCGCCTTGAGCGACAGGGCGACGATGTTGTCGTAGAGATCGTTTCGGAAGTGCGACAGCACGATGTCGCCGGGCTGCAGTGTGCGGCCCTGTTGCAACTGCACCTGACCGTTGTTGAGCGCAGCACGCCAATGGAGGACGGCGTTGATCCCGCATGATCCCGCGACCTGCTGTGTGGTGGCATTGCTCACACCGAACGGAGCGCGGAACAGATGGCCGGGGAACATCACCTTCTCGCCGATCACATCGCGCATCCCGCAGATCTCGTTGCGCTGTGCCGACGCGCCCAGCTTGCGCAGGTCGGTGTGACTGCGAGTGTGCGAGTTGATCGACCCGCCCTGGGATGCGACACGGATGAAGTAGTCCGGGTCCGCACGGAACGTACCCTCGTTGACGAACACGGCGACGGGGATTCGATGCTCGATGATCAACTCGGGCACTCGCGGGTCACGAACCATGCCGTCGTCGATGGTGAGGAAGATCACGCGGTCCTCGGTGGGCACCCTCGACAGCACCGGAACCGCAACGCCGGTCGGAAGGGGCTTCACGGGGGTGATGGGGAACTTCGGCGCTGTCGAGGTGGTCGTGCTCGGAGTCGTCGTGGTGGTGGTCGACGGTTCGGGTTCCTCGGTGGTGCCCGGTTCGAGCTCGTCGCCCTGGCGGTGGTCGGCGACGGTCTCGCCGTCGTCCCCGGAGCGCACGAGCACGACTGCGACGGCTCCGCCGACGACGACGACGGCGGCGGCGAGCAGGATGAGCAGCAGTCGACTGCGCCGGATGGCGACCGGGGTGCTCCTGGGCTCGTCCATGGCGGTCGAAGTC
>CAYVUO010000211.1:0-3281 GCA_964454715.1 uncultured Bifidobacterium sp. | reverse complement strand
CTCGCGGTGGTCTCCTCGCCCTGACCGGGCTTCACGACGATGCGGTCGTCGAGGGGCTGCAGGTTCATCGTTGCCTCCAGGGGCGGACAGACTGTCTATGACTTTGGGATCGTGCCGGACGGGGCCGACCGAGCCTGTCGGATCGGGGGACCCGGCGAGCACTCACCGGGTGCGAGTGCTTAGCACTCTCGGTGAGCGACTGCTAACGATACGGCCCGGGGCCCCGGGATCACAACCCGGGCGGGGCGATTCTCGGTGTGCGGCCGCGTGGGCGGTCGCTGGCCCCTCGGAGCCGGTCAGTCGACGCGGGAGACGAGGCGCAGATTGGGGTCGGCCCCGGTGTCGAGGGGGCTTGGCCCATCACTCTGCAGTCGGTACCACCCGGCCGCCGCCACCATGGCCGCGTTGTCGGTGCACATCGACCGGCTGGGCAGGAACGCCCGCAGCCCGTCGGCCACGCAGGCATCGAGCAGTCGTTCGCGCAGCAGCGAGTTGGCCGCCACTCCCCCGGCCAGGCACAGACCCTTGGCCCCGTGATCGCGCGCGGCGCGGCGGGCCTTGGTGACGAGCACGTCGACGACGGCGTCCTGGAACGCCGCGGCCACATCGGCGGTCTGCACCTCGGGATGACGACGCACGTGGTTGACCACTGACGTCTTGAGACCGGAGAACGAGAAGTCGTAGCCCTCATCGAGCATGGCGCGCGGGAAGCGCATGGCCTGCGGATCGCCCTGCATAGCGATGGCATCGATCGCCGGGCCACCGGGATAGCCGAGACCAAGCCAGCGCGCGACCTTGTCGAATGCCTCGCCGGCGGCGTCGTCGATGGTGGAGCCGAGCACGCGGTAGCGACCGTGACCCTCCATCAACACCAACAACGTGTGACCACCCGATACGAGCAGCACGACGACAGGGAGTTCGAGCTCGGGATCCTCGAGCAGCGCGGCGTACAGATGGGCCTCGAGATGGTTTACGGCCACGAACGGCACATCCCATACGAGTGCGAGTGTCTTGGCCGCGCTCACACCGACGAGCAATGCGCCGATGAGACCGGGGCCGACCGTTGCCGCAACGGCATCGACGTGATCGTCCTGGATGCCGGATTCGACGAGTGCACGCGCCACGACGGGTGTGAGCAGTTCGACATGCGCACGACTCGCGATCTCGGGCACGACGCCGCCGAATCGAGCATGCAGATCGACCTGCGACGACACGACCGACGACAACACCTGGTGGCCGTCGACGACGACCGCAGCGGCCGTCTCGTCACAACTGGTCTCGATGCCGAGCACACGAGTGGGGCTCATCGTTCTGCACCTCGATCGGTGGTGGCGGAGGGATGCACCGCGCGCGGCTCGGGCTCATCGGTGTCGTGCTCGATCGTGGTCGCACCGGGCAGCGACGCCTCGATCTCGACGAGCCTCGCCGCGTATTCCGCGGAGTCGACGTCGTGGGCCCACAGCACGAGCGCATCCTCGGTGGGGTCGCGGTAGTAGTCCTTGCGAGCACCAGCGGGAACGAAGCCGAAGCGCCGATACAGCGCCTGCGCTGCCACGTTCGAGGCGCGCACCTCGAGTGTGATCGCAGTGGCGCCGCGGGCGACAGCACCGCGGATGAGTTCGAGAAGGAGTCGCGTACCGATGCGGCCGCCCTGTACGCCGGGCTCGACGGCGATCGTGGTGACATGGCCCTCGTTGAGCGCGAACAACAGACCGGCGAAGCCGACGACGGTGGAGCCCTGGCGTGCGACGAGGTAGATGCGCTCGGGTCGCTTCACCTCGGCGAGGAACAATCCCAACGACCATGGGGTGGAGCTCGTGCGTTCCTCGATGCGCAGCACGGCGCGCAGATGGCGACGTCGCATGGGCGAGATCGAGATGGACGACGGAGGTGCGAGCACGGTCATGCCCCCGGCCTCGTCGACCAGTTGATCTCGGCATCGGGCTTGCGCAGATAGAGCGGTTGCAGATCCCAGGGCTTCACCCACTGCTCGCGCAGGGCCTGGGCATGGGCCAGCATCACCAACGACGACGCCGTCGGATACGCGAAGCCCTCCTCGACGATCTCGCACTTGCGCAGACCCTCGAACACCTCGCGATAGCGCAGCGCACCGTCACCCACCATGAGGACTTCTTCGCCCGAGGCCAGCAGTTCCGATTCGAGATCGTCGGGAGAACCCACCGAGTGCGGTGACAGGCGTTGGATGCCACCGGGAACCTGTCGGTAGAAGGCGTAGAACACCTCACCTCGACGCGCATCGATGGTGGCAACGATGAGCTTCGAGGTGAACCGCACCGGGAACGCCAGCAGATCGAGACTGGGAACGCCGATCATCGGCACGTTGAGCGCGTGCGCCATGGCCTTCGCCGCAGCAACTCCGACGCGCAGACCGGTGAACAGACCGGGGCCGAGATCGACGGCCACCACGCTGATCTCGGACAGTTCGATGCGAGCCTGACGACAGGTGAACTCGATGGCCGGGGTGAGCACCTCGGCATGCTGACGACCGCGACTCGACTGGGTCGATGCGAGCACGCCCTCGTGGCCACCGATGGCCACGCTCACCTGCGAGGTCGCAGTGTCGATGCCGGCGATCAACATCAGTCGTCATCCCCTGAGGGCATCGATTCGTGGATCCAGGACGCAATCGCCGTCGCCACCGAACGGATGCGGCCGTTCCAGCGCGGGCCCACGGGCACGAACTCGAGGATGCGCAGGTCGTCGCGGGATGCGTCGTCGAGGTCGCCGTCGATGTGCCATTCGGAGGGCTCGGGGAACGAGAAACGGATCTCGAGGTAGTCGGCGGGAAGGGCGGGCGAGACGCTGTCGCCCCATTCGATGAGGGTGACGCCACCGTCGTCGAGCATCTCGTGCACACCCAGGTCGAACACCTCATCGATCTGGTCGAGGCGATAGACGTCGAGGTGGTTGAGCTCGAGCCGACCCTCATAGGTGTTCACGAGCGTGAAGGTCGGCGAGGTGATCAGGTCGTCGATGCCCAGCGCGGCACCGAAGCCCTGGGTGAACGCCGTCTTGCCCGCGCCGAGATCACCGGCGAGCAACACGAGGTCGCCGGGTCGGGCCAACTCGGAGAGCGCGGCGGCGAGCAGTCGGGTCTCGTCGACGGAGCGCGTGAGGGCGAAGATCACACGGTGAGGCTACCGACCGCCCCCACTCGGGACGAAGACAGCCCGAGCGAGCAGACGCGGTCGCTCAGCCCGTGAACGTGGGTGTGACCTGGCCGCCGGGCGTGGTGGTCGTGGTGGGTGCGGGTCCCTCGG
>CAYVUO010000210.1:0-3301 GCA_964454715.1 uncultured Bifidobacterium sp. | reverse complement strand
CGACATCACGTTCGACGAACACGGCCTTGCCCTTGTACTGCGCGGTGATGGGGCCGACCTTCACCTTCACGACGCCGCGGTACTCGTCGCCCTCGATCTCCTGGAGCTGCGCGCCGGGGAGGCACGGTGCGATGCGCTCGACGTCGGTGAGGACGTTCCATGCGGTCTCGACCGGCACACTCACATCGAAGGCGTTCGTCAGTTCCATCGCTCGAGATCCTCCACGGTGTCGATGTCGTCCGGGCTGCCCGGGCACGCTACCGCGGTGACGAGGTCGGGCCTCCCCCGCCAGAGGCTCCGGGCCCCTTCGTCGCCCGTCCGTGGCAGGTCCGGCCAGATGGAGGCGTCGAGGCGCACCGGCGGGGCCCACGTGGCGCCGTAGTCGGCGATGACGATCGGCGTGGTGGCGGACGAGGTGGCGACGGATCGCCACGCCTCGGCGCCGGTACCGGGCTGATCGCACAGCCCGACCACCACGGCCCGCGCCCCGAGGGCGCCAGCGGCGTCGAGGGCGACTGCGAGCGAGGAGGCCTGTCCATCGCCCCACCGATCGTTCACGACGACATCAGCGCCATCTGCGATGAGGTCGTCCAAGGGCTCGGCACCGGCCACCACCAGCACTCGGTCGAAGCATTCGGCCCCGATCGCGGCATCGACGGCGATGGAGAGCAGCGACCGTCCATCGATCACCGCTCGCTGCTTGGAGCCGTCCCCGAACCGGGTGGAGGCGCCGGCAGCGAGCACGACGGCGATGAGCGGACCGGACATGGCAAGAGTCAACCACCCGCCGCCGGAGGGGGCCGAACGGGAGGGGCCCTGGGCTAGTGTTCGCCCATCAGGAGGGGGAGCATGCAGATCACGGTCACCGTCAATGGAACGGCTCGCAGCGCCGACGTGGAGCCTCGCACGTTGCTCGTGCACTTCCTGCGCGAACAGGTCGGACTCACCGGCACCAACATCGGTTGCGACACCTCATCGTGCGGTGCATGCACGGTGCACGTCGATGGTGAGTCGGTGAAGTCGTGCACCATGCTGGCCGCGCAGGCCGACGGCCTCGCCGTCACCACCATCGAGGGTCTCGCCAATGGCGATGAGCTCCACCCGATGCAGCGGGCCTTCCAGGAGAACCACGGTCTCCAGTGCGGTTACTGCACCCCCGGCATGGTCATGGCCGCGGTGTCGCTGCTCGATGAGAACCCGAACCCCACCGAGCGCGAGGTGCGCCTCGGCCTCGAGGGCAACCTCTGCCGCTGCACCGGTTACCACAACATCGTGAAGTCCGTGCTGGCCTGCGCTGCGGAGGGTTCGAAGTGATCCCCGCACCGTTCGAGTACGAGCGCGCCGACAGCGTCGACGCCGCACTGGCCCTGTTGGCCGAGCACGGCGACGAGGCCAAGTTGCTCGCAGGCGGCCATTCGCTCCTGCCGCTCATGAAGTTGCGTCTCGCGTCGCCGTCGGTGCTCGTCGACGTCGGCCGGCTCGATGATCTGCGCTACATCCGTGATGCCGGCGACCACATCGCCATCGGGGCACTCACCCGTCATCGCGAACTCGAGACGAGCACACTGCTGGCTCAGGCCGCTCCCCTGCTGTCGCACGCCGCGAGCCATGTGGGCGATCCCCAGGTTCGTCACCGCGGCACGCTCGGCGGTTCGCTCGCCCACGCCGATCCCGCGTCCGACCTGCCCGCCGTCGTGTTGGCGATGGGTGGCACGCTCGTGGCCCGCGGCCCCCGCGGTGAGCGTTCGATCGCAGCGGCCGACTTCTTCACCGGATTCCTCGAGTCGGCGCTCGAACCCGACGAGTTGCTCGTCGAGGTGCGCGTCCCCAAGCTCGACGCGCAGGGCTGGTCGTTCCAGAAGTTCAACCGCCGCGCCCAGGACTGGGCCATCGTCGGTGTCGCCGCCGTGCGAGCCAATGGCTCCACCGGCGTGGCGCTCGTCAACATGGGTTCCACCCCACTGTTGGCGTCCGGCGTGGTCGACGCCGTGCGCTCGGGCGCATCGGCAGCCGAAGCGGCGGAGCGGGCCAACGAGGGAACCGAGCCCCAGAGCGACATCAACGCGTCGGTCGAGTACCGCGAACACCTCGCTCGTGTGCTCGTACGTCGTGCCCTGGAGGAGTCGGGCCTGTCCTGATCCGGCCCGGCGTCCGGTTCGGTCAGTGGATCGATCCGGAGGTCGATCCCAACGACGCGGCCGAACGTCCGGTGCGCGCCGCGATGATCTCGGCCACGATCGCGACCGCAGTCTCCTCCGGCGTGCGTCCGGCGAGATCGAGTCCGATGGGAGCGTGCAGCCGGGCGCGCACGGCATTGAGATCGGCACCCTCGTCGGCCAACCGGTCGAGACGCTCGGCACAGGTGCGCCGGCTTCCCATCGCGCCCAGATAACCGACGTCGGTTCGCAGTGCCGCCATGATCGCGGGCACGTCGAACTTGTGATCATGGGTGAGCACACAGATCGCATCGCGCGGGCCGAGACGGTCGCCCACGCGTTCGAGCAGTCGATGGGGCCAGTCGACCACGACCTCGTCGGCATGCGGGAATCGTCGAACCGTGGCGAACACCTCACGTGCATCGCAGACGGTGACGTGATACCCGAGCACCTTCGCTACGCGCACGAGCGCGCCGGTGAAGTCGACGGCGCCGAAGATGAGCATCCGAGGTGGCGGAGCGAACGATTCGATGAATACCGAGAGGTTGTCCTCGCGAGCCTCGCCGTGTTCGCCGTAGTGGCGAACTCCGGTGCGGCCACCGGCCAATTCACCCGCGGTGTCGCGTTCGACGACACGGTCGAGATCGACGTCGCCGAGTGAGCCGACCGACTCGACACCCTCGCCCACGACGATCTTGGAACCAGCCCCGGCACCCTCGATGACCGTTGCGATCGCGACAGGTCGCGAGTCGACGACGGCAGCGCGCCAAGCCAGGAACACGGGATCATCGGCCTCGAAGGGCTCGATGAACAGGTGCACCGTGCCCCCACACGTGAGACCGACGGCGAAGGCCTCGTCATCGCTGTAACCGAACGTGACGAGTCGACGCTCGCCGGTGGCGAGGACGTCGAGCGCTTCGGAGACGACTGCGCCCTCGACGCAGCCACCCGAGACCGAACCCGCCACCTCACCATCCTCGGCGACGGCCATGGCCGCACCGGGAAGCCGCGGCCCCGAACCCTCGATATCGACGACACGAGCGAGTGCGATTCGTCGACCCGATGCCCTCCAGCGGTCGAGGTCTCCGAGTAGTTCCTTCATCGCGAGCTCCGGGTCGAGGATGCGCGGTCGTCGGCGACCACCG
>CAYVUO010000209.1:2836-3331 GCA_964454715.1 uncultured Bifidobacterium sp. | reverse complement strand
CCGCCGTCGAGCGCGCACACCACGGCGGCGGCAACAGCGAAACCCTCGGCGTTGAGAGCGGGGACGATGACGCGTCCCGGACCAGTCGGCGCGAGTCCTCGCGCGAACCAGAATCCGGCTGCGCCGGGATCGACGAAGACCTGGACATCGCTTCCCGCGACATCGACGACATCGAGCAGCGCACGAACCGGGTGCAGAGGCGTCGAGGTGTCGTCTCGATGGTCGCCGAACACAGCGGCGCACGAATCGACCAACCCCGAATGCTGAGTGGCGATCTCGGGCGTCGGCCAGTCGGTGGCGAGGAACGGCAGTTGCCACGGTTCGACCTCGAGCACCTGCGCATCGGGGGGAAGGGATTCACCGAGTTCGTCGTCATCGACGCCGATCGCGATCACGAGATCACACGCATCGAGCCCGCCCAGGTGGGGATCACCAGCCTGTACCCCCACAACGCCACACCATTGCCGGTGGTGCAACGGAACGACTCCGATCGCG
>CAYVUO010000209.1:258-2826 GCA_964454715.1 uncultured Bifidobacterium sp. | reverse complement strand
CGCCAAGCCCGCTCACGTCTGCGCTCATGTCTTCGACTCCGATCGCGCCGGACGTGCTCATGACTCGCGCGCCGATACGGGCCACGAAGTTGACGACGTCGCCGGCCGCACCATCGCGTACCACCCCCGAACCCACGATGACCATCGTGGTGAACTCCGCAAGACTCGGAGAAAGTCGCAACAGTTGGTCGCTGCGCTGCACGACGAGCGGTTGCGCCCCCGCCGGTGCATCGGCGGCCAGTTCGATATCGAGATCGATCTCGAACGCGGCGTGAACACGGCCCAACGACCAGCCCGCGATCGCCGCGGGGAGATCCTCCACCGCCACCGAAAGCGGAGCGGTCACGGCACCTGGCTGCGAGGAGAGCCGCAGACGCCGACCGGGGAGGAGGGCGAGACCCGGACGGGCATGGGGAGCGCACGAGAGCCGGCCATCGGCATCGGCGAGGGCGATGGCGACCGCTTCGGTCGAGACGTCGATGACGGGGAATCCCTCGAGCGCGTCGAGCCCGTGGCCGGGAGCGGCGAACGCCCGGCTCGCTCCGACCGCCCGCAGGCACCGAGAGATCAACGACGCCAGAGACTCGGTTGTCGTCATGGGCTCAGTTGTCGAGGAGGATGTGCGCGACGCGACGGCGATGCCACAACGCGTCACCGAAACTCGAGGAAAGCGCCCACGAACGCTTCAACCAGAAGTGCAGATCATGTTCAGTGGTGTAGCCGATCGCGCCATGCGTCTGCAGTGCTTTGCGAGCGACGACCTCAGCGGCATCGGAGGCGAAGCACTTCGCCATCGACACCTCACGCACGACATCTTCCGATTGCGTCGCCAGACCGTACGCAGCGGCCCAGACCGTGGGCCTCGCGAACGACACCTTGAGTTCGGCGTCGGCCAAGTGGTGCTTGACCGCTTGGAAGCTGCCGATCGGTACACCGAACTGCTTGCGGTCGACGACGTAGGCGACCGTCATCGCGATCATCTGCTCGGAGAGTCCGAGAAGTTGGGCCGCGGTGGCCACGGCGCCTCGATCGAATGCTCGATTCGCGGCTTGGAGCCCTGCTTCACCCGACGCGATGAGTTCCGCATCGGCCTCATCCCATTCCACGGAGAACAAGCGACGAGCGCCGTCGACCGAGACCTGTGGGACGGACCGCACGCTGTCGCCGGGGACGGCGAAAAGACGATCACCACGCTGAGCGATGAGGAGACCGGCGATATGCATGTCGGTGACGAACGGCTGGCCCTCGAGTTCCACCGTGGCCACGATCGAGCCATCGGCGATCCCGGGCAACCACTTCTCGGCGAGCGCGGCCGGCGCAGCCTCGGCCAGCAACGGCGCCACCACCGCCACCGTTTCGACGAGCGTCGCCGGGTAGGCGTAGCGACCCGCTTCGATGAGGATGGGAAGGAGGTCGATCTCGTTCATCCCCATTCCACCGAACGACTCGGGAACGGTGAGACCGATCACGCCCATCTCGGCGAGTGCAGCCCATGTCGACTGGTCGCGACCGATGGCGTCGTCCCAGGACCACCGCACCTTCTCCGGTGGGCACTCCTTCGCGAACAACTCCGCAACCGTGTCGCGGAACAGCAGCTGGTCCTCGGTGAACGCGAATTCCATCTCTGCCTACTTCCGGGGTAGTCCGAGCACGCGCTCGGCGACGACGTTGCGTTGGATCTCGTTGGTTCCCGCGTAGATGGGCCCGCTGAGGGCGAACTCGAACCCCTTCATCCACGCGCCGCCATCAACGGCAGCGGGCGAACTCTCGATCAATTCGGCGGCGGGACCGAGCAATCGGAGCGCCGTCTCGTTCAGATTCACGTCGAGCTCGGACCAGAAGATCTTCGTCAGACTCGAGCGCGCCCCTTGGGAAACGCCGTTCACGAGTCCGGTGACATCGGCCAACGTCGCCAGCCGATACGCCTCGGCCTCCATCCACGACTGCGCGACATCGTCGCGCATCGACGCCACTCGCTCAGGGTGCTCCCCGGCCGCGTGTTGCCGCTTCCAGAGGTCGACGAGCCGATCAGCGGCAGCACAGAACCGACCTGGCGAGCGCAAGGTGAGCCCTCGTTCGGATGACGTGGTCGCCATGGCGACCCCCCACCCTTCGTTGACGCCACCGAGAACGAGGTCATCGGAGACGAAGACGTCATCGAAGAACACCTCGGCGAACCCCTCGTCACCGTCGAGTCGTTCCACGCCACGAACGGTCACGCCCTCGGCATCGAGCGGCACCATCAGGTAGGTCATGCCGCTGTGTCGAGCCGCATCGGGATCGGTGCGGAACAGTCCGAACAACCAGTTGCAGAACGCGCCGCGAGTCGTCCATGTCTTCTGCCCATTGATCACCCAACCGCCACGAGCATCGTCGCGTGCCGCCCGACTCTTGATGCCGGCCAGGTCCGAACCGGCGTCGGGCTCCGACCACCCCTGACACCACAGGTCGTCGGCTGCCGCCATTCGCGGAAGGAAACGGGCCTTCTGTTCCTCGGTACCGAACTCGAAGATCGTGGGCGCGAGGAGGAAGATCCCGTTCTGGGTCACGCGCTGGGGTCCTCCGGCT
>CAYVUO010000209.1:0-248 GCA_964454715.1 uncultured Bifidobacterium sp. | reverse complement strand
GATCAGCCACTCCCAGAGCGATGCACCCCGGCCGCCGTACTCCTGGGGCCAGGACACCACCGACCACCGGGCATCGAACATCTTCTTCTCCCACTCGACGTGCAGGGCGAAACCCTCGGCGGTATCGCCCGAGGGGAGACCGACGGGCACATTGGCCTCGAGCCAGGCCCGGGCCTCGGCCCGAAACGCCTCTTCGGTGGGGGTGAAGGTCAGATCCATGGGGACTCCGTCTGGGGGGAACAACCGCT
>CAYVUO010000208.1:0-3337 GCA_964454715.1 uncultured Bifidobacterium sp. | reverse complement strand
AACGACGACACGTCGCTACCGGCGTCTGGTTCGCTCACGCAGAACGCGCCGAGCTGCACCTTGTCGGCAGTGCCGTAGCACTGGGGCACCCACTCGATGACCTGCTCGGGCGTGCCGTTGCCGGTGATGCCGGCGGCAGCGAGACCGGAACCGAAGATCGACAGACCGATGCCGGCGTCACCCCAGAACAGTTCCTCGAGCGCGAGCACGATCGACAGACCGGTCGGATCGGCGAGGTTGGCGGCCATGAACTCCCAGCCGTAGAGACCGATCTGCGCGGCCTCCTGCACGATCGGCCACGGGAACTCCTCGCGTTCGTCCCACTCCTCGGCCGCCGGTCGCACGACATCGGCGGCGAAGGTGTGCACCCAGTCGACCAGCGTCTGCTGGTCCTCGTTGAGGTCGAGGCTGTAGTCGGACATGTCGTTCCTCTCGGCTCGCGGCCACGCTGCGCGCGGCGACCAGGAGAAGTTACTGCGCGGTAACCCTTGGCGTCGCACCGGGCCGCGGCAACAGGGCCAATGCGGCGAGGGCGAGCACTGCACCGAGTGCGTAGGGCCAGCCCGCGCCCGCCCACTGGAACAGCGCGCCGGCGGCGATGGGACCGACCACGCGGGCCAGGCCACCGGCCGACTGCTGCCAGCCCAACCACACACCGGTGTCACGACCGGATCGGCCAGCGATGGCCGCCGACAACGTGGGTGTGAGCAGACCCTGACCGACGGTGAGGAGCACCAGCGCGAGCACGAGGCCGGGCCAGCCGAGATCGATGGCGAGCGTGCCGAGCCCGAGCACGTTGGCGAACAGTCCGAACCGGATCGTGCGCATCTCGCCCAAACGATGGGTGACGGGCCCCACGAGACCACCCTGCACACCGACGAGCACGACACCGATGCCCGCGAACACCGCTGCCGTCGACGACAGATGCAGTCCGAACCGTTCGTTGGCCAGCAGGGAGAACGTGGCCTCGAACCCGCTGAACGCGACGACACCGATGAATGACACGACGATGAGGCGCACGATCACCATGCGCACCACCTCGCTCGTATGCGTGGCGTGATGCAGACCGAGATGCGCGGGTTCGGCGAGACCGGGCCCCTCGAGAGAGGGCTCGGCCTCGATGGCCTCGACCTCGGCGGCTGCTTCTGCCGCAAACTCGGCCTGTCGAGCGGCCACCGCGTCCGGTCGAGCCTTGGGATGACCAGCCACACCATGCGCGGTCTCGGGCAGACGGAACAACGCGACGACACCATTCACGAGCGCGATGGCCGCAGCGACGAAGAACGGGGTCTTGGGACCACCGAGCGCAGCGAGCGCTCCGATCGTGGGTCCGATCACGAAGCCGACACCGAACGCAGCACCGATGAGGCCCATGAGTCGTGCGCGTTGCTTGGGCGACGCAAGATCGGCCACCGACGCCTGCGCCACCGAGACAGAGGCGCCGGAGATGCCGTCGATGATGCGGCCGAGGAACAGCACCCACAGCGCGGGCGCGAGGCCGGTGAGCAATGAACCGGCGGCCGTGCCGAACAACGACACGAGAAGGATCGGTTTGCGGCCCACGCGATCGCTCAATCGACCCCAAAGAGGTGCGAACACGAGCTGCATCAGCGAGAACGAGGCGGAGAGCAGGCCGATGACCGCTGCGCCCACGCCGAAGCGTTCGGCGTACTGCGGCAGGATCGGCAGCACGATGCCGAAGCCGATGAGGTCGACGGCGACGGTCGTCCAGATGACGCCGAAACCGCGCGGCAGCGGAGTGCGAGGGGCCTTCGTGGGGTCGGTCATCAGGCGCGGCGCACCAAGGTGCCGTCGGCGGTGTCCTCGACGACCCAACCGGCGGCGACGAGTTCGTCGCGGATCGCATCGGCCTCGGCCCAGTCGCGCCGGGCCCGAGCATCGTCACGAGCCGCAGCGCGCGCCTGCACCTCGGCCGGCACGTCATCGCCGCCGGCGTCGAGCACCAAACCGACCGCACCACAGATCTCGAACACGGCTGCAGCGAGCGGCGCGGCACCAGCCGAGTCGCCGGCGTCGAGCAACGAGTTGCCGCGGCTCACGAGACCGAACAACTGCGCCACCGCCGCGGGCGTGTCGAGGTCATCGTCCATCACGGCGCGGAAGGAGGCGACGGCCTCGGCATCGGGCGCGCCATCGAGACCGGCGGCAGCGGCGCGTCGTGCGAACGCATCGAGACGACGCAGTGCAGCGGCCGCATCGTCGGTGGTGGCCCGCGTGACCTCGACCGGTGAGCGGTAGTGCGATCGCAGAACGAGCAATCGATAGGCGCGCGGGTCGGTCGACTCGACGAGGTCGAGCAGGTTGGTGAAGTTGCCGAGGCTCTTCGACATCTTCTCGCCGCCCACCTCGACGAATCCGTTGTGCATCCAGTGGTTGGCGAAGGTGCGACCGGCGGCGAGGGCCTGGGCCCGTTCGTTCTCGTGATGGGGGAAGGCCAGGTCCTGTCCGCCTCCGTGGAGATCGAAGCCGTCACCGAGGAGGTCGAGCGACATCACGACGCATTCGGTGTGCCAACCGGGGCGTCCGTCACCCCATGGCGAGGGCCATGAGGGTTCTCCGGGCTTGGTGAACTTCCAGAGCGCGAAGTCGATGGGCGAATGCTTGTGATCGGCCACCTCGACGCGTGCACCGGCCTGCAACGAATCGATCGACTGCCGAGCGAGCAGTCCGTAGTCAGCGACGGCGGCAGGGGTGAAGTAGACGCCGTCGTCGGACACGTAGGCCACGTCACGGGCGATGAGGTCGGCGATCAGCTCGACCATCTGGTCGACGTAGGCGGTGGCATGGGGGTCGGAGGTCGGGCGCTGCACGCCGATCGCCTCCATCGCCCGCCACCACACCTGTTCGCATCGCTCGGCGATCTCCGACCAGTCGCGGCCCTCGGCGTTGGCCCGATCGATGATCTTGTCGTCGATGTCGGTGATGTTCGAGACGTAGTCGACCTCGTAGCCGCTCCATGTGAGATAGCGCCGCAGCACATCGAACACGAGCGAGAACCGGCCATGGCCGAGGTGGGGAGGCCCGTAGACGGTGGGGCCACACACGTACATCGACACCCGACCCGGCTGACGGGTCTCGAAGGGCAC
Source organism: uncultured Bifidobacterium sp. (assembly GCA_964454715.1). Lineage (GTDB taxonomy): Bacteria > Actinomycetota > Acidimicrobiia > Acidimicrobiales > Acidimicrobilacustridaceae > Acidimicrobilacustris. The sequence goes on along the minus strand of CAYVUO010000208.1, from coordinate 230 downwards.
GACGGCGCCCCGAGCGGTGTCGAACAGTTGCAGCACGGCGGTAGACGCTAGCGGCCCGGGGCCCGACGACTTCCAAGCCCGGCGCCGTCGCCAAGTAGCGTGACCGCACCATGAGCACGGCCGAACCCACCCCCGCCAACAGCGCGTCGATCCCCGAGAAGCCCTCCCTCGAGGGCCTCGAGACCAAGTGGAACGCCACATGGGATGCCCAGGGCACGTACTCGTTCGAC
>CAYVUO010000207.1:0-3349 GCA_964454715.1 uncultured Bifidobacterium sp. | reverse complement strand
CGAAGAACAGCGTGACGATGAGCGCCGACATCGTCACCGTGTTCATGAACTCGGCCACGAAGTAGAGGGCGAAGCGGATCGACGAGTACTCCGTGTGATAACTGCCGACGAGCTCCTGCTCCGCTTCGACGAGATCGAAGGGCGGTCGGTTGAGCTCGGCCTGACTGGCGAGGAAGAACACGATGAACGGCACGATGCCGACCATGAGCACGTTCCAGCGTGGGACGAAACCGCCCCAACCGCTGCTGGCCTGCTGCATCACGATCTCGTGCGTGCCGAGCGTGCCGGCGGTGAGCACGACGGCGACCACGGACAATCCGAGGGCAGCCTCGTAGGAGATCATCTGGGCCGAAGCGCGAACCGAACCGAGCAGCGGGTACTTCGAACCGGATGACCATCCGGCGAGCATGACGCCGTAGACGGCGATCGACGAGAGGGCGAGGGCGAGCAGGATGCCGATGGGCGGATCGGCCAACTGCAGGTAGGTGGTGTGACCGAACAACTCGACCGAGCCGTCATGACCGCCGTTGAAGTCACCACCGAACGGGACGATGGTGAACAACAGGAAGGCCGGGACGACGGTGAGGAACGGTGCGAGCGCGAACACGCGACGCTGCGCGTTGTTCGGGACGAGGTCCTCCTTGAAGAAGAACTTGATGCCATCGGCCAGCGTCTGGAGGATGCCGAACGGGCCGGCGGTGTTGGGGCCGACTCGGTTCTGGAGATCGCCCACGAACTTCCGCTCGAGCCAGATCATCAGCATCGTGGCGACGAGGAGGAAGGCGAAGATCACGACGATCTTGAGGATGACGATGAGCACGACCGCGAGGTCGACGCTTCCGCTCAGGAGTGGATCACCACCGAACAACGCGCTCACCTCCCGTGGCGATGGACGTCTGCATGCGATGCATCATGACGCCGTCTCGATCCGGAGTTCGGTGACCGCAGCATCGATGTCGATCAGACGGGTCACATCGCCCTCGGCCTGATTGACGACGATGGCGGCAGCTCCGCGCGGCACACCTGCGTCGGCCTGCAGCGCGAGCACCATCGTGGCCCGACCCGAACGCACCGAGACGCGGGGTGCGCCGCCGAGGCGGTCGAAGTCGTAGGGATTGAGCCGCACACCGGTGCCGCGGGCCAGACCCGAGAGCGCAGGCGCCGATTGCACGAGCGTGCCCTGGTCGTAGAGGGCGCGGGTGGCGATGAGACGGAGACCGTAGGAGTCGAGCGGCGGTGCGGGAACGGGAGCGACGGGCGTGAACGTCACGAGGCTCGGAACCGCAGCGGGTTCATCGCCGGTGACGACATCGGCGACGGTCTCGATCACAACGTCGATCTCGGCGGACTCACCGTCATCGTCGACCTGCGCATCGAGGTCGATGGTGACCTCGTCGCCGTCGATCGCGATCTGCTCGGTGACGACCACGACATCGAGCGGGAGCAGCACGCCGTCGGTCTCACCATCGGACAACGCCTGATCGAGAGCCAGGTGCGCCGGCGAGACGGCCGAGAGTTCGTCGAGCACATCGCCGACGGAACCGAACGACACGTCGTCACCGAGTCGTGAACCGAGTTCGGCAGCGAGCATCCAGTCGGCGCGAGCCGTGCCGGGCGGAGTGACCCGCTGGCTCAGCACGCTCACTCGACCTTCGAGATTGGTGGTGGTTCCGGCCTTCTCCGCGAATCCGGCCGCAGCGAGAACCACGTCGGCCCGACGGCTCGACGCGTTGAGCACGGTGTCGACGGCGATCACCGTTCGCGCTCCGGCGACGGCGCGCTCGGCGAGATCGGCGTCGGGGAAGTCGGAGAGCGGATCGGCGCCGAGCAGCACGAGCACATCGATGCGACCGGCCGCGGCCTCGCGCAGGATGCCGGCGGTGTCGAGACCACGCTCGGCAGGGACCGTGGGCCACACCTCGGAGAACCAGGCGCGTCCTTCGTCGAGGGTGACGCGACCGGGGAGCATGCCGGGAGCGAGGCCCAGCTCGATCGCGCCGCGCACGTTGGCACGACGCAGCACGGGGAGGAACACCGAATCGGGTCGCGCCGCGAGCACGCGGCTGGTGGCGTCGAGCACCACATCGGCCGATTCGGCGATCGAACCGCGTCCGACCACGACGCGCAGCGGGCCATTCGCCGCAGCGAGAGCGGCGCGAGCCGAAGCGATGGTGTCGGCATCGACACCGGCGACGTCGGTGGAGCCGGAGCCGAACAGTGCACCGACGAGTTCACCCAGCTCACCCGGACGGGGCTGGATCGACATGCGAGCGAGCGACGACAGACCGGTCGAACGAGGCGAGACCTCGATGACCGTGACGCGATCCTCGACGATCGCATGACGCAGACGGAGGAACAGCACGGGCAGTTCCTCCTTCACGTCGGGGCCGATGAGCAGCACCGTTCCACCCGGCGCGCACACGTCATCGATGGTGGCGGCGGGGAGACCGAGCACCGCTTCGGCGGGGAGGCCGTCGCCCAACTGGGCGTCGACGTTGTCGGTGCCGAGCACTCCCTTGAACAGACGCGACCATGCGTACGCATCCTCGTTGGTGAGGCGAGCACCGCCGATGACGCCGATGGAACGGGGCGACGCGCCCTTCAGCGCCGAGGCCGCACGCGACATGGCGTCGGCCCAGCGGGCTGGCACGAGTGCATCGCCGTCGCGCACGAGCGGATCGGTGAGTCGACCCTCGGCGTTGACGACCCTTGTCGCACAACCAACCCCAGTTGACGGGATCGATGTCGACACCCGAGTAGCGCTGCACGGTGTCGCGTGACGAGTCGATGGAGATGCGGCAACCGACCGAGCAACCCTGGCAGGTGGATTCGGTGGTCTCGAGATCCCACGGACGGGCCTTGAAGCGATAGGTCGACGACGTGAGTGCACCGACCGGACAGATCTGCACGACGTTGCCCGAGAAGTACGAGGCGAACGCATGGTCGGGGAAGGTATTGACCTCGGTGTCGTTTCCACGATTGATGAAGTGGATCAGCGGATCGCCGGCGACGTCCTTGGCGAAGCGAGTGCAGCGATCGCACAGGATGCAGCGCTCACGATCGAGCAGCACGAGATCGCTGATCGGGATCGGCTTCTCCTTGTGCCGCTTCTCCTCGACGTAACGCGACTCGCCCGGGCCGTAGGCCATGGTCTGGTCCTGCAACGGGCACTCGCCGCCCTTGTCGCAGACGGGGCAGTCGAGCGGATGGTTGGCGAGCAGGAACTCGAGCACGCCGTCCTGGGCCTTGGCGACCTTCTCGCCCGTCGTGTCCACGGCCATGCCGGGCGTGACGGGGAGCATGCAGCTGGGCTGGAGGGCCGGGCCGCGGCCGGTGTCGACCTCGACGA
>CAYVUO010000206.1:0-3430 GCA_964454715.1 uncultured Bifidobacterium sp. | reverse complement strand
CACGCCCGCGCAGTACACGCAGCTGACCGGCAGGGCCGGTCGACGCGGAATCGACGCGCATGGCCACGCCATCGTGCTGTGGTCGCCGTTCGTATCGTTCGACGAAGTGGCGGCGCTCGCCGCGAGTCGCAGCTTCCGGCTCACGAGTTCGTTCCGACCCACCTACAACATGGCCGCCAACCTCGTGCGACGGTACGACGCAGCCACCGCACATCGACTGCTCCGCCTTAGCTTCGCCCAGTTCCAGGCCGATGCCGACACCGCAGTGCTCGCGCAGCGGCTCGAACGACGCATGGAACGAGCATCGGCACTCGCAGAGCAGGCAAGGTGCGAACTTGGCGAGGTCGGGGAGTACCGCGAACTGGTCGACGGCGCCGAACGGGCTCTCCGTCAGCCCGGGCCCGATTCCGGCTCGGCGGTCGAGCGAGCGCTCACCTCGCTCCACCCCGGATCGGTGATCGCGTCGCCGCAGGGCAGAGAGCCGGCTGTGGTGCTCTCGGTCTCACACCGCAAGGGTGGATCGACGCGGATCAAGGTGCTGCGTCACGACGGAACGATCGCCGCGCACGGGTCCGACGACTTCGAGTTCCCACCCGTCGTCCTCGATCGGATCGCGTTGCCCGAGCCCTACGCCCCTTCGCGTCCCGAGTTCCAACGAGCAGTGCTCGCCGAACTGGCGGAGATCGAATCGCCATCGTCGATTCGATCGAACGCTCCTCGCATGGGTGGTACCGATCGCCGACGCGACCCCGTCGTGCTCACCCATCCCGTCCACGGTTGCCCCGACCGCGACCTGCACCTGCGGGCACTTCGCGAGCTCGGCGGCATCGAGCGGGAGATCCGCCATCTCGAGCGGCGCATCGAGGACCGCACGGGTTCGCTCGTCGACGCGTTCGACCACATCCTGCAGATGCTCGAGGCGTGGGGGCATCTCGATGGCTGGTCCCTGACCGCGCGAGGTGAGCAGCTCGTTCGGATCTTCCACGAATGCGACCTCGCGATCGCAGAAGCACTCGAGTGCGGACTGTTCGACGACGTCGACGCTCCGACGCTGGCGGGACTGGCGTCCTCATTCGTCTACGAGAGTCGCGCCTCATCGCCGGATCTCGATCCTTGGTTCCCCGACCGCGATGCGCAACGCCGAGCCGACGCGATCGTGAGACTGACGACCGATGTCTCGACCGACGAGCGAGAACTGGGCTTGCCCATGACCCGCACACCGGATCCGGCATTCTTCGGGCTCGCCCACGCGTGGGCCTCCGGCGACGACCTCGGGATGATCCTCCGGGACGACGACATGCCCGGGGGCGACTTCGTGCGAGTGGTTCGTCAGCTCATCGACCTCCTACGTCAGATCGGAGACGCAGCCCGCGACGCCGTGACCGGTGCCGTGGCCCGCAGTGCGGCCGATTCACTGTTGCGTGGTGTGGTGGCCGCATCGGGAACGCGTCCCGAGACCGATGTCGACGAGGTGGAACCGTGAGCGTCGAACGCGGCCGGGACTGGGGATCGGTCGAACCGTTCCCGAACGGGGGCCTCGTCGTGGATTCCGACGCGTCGCTGGCGACTGTCGTGACCATGGTGTTGGCGGCGGGCGAGGAGATGCCGGCGATCGCCGTCACCGGGGGAGATCTCCATCGAACCCTCGGTGGCCCCGACACCCCGGAACGCATCGGACGCGGCCAGGCGACTGCCGTCGAGATCGACATCGCGCGCGCCCTCAGCCCGCTCGGCGAGCAGCTCTTCGTGGCCCATGCCCTCGTGGGCGACCGACCATTCGTGCGCGAGTCCTGCATCGTCATGAACGCCCAATGGTTCGGTCCACTCGATCTCGGCCCTCGGTCCCACCCCGGCGATGGCCTCCTCGACGTCACGATGGGTTCGCTGGGGATCCGGCAGCGTCGGGCGGCGCTCGCTCGGGCTCGCACCGGCACCCACCTCCCTCACCCCGCACTGCAGCAGCGTCGCGGAGGGTCGTTCTCGTTCGCCACCACCCGACCTCGCCGGCTGCAGCTCGATGGGGTCGTGGTGGGCACGGCCCAGGAGTTCGAGTTCGACGTCGCGACATCGGTGCGCATCTGGGTCTGACCGGTACCATCCGGCCATGGCAGATCTCGACGATGTCAAGCGGCGACTCGACGCCGAGGTCGACCGTCTCGCCCCGCTCCTGCTCGATGTTTCGCACGACATCCACGCCACGCCCGAGGAGAACTTCGCCGAGACCCACGCGCATGCGTTGCTCACCGGGGTGCTCGAGGATGCAGGTCTCGACGTGGTGCGCCACGCGCACGGCATGCCCACGGCCTTCAGTGCGCGGGTCGGCTCGACCGGGCCGAACATCGCGGTACTCCTCGAGTACGACGCGCTCCCTGGGATCGGTCACGCGTGCGGCCACAACATCATCGCCGCCGCCGGTCTCGGTGCCGGTCTCGCCGCTGCGTCCATCGCGGAGGAACTCGGGGGCTCGGTCACGATCCTCGGAACTCCCGCCGAGGAGGGCGGCGGCGGCAAGGTCTTCATGGCGCGCGACGGCGCATTCGAAGCGGTCGACGCCGCTCTCATGATCCATCCGGCCGATCACGACCTCATCACGATGGAGACCATCGCCATCCAACAGCTCGAGGTCGAGTTCCGCGGCTTGTCGGCCCATGCAGCCGCCCATCCGTGGGACGGCATCAATGCACTCGATGCCGCCGTCCTCGGCTACGTCAACGTCGCCGCCCTGCGGCAGCACATCCGCCCCGAGGAGCGGGTGCACGGGGTGTTCATCTCAGCGGGGGAGAAGCCCAACATCGTTCCCGATCACACCGAGATGCTCTGGTACGTCCGCGCCAGGGACCTCGAGAGCCTCGAGCGTCTGAAGCCCAGGGTGCTCGCCGCTCTCACCGCCGGCGCCACGGCATCCGGTTGTGAGATCACGCACCGTTGGGTCGATCCCGCATTCGCCGATCTCGTGCGCAACGAGCGGCTCGAACAGCTCTTCAGCGCGAATGCCGCCCGCCTCGGCCGATCGATGCAGGAGCCCGATGCGACGCGGAAGGTCGTGGGCTCGACCGACATGGGCAACGTCTCGCACTTGGTGCCCGGGATCCACCCGATGCTGTCGGTGGCCCCGAGCGGAGTGGGCATCCACACCCCGGCCTTCGCCGAGCACGCCTGCGGCCCCGACGGTGATCGCGCCGTCCTGGACGGCGCGCGGGCGATGGCGGCGACGATCGCCGATCTCTGGCTCGATCCGACCGCCCTGGCCGAGTGCCGGGCCGAGTTCGCCCGCCGAATGGTGTGACCGACACCGCTACGGCCATCCGCGGGCGACCCGGTCGCGGGCCGTACGCTCGCCGCCCGTGAGCGTCTACGTCGCAGAGGAGTTCAGCCCAGAGGAGGCCGACATCCTGCGTCGTTACTTCACGAACCTCTATGGGCCGGTCTT
>CAYVUO010000205.1:0-3448 GCA_964454715.1 uncultured Bifidobacterium sp. | reverse complement strand
TCTCATTTTTCCAGATACGATCTACAAATATGCCAAGACCTACAATAAGGCATACATCATCGTGGAGAGCAATGACCAGGGATCCGTGGTTTGCAATGGTCTGTATTATGACCTGGAATACGAGAACATGTTCGTCGAATCCGCTGTCAAGAACGGATCAATCGGTCTGACCACCACAAAGAAGACCAAGAGAATCGGATGCTCTAATCTCAAGGATCTGATCGAAGGCAAGAAGCTGATCGTGACCGATTCTGACACGATACAAGAACTCAGCACATTTGAGGCCGTCGGATCCTCGTACGAAGCTGCAGAGGGAAACCACGACGATACAGTTATGACTCTGGTACTGTTTGCCTGGTTCGTGGCAACCGATATCTTCGTGAATATGTCTAGCATGGACATCAGAGACATGCTGTACAACGAGAGACTGAGACTTGTCGAGGATGATGTGGCGCCTGTTGGTATACTTGGAAACCTCGAAAAGGACAAAGAAGACGAGAGCCGATATGTAGATTCGGATGGTAACGTATGGGAAACTGCAGACTATACGTCCAAAAATGGCTATTTATAAATAATGTCACGCGAATATCCGTATTATGTTTCACATCAAACCTCAAATTTGAGAATTAAAACCCATGGCATTCCAAGTATCACCCGGAGTTCAGGTCAATGAAATTGATCTGACTAACGTTGTGCCCTCGGTTTCCACCTCTATCGGTGGATTCGTAGGGGCATTCAACTGGGGTCCTGCCGAGGAAATCCGCACTGTAAGTTCTGAAAAGGAACTCGCAGTAACTTTCGGAATTCCCACGGACACGACCGCAAAATCATTTTTCACAGCCGCTTCATTCCTGAAGTACGGAAATGCACTCAAGGTTGTGCGCGTGGTTCCAGACGGAACCAACGGTTCTACCACAGCCAAGAATGCAACATCAGGATCTGGCGGTAACTCTGGTCTTCTGATCAAGAACCGTGACACCTACGATAACAATTATATCGGTGGCTCGGCAAACGTCGGCGCCTGGGCGGCAAAGTGCCCTGGAGTGCTGGGTAATTCAATTCGTGTTGAGGTTTGCTCTAACTCGACTGCTTTCAACGCTGCAGAAACCCGCACGGAAATCGTGAACGGAGTTTCGACATCGGTTTCATACACAACCTGGAAGTACGCTGGAGAATTCAACAACGCACCAGGAACAAGCACGTATGCTGCAAAATACGGATCATCTGCTGATGAACTCCACATCGTGGTCATTGACTTCGATGGAAAGATCACCGGCACCCGTTATGCCGTCCTCGAGAAGTTCGCCTTCGTTTCACAGGCTGCAGATGCAGTCAAGGACGATGGTACATCAAACTACTACAAGAACGTTATCAACGGAAATTCCAGCTACATCTACTGGATGGATCATGCGAAGGACGTCGACGGACAGAGCACTGTTCTGGCAAATGCCGGAGCTGCTGCAACTGGAGTCGTGGCTTTCGATACAGAGAATGCCATCACCTCTTTCACCCTGACCGGTGGAACCGATGGATCAACGGTTGGTACCGCACAGCTCAGCACCGGAATCGATCTTTTCGCCGATGCCGAGACTGTTGAGGTCAACCTGCTGTTCTCCACAAACGATGCAAATGGCGCCAACACGATCGCTGAGAAGCTGATCTCGATTGCAGCCGCCCGTAAAGACCTCGTAGTCTTCCTTTCACCTCCAACTGAGGACACTGTCGGAACAACGACACCTGCAGCTGACGTCAAGGCCTGGGCAGATTCGCTGACCTCGACCTCATACGCCATGGTGGACAGCACCGCAGTGAAGGTCTACGACAAGTACAACGACACCTATCGCTGGATTCCAGCTTCAGGATACGTTGCTGGTCTCTGCGCCAACACTGATAATGTGGCCGATGCCTGGTTCTCACCAGCCGGACTCAATCGTGGACAGCTACTTGGAATCACCAAGATCGCGTTCAACCCGAAGCAGGCCGATCGTGACACCCTGTACAAGGCCCGTGTCAATCCTATCGTCTCCTTCCCGGGACAAGGCACGATTCTCTACGGTGACAAGACTGCGCTCTCGAAGCCATCAGCCTTCGATCGTATCAATGTTCGCCGCCTGTTCATCACGCTGGAAAAAGCAATCTCAACTGCTGCTAAGTTCCAGCTGTTCGAACTGAATGACGAGTTCACCCGCGCAATGTTCCGCAATATGGTTGAGCCATTCCTGCGTGACGTTCAGGGCCGTCGTGGTATCACCGACTTCCGCGTGGTCTGCGACGAAACAAATAACACTGGTGAAGTCATCGATCGCAACGAGTTCCGTGCTGACATCTATATCAAGCCAGCACGTTCTATCAACTACATCACTCTGAACTTTATCGCCACTCGCAGTGGCGTCGAGTTCTCCGAGCTGGTTGGAAAATAATACTAACCTTCAACTAAAGGAGAACACATACTATGCCAAATCTAGGAATCAATGATTTCAAGGCAAAGCTGGTCGGAGGCGGAGCACGTAATAACCTGTTCAAGGTTACCGCCAACTTCCCAGCCTATGCCGCTGGAAACGTCGAGCTCGCATCGTTCCTTATCAAGACCGCAGCACTCCCGGCATCTACAATCGCACCGATCACGGTCCCATTCCGTGGTCGTCAGATTCAGATCGCTGGAGATCGCTCGTTCGAACCATGGGGCGTCACAGTCATCAACGACACTGGTTTCGAGCTTCGCAACGCCTTCGAGCGTTGGATGAACGGAATCAACCAGCACTCGGCAAACACCGGCCTCACAAATCCTGCGGATTACATGGCTGACCTTGCCGTGGAGCAACTCAACAAGGATGGAAGCGTTCTGAAGAAGTATGACTTCCGTGGATGCTGGGTCTCGAACGTCTCGGCGATCGACCTCAGCTATGATGCTGAGAACACGATCGAAGAGTTCGGCGTCGAGTTCCAGGTCACCTACTGGGAATCCAATACGACTACCTAATGGTAGTTTTGACTCAATAAATAACTGGCGTGGGGGTGTTTTAGCCCCCACGCCTTTATTCGTTAAGAACCCCACACAAAACATCTCGTCATGGCACTCAAATTCTTTGGATTCACATTCGGCAAGGAGGATGACTCCAACGATCGCGAGCAGATCAAGAGGAAGAACCTTGAGACGCAAGCAGTATCATTTGTTCCTCCGACGGCCGATGACGGGTCGACCGCAATTGCGGCGGGTGGGTATTATGGTCAGTACTTGGACCTCGAGGGAGACGCAGCAAAGACTGACGTTGATCTTATCCGCAAGTACCGCATTGCCGCAGAGCAGCCGGAATGTGATATGGCAATCGAGAATATCGTGAACGAATGTATTGTTCACGAATACAACGAGAATCCGGTTGACCTAAACGTAGATGATCTAGAGCAGCCCAGCTCGATCAAGAAGGCAATCAAGGAGGAGTTCAATCAT
>CAYVUO010000204.1:0-3467 GCA_964454715.1 uncultured Bifidobacterium sp. | reverse complement strand
CGCCGACGATCACGGGAATGTCGATCTCGCGCACGAACTTCTTGAGGTTCAGCGGTTCGACCGTCTTCGACACATGCTCGGCCGATACGACGGTGCCCTGGATGACGAGCAGGTCGAGTTCGGCATCGATGATCTGCTTCGCCAGTTGCTCGGTGCGCTGCGGCGTGACCGAGCAGCAACTCGTCACACCGGCGGCCTTGATCTGACGGATGCGCTCACCGACGAGTTCGGGGATGATCGGTGACGAGTAGATCTCCTGCATACGACGCGTGGCGAGATCGGTGGGCAGCGTCGAGATCTCCTCGAACAGCGGCTCGGGATCCTCGTAACGCGTCCAGAGGCCCTCGAGGTTGAGCACACCGACACCGCCGAGGCGACCGATCTCGATCGCGGTGGCGGGGCTGATGACACCGTCCATCGCCGATCCCATGAGCGGGAGGTCGAAGCGGAACGCGTCGATCTCCCATGAGATGTCGACGTCCTCTGGGTCGCGCGTGCGTCGACTCGGCACGATCGCGATGTCGTCGAAGCCATACGCCCGACGCCCCGACTTGCCCATTCCGATCTCGACCTCGGCCATCGCCGATCCTCCTTGGTTCCGACGCCTCGTGCTCAGGCGCCCGCGCGGTGCTGCATCGGCCCACCGGTCGGGTCTCCCTCGGATCCGGAGGGGAAAGGGGAGAGACTAGGCGAAGAACGAGGAGCGTCTGGGCTATCCGAGACGGTCACGTGGCACTGACCATGGATCCTGCCGATCGGACGGATCGAAGGTTCCCGTGACGATGGCGAGGAAGTTGCGCAGCATCGCGGCCGTCGCGCCCCAGATGGTGTCGCCCTCGATGTCGAAGAAGGACATCGATCGGCGCTGATCGAACATCGACCACCACTCCTCGTGGAACGAGTCGGGATGCAACAGATCCGACAACGGCACGTGCAGCACCTCGTCGACCTCGCCGGGATGGGGTCGCAGATCCGGCACATGGGGCAGCGCGGCGACGAACGGGACGATGAACGACTCGCTGGTCACCGTGCGCAGGTGATCGAGCTCGCCGACGAGACGCGGGAGCGCGGGGTCGAGAGCGACCTCCTCATGCGCCTCGCGGATCGCCGTGGCCCAGAGCGTCTCGCCCGGGTCCTGCCGGCCGCCGGGGAACGACACCTCGCCGCTGTGCTGACGCAGGTGTTGGGCGCGGCGCGTGAGCACGACCACGGCTTCACCGCCGTCCTCGTAGAGCGCGCAGAGCACGGCGGAGAACCGGCCATCGCCCTCACGTCGTTCACCGGGACGGGCCGGCGGGGCGGCAGCGACGGCCGAGCACACGATGTCGAGTGACGGGCGGAGCAGTGAGGGGTCGGCGTCCGACCACGGCGCCGCTCGACCGGGCTCGGCGGTCGTGGGCCGCGGGATGTGCTGTGGACCGCCGCGAGCCATCAGCGTGTGCGGCGGATCAGCGCTCGGCCTGCTTCTGGGCCACCAGTGCGCGCAACAGGTCGGGCATGCCACCGGTCTTGAGGTTGGACATCACGCGACCGGGAGGAGTCTCGCCCGACTCCCACTCCATCCACGCGGCCAGCAGCTTCTCGGGATCGGGGGGTGGCATCTCCATGGGTCGAAGGGTAGCGGCCTACGCTCCCGACGTGACCGACTGGCGCAGGACATTGACGAGCCGCGACAGCTTCTTCCCGGTACTCGGCCTCACGCTGGTGTGCGTCGCAGCATCGCCCGTGATCGATTCGTTCAAGTGGGGATTCGTCGCTGCCTTCCCCTTCCTCGCATTCCTGATGATGGAGTCGATGCGCCGGTCGGGGGTCTCGCCCAAGGTGATGCACGCATCCCGAGTGCTGCTCGTGATCGCCGGAGCAGGCACCGTGATCACCACCTACGCCCGCCACACCGACTTCGGTGAACAGCGGGTCCTCGTCGCGATCACATCGTTCCTCTTCGTCCTGCTCTACCTGGTCACGATCCCCGCTGTCGTGCGCAGGGCCTTCCAGCACACACGAGTCACGGTGAACACACTCGCCGCCGGGATCACCGCCTACCTGCTCATCGGGCTGATGTTCTCCTCGGCGTTCCGGGGAGTCTCGGCGCTCGAGCACTACGAGGCGTTCAACGACATCGCCAATCCGTCTGCCGGCGACTACGCGTACTTCAGCTTCGTCACGCTCACCACCGTGGGCTACGGGGATCTCACGCCTCGCACGGACGCGATGCGCACCCTCGCCGTGTTCGAGGCGATCCTCGGTCAGGTGTTCCTCGTCACCGCCGTCGCCCGCATCGTGAGCCTGCTGGGCCAGCAACAGGAACGCCTGCCGCTGCACGAGACCTCCCAGCCCGATCACACCTTCGAGGGCGGCTCGCCCGACTGATCGACGACGTCGCCACAACGAGAAGGGCCGGTCCCGTAGGACCGGCCCCCTTCAGAACTGCACCCGGTGGGGCAGGGTCACATCATTCCGCCCATGCCACCCATGCCGCCCATGGCGGCGGCGGCCGCAGCAGCGGCAGCACCGTCGTCGGGCTTGTCGGCGACGAGCGCCTCGGTGGTGAGGAGCAGGGCTGCGATCGACGCCGCGTTCTGCAGCGCCGCGCGGGTCACCTTGGCCGGGTCGATGACGCCGGCCTTGAGCAGGTCGACCATCTCGCCGGTGGCGGCGTTGAGCCCGGTCGAGCCGGTCTCGGCCTCGACCTGCTGCACGATGACCGCACCCTCGAGTCCGGCGTTGTCGGCGATGAGCCGGGCCGGGGCCTCGAGCGCCCGGTAGACCGCACGCGCACCGGTGGCCTCGTCACCGTCGAGCGAGTCGATGGTGGCCGAGAGCGAGGCACGGGCCCGCAGCAGGGCGGTGCCGCCGCCAGCGACGACACCTTCCTCGATGGCCGCACGGGTCGCACTGAGCGCGTCCTCGATGCGGTGCTTCTTCTCCTTGAGCTCCACCTCGGTGGCGGCGCCGACCTTGAGGACGGCCACGCCGCCGGACAGCTTCGCCAGGCGCTCCTGGAGCTTCTCGCGGTCCCAGTCCGAATCGGTCTCGTCGATCTCACGCTTGATCTGCGCGACCCGACCGTTGACGTCCTCGGAGGTGCCGGCACCGTCGACGATGGTGGTGTTGTCCTTCGTCACGACGACCTTGCGGGCCCGGCCGAGCAGGTCCAGCGTGGTGTTGTCGAGCTTCAGGCCGACCTCCTCGGCGATGACCTGGCCACCGGTCAGGACGGCCATGTCCTGCAGCATCGCCTTGCGGCGCTCACCGAAGCCCGGGGCCTTGACGGCCAGCGACGAGAAGGTGCCGCGGATCTTGTTCACGACGAGCGTGGCCAGGGCCTCGCCCTCGACGTCCTCGGCGACGATCAGGAGCGGCTTGCCGCCCTGCATGACCTTCTCGAGCACCGGCACCAGTTCCTGGACCGACGAGATCTTGCCGTTGACGAACAGGATGTAGGGGTCGTCGAGGACGGCCTCCTG
>CAYVUO010000203.1:0-3479 GCA_964454715.1 uncultured Bifidobacterium sp. | reverse complement strand
CCGCTCGCGGCGTGCACGCCGTGTGCTTCTCCGAGGTGCCGCACTTCCTCGGCCTGCCGAGCATCCACTCGGGCTACTGGGAGCCGTTCTTCCGTGCGTGCGCCGAGACGCAGACCGTCATCAACATGCACATCGGTTCGTCATCGAAGATGCCCGCCACCTCGCCCGATGCACCGGCCGCAGTGCAGGCCACCCTGTCGTTCAACCAGGGCATGGCGTCGATGGCCGACTGGATCTTCTCCGGCATCCTCCCCCGCTATCCCGACCTCAAGCTGGCCTACTCCGAGGCGCAGATGGGTTGGATCCCCTACGCCCTCGAGCGCGCCTACAGCGTGTGGAAGGAGTTCCGCGGCTGGGCCTTCGATCCGGCGATCGTGAGCGAGCCGCCCGAGTTCTACTTCCGTCGCCAGATCTACGCCTGCTTCTTCCGCGACGACTTCGGGCTCAAGAACATCGAGGACATCGGCGTCGACAACATCGTGTTCGAGACCGACTACCCGCACTCCGACTCGACGTGGCCGCACACCGAGCAGTTCGTTCGTGAGATGGCCGTCGACCTCGACGACGAGACGCTGCACAAGATCGTCCGCGGCAACGCCATCAAGATGCTGCACCTCGATCTCGACTGATCATGGTCCGACTCCTCGCCGCGGGCATCTCGTTCGCGGTCGGGTTGCTCGCGGTCACAGTGCTGTTCATGCTCCTGGGCCTCCCCCGCACCGATGCGGGGTGGCTCTGGACCCTCGCGCTCGGCCTCATGGCCATCGGCGTCGCATGGGTGTGCCTGTCGTTGGGTCTGCGGACCAGCACTGCACTCGAACAGGGTCGGCGGCAGGCGTCCGATGAACGCCGCGGCGACCGATTCGAGTCGACCGGCCGCACCGCCGGCCGCGTGGTCGGCACCGGAGTGGCAAAGGCGTCGAAGTTGATGGGGCGGGTCAAGCGTGGCTGAGCACACGATCGACCCCGACCAGTACCGCGTGCTGCCCGGCACGAAGGTGCGACTCGAAGACTGGTCGACCGACTCCACCGACGGCTTCGCCGGTGACAAGTCGACCGCGACTTCGGAGTTGGCACTGCTCAACGACCGCCTCGCCGATCTGCAGCAGATGCTCTACGCCGAGTCGAAGCACAAGGTGCTGGTGATCCTGCAGGGCATGGACTCATCGGGCAAGGACGGCACCATCAAGCACGTCTTCCGCACGATCAACCCGGTCGGCGTGAAGGTCGCGAACTTCAAGCGACCCAACGACGTCGAGCTGGCCCATGACTACCTGTGGCGCATCCATGAACACACACCGCGCAACGGTCGCATGGTGATCTTCAATCGCAGTCACTACGAGGACGTGCTCGTCGTGCGCGTCAACGAACTCGTGCCCGAACGAGTGTGGCGACGTCGCTTCGAGCACATCCGCGACTTCGAGCAGATGCTGGCCGACGAGGGCACCACCATCGTCAAGGTGTTCCTGCACATCTCGAAGGACGAACAACGTCGCCGCCTCCAGGCCCGCATCGACGACCCCGCCAAACATTGGAAGTTCGAACACGGAGATGTGGCGGAAAGAGCGCACTGGGATGCGTACCAGCGGGCCTACGAGGACGCCATCGGCGAGACCTCGACCGACGACGCGCCCTGGTTCATCGTGCCGTCCGATCGCAAGTGGTACCGCAACCTCGTGGTGTCGACCCTGCTGATCGAGAAGCTCGAAGCGCTCGACATGCACTACCCCGAGCCGGCGGCAGGCATCGACAACATCGTCATCCCCGACTGAACGTCAGGCGCGGCCGATCGCGATGCTGCCCTTGACGACCATGAACATGGCCACCATGCCGAACAGTCCCACGAGCACCTGCTGCCAATGGTCGTCGAGCCAGTGGTGCCAGGTCGCGAGCATCCGCTGGCGACTCGCGGGACGGAGTGTGAGCACCAGCACGGGGCCGAACTCGAGCACCGAACCGATCACGGCGTAGAGCACCACTGCCAGCCACTTCCCAGCACCGTGGTAGTGCTGCTGCACGATCTCACTTCCGGCGGCGTACGACAGTACGTTCGCAGGAAGGAAGAGACCGAGTCCGAATGCGGTGACGATCGACATCGTGCCGACACGGTTCATCCACTTCGGCAGTTCCTTCGGCTTCGGGCTGCGTGAACGCCGCAGTTCCCGCAACGCGAAGAACGCCAACACCAGCCCGAGTGCGAGGTCGAGTGCACCGAGCCACCAATGCTTGCGATGGGTCGAGCCCGAGTCGTGAACGGCACCGCCGAGCAGCACCATGGCCAGACAGGCGACACCGATCGAGACGATCCAACCGCATGCGGCGGCCCATGAGGTTCGCACCTTCTCGGACTCCGACATCATCACCACTGCGGCGATGAGGAACAGCGGTGAGATCGTGGTGGCGAGCCCGAGGATCAGCAGGTTGATGCTCATCGCCCGTGGTCCCCGATCACGCCCCGCAACCTAGTGGCGGCCCCGGGAACCTCAGCGAACCGTCAGTCGATCGTGATGGAGACCGGTGCTGGCACGGGGAACCCGCGCGGAACCATTTGATCGAGCATGACCACGACTCGAGTGGTACCGGTGGGGATCGGCGGCGGCGTGTGGTCGGCCTGACATGGCGGCCGCGTCGTCGTGGCCGGTTCCGAGCAGAGGTCGTACTTGGCCAGCGCCACGATCGGCCAACGCGACTCGCCCACCGGCATCGACTGCGGAGGCGAACAGACCGCGGACCGACTGGTCGACTGGAGGCCATAGGGCGTCTCGACACCTGCGACATAGGGGCTACCGCACACAGAGGTGATGGTCGAGCCGGTGTCGTTGACGATCACCACCGTGCCTCTGATCGTGCCGCCTGCAGTCACTGTGGGGCTGTCGAGTTCCAACCACGCGACCGAACCACCTGGAGGTGGGACAGGGCGAGTCGTCGTGGTCGTCGATGAGGTCGCCGGAGCGCTCGACCCTGAGGTCGAATTGCACGCAGTCATCACCATCGCCACCGTCAGCACCATCACGGCGCCGAGGCGGCGGGAAGTGTTCAGTGGAACTGCTCGATCGCGACGAGTCGTGAGGTGGCCCGGGCCAGTGCGGCCACAGCGTCGTCGTCGTCGCCACGCTGGATGGCGGCTTCGGCCTTCTCCTTGGCCCGACGCGCACGCTCGGCATCGATCTGCGACGAGAGTTCGGCCAGGTCGGAGAGGATCTTCACGTGATCGTCGCTCACCTCGACGAACCCACCGTGCACGGCAGCGAGCTCGCGGCCGCCCTCGACGAGGGAGATCTCGAGGATCCAGTCGGCCAGCGCGCCGACGAACGGCGCGTGACCACTGAGGAACGCGATGTCGCCGCCGCCGATGGTGCGCGCACGCACCATCGTGGCGTCACCCGAGAACAGTGTGCGCTCGGGCGAGACGAGTTCGACGGCGAGAGGCATCAGGCGTTGGCCTCGAGCTCACGCGCCTTGGCGCGGGCGCTGTCGGC
>CAYVUO010000202.1:0-3498 GCA_964454715.1 uncultured Bifidobacterium sp. | reverse complement strand
AGCACGACGACCCGGCGAGCCCTGTCGGTGAACCGTTCGAACACGTGAGTACCTACTTCCCAAGGGAATGGACGGTTGGCCGAGTGTATCCACGCCCTTCGGCAACGCCTCGTCGGAACCGCAACGGATCCCATGTGAGCGAGTGCGGCGCCGGGTTGAGGGTCGGCGCAGCCGGTGCCCTAGCGTTCGGACGTGGCCGCCGCCTCCCCCCTGCTCCGACTCCCCGTGCTGGTCGACGATCTCACGCGGGTCGAGGACGCCCTCATGGCGTCGGTGGTGGCCGACGACGACTTCCTCACCGAAGTCGCGAGCCATCTGATCCTCGCTGGAGGCAAGCGGGTACGTCCGGCGTTCTCGATCACCGCCGCGGCCACTGCCCTGCCGCTGATGACCGCCGCATCCGACGACGTGATCATGGGTGCGGTGGCGGTCGAGCTCGTGCACCTCGGTTCGCTCTATCACGATGACGTCATGGACGAGGCGGCCACGCGTCGAACCGTGCCCAGCGTCAATGCCAAGTGGGGCAACCTCAAGGCCATCCTCGCGGGCGACTACCTGCTCGCCCGTGCATCGGAGATCGCGGCATCGCTCGGCACCGAGGTGGCGGGATTGTTGGCCGCCACCATCGGGCGACTGTGCGAGGGCCAGATCCTCGAATTGAAGGACGCGTTCAACGCCGAGCGCACCGAGGCTTCGTATCTCTCGTCGATCGATGGCAAGACGGCATCGCTGCTCGGCACGGCGTGTCGCGTCGGCGGCATCGTCGCCGGTCTGCCCCGTGATCACATCGATGCGGTCACGACCTTCGGTCGTTCATTCGGCATGGCGTTCCAGATCGTCGACGACCTCCTCGACGTCACCTCGACCGACGAGGAACTCGGCAAGCCCGCGGGTCACGATCTCGTCGAGGGCACCTGGACGCTCCCGATCATCAAGATGCTCGCCGCCGGTGGTGTTGAAGCCCGCGAACTTCGGGCACTGCTGGCCCGCGTGACGCCGGCCGACGGATCGGCCGCAACGATCGATGATCCCGACGCCATCGCCGCTGCTCGTGCGCTGCTGCGTTCATCGAGCGCGGTGCAACAGTCACTCGACCTCGCTCGTTCGTTCGTCGAGGAGGGTCAGCGGGTGCTGGCTCCGTATGCGGGCACCGAGGCCACCACGGCACTCGAGGCAGCTGCCGAGCACCTGCTCGGCACCGTCAACGCCGCAGCCTGAGTCAGTTGTTCTTCTCGTAGACCAACCGAAGGCCGTGGAGTGTGAGCCACGGTTCGATGTGCATGATGCGGTGCGAGAACGGTGCGATCGTCTCGGCCAGGCCACCGGTGGACACGACCGTGCACGGACCGAGCTCGGCGACGATGCGATCGACGAGACCGTCGACCTGCGACGCGAAGCCGAAGAGCACACCCGACTGGATCGATTCGACCGTCGAACGTCCGAGCACGCTGCGCGGCTCCTTCAACTCGACGGCGCGCAGAGCAGCCGCTCGACCGACGAGTGCATCGAGCGAGATCTCGATTCCGGGTGAGATCGCGCCACCGAGATACACGCCATCCTCGCTGACCGCATCACATGTGGTCGCGGTGCCGAAGTCGGCGATGATCGTGGGGCCGCCATAGATGTCGTAGGCGCCGATGGCATTCGCGATGCGATCGGCCCCCACCTCCTTCGGATTGTCGTAGTCGATGCGGATTCCGGTGCGGACACCCGGTTCGATGACGACGGGTTCGAAGTCGAAGTGACGATCGGTGACGGCGCGCAACGTGGCGAGGGCGCGAGGGACACCCGACGACACGGCGATGCCTTCGATGTGTGAGAACGAGGTGCCCCGCAGCGCGAGGAACCCCTGCAACATGACCGCGAGTTCGTCGCTGGTGCGTTCGGCTGCGGTGGCGATGCGCCAGTGGTCGAGCAGACCGTCCTCGGGACGCCGACCGGCAGCTGTGGTGTCACCGAGTTCGTAGAGACCGATGACGGTCTGGGTGTTCCCGACATCGACGACGAGGAGCATCTCAGCCGCCGATCATGTCGAGACCGATGTCGAGCACCGGCGCCGAATTCGTGAGACCACCGATGGAGATGCAGTCGACCCCGGCCGCCGAGTAGGCGGCGATGGTGTCGAGCGTGATGCCGCCCGACGCCTCGAGCAGCGGTCGATCGGTGCGATCGGCGACGAGGGCAACGCACTCGCGCACCTGGTCGGGGGTCATGTTGTCGAGCAACAGAGCGTCGGCACCGGCGGCAATGGCCTCGCGCGCCTGATCGATGGTGTCGCACTCGACGTGCACGGTGCGCGCCGGCCACATGGTGTGGGCACGGGCGACGGCGTCGGAGATCCCGAACAGAGCGATGTGGTTGTCCTTGAGCAGGATCCAGTCGCTGAGGTTTCCACGATGGTTCGCACCACCGCCGGCGCGCACGGCGGCCTTCTCGAGTACGCGCAGCCCGGGTGTCGTCTTGCGGGTGTCCCACACGCGTGCCGCGCCGCCGCTCGCCGCGGCGTCGACGAAGGTGCGGGTGCGAGTGGCGATGCCCGAGAGGTGACCGAGGAAGTTGAGTGCCGTGCGCTCGGCGGTGAGCACGGAGTGCAGCGGACCGCGCACGGTGGCGATCACGGTGCCCGGTGCGAGCGAATCACCATCGGCACAGGACCATTCGACGTCGATCGAGGGATCGACCTGACGGAACGATTCGTCGGCACACGCTCGGCCGGCCAACACACCCGCCTGTCGGGACACGAACGCCGCAGTGGCCACGAGGTCGGTGGGCAACAGCGCCGAGGTGAGATCACCGAGAGGAGTGAGATCCTCGGCGAGCGCGCGCTCGACCGCCTCGACGACGACGGCTCGGGGCGGTTCGACGGCATGGGACATGCCCGAAGTCTGCTGCCCCGGGGCCCTCTCGGGCGAACCGCCGCTCATCGCACCACCAGACGCCGGGCCCATTCGGGTTCGGTGGCCGGCGCGTCGGTGCGGGTGTGCGCTCCCCGACTCTCGGTGCGCGCCGTCGCAGCGACGAGCATGGCTTCGGCCACCGTGGCGAGATCGGCGAGCTCCCAGGCATCGCGTCCCGACGCCGACGCCGCAGATGCCCGTGCCGACGCGACGGCCACACGAGCCGCAGTCAATGATTCCGCGTCGCGCAGCACGGCGGCACCGCGTGACATCGCTTGTTGCATCGCCGCTCGCGCGTCGGCGATGCCGGCGTCGTCCGCCCGAGCCTCGAGTGCGACCGATGCGACCTCCACCGTCACTGCCGATCCATCGACCTCGCGCATGGCGCCGGTCGGTCCTGCGCGCGTGACGCCACGAGAGATCGCGTCGACCGCACGTGCGCCGAACACGAGGCCCTCGAGAAGTGAGTTCGAGGCCAACCGATTCGCACCATGCACGCCGGTGCACGCCACCTCACCGGCGGCCCAGAGTCCACCGAGACTCGTCGCGCCGTCGAGATCGCTGACAAACCGCAAACGAACTCCATCAAGCTTGGTGGGGC
>CAYVUO010000201.1:0-3513 GCA_964454715.1 uncultured Bifidobacterium sp. | reverse complement strand
CCGGCGTCGCGGTCCCAACCGAGGATGGCGATGTCGTGATGGATGGGATACGGCGAATCGGGCGCGCCGTCGATCTCGAGCCAGTCGAACGTGGTTGACCAGTCGGTCGCAGTCATGATTCCCCCCGGAGTCGATGCGTCTCGTCATTCTGCTGCAGCGACGAGGTCTGCGCTCGGCGAATCGGTTCCGGATCGGTGGCCTGTCGTACCCTGCTCCCATGACCGATGCCTGGAACACCATGCAGGATGCGCTCTCGTTCGCGGTGTCGCGGATCGAGGGTGATCCCGATCCGCTCAACGACCGCGAGCGGGCCGATGGCAACCTCTACATCCTCCGCATCCTCGCGGCCGTCGGTGAGAGTTCGACGATCCGTCTCGACCCCGACCATCCGTCGTTCCTCACGATGCTCGACTCGGTGCGCTACTTGGGCGCAGCGGGCCCCGACATCGACTACGACGTCGCTGCGGTGCGACCCGATTCGCTCTACCGGATCTCGGGTTCGCGCGGCGATGCGAGTTACGTCGGCATCGCCGTCTACGCAGGTGCCGGCGAGTCGGGAGCCAGTGCCATCGTGCGCTCGGTCGATGTCGATGAACTCATCGACGCCGACGGCAACTTCTCCTGGGAGTTCAGCCATCCCGAAGCGGCACGAGTGATCGTGCGCCAGTACTTCCACGACCGTGCGACGCAGTCGCGGGGCGAGTGGTCGATCGATCGCGTCGACGCCGGTTCGGATGCGGTGGCGCCGGGCAGTGTGCTGCCAGGTCCGATCGAGATGGAGTACCGCATCGCAGGCGCGGCGCAGTCGCTGCGATGGAACGCGCAGCTCAACGAGCTCTGGACACCGGAGCGGCGCGAGCACCCCAACGAGTTCGTGCGACTCACGAGCGACGACATCGTCGCAGCCATTCCCAACCCCGACGTGATCTATGCGTACACCTGGTGGCGGATCGAGGACGATGAAGTGATCGTCGTCGACTTCACACCACCCGAGGCGCCGTATTGGGCGCTGCAGCTGTGCGACCGGTGGTATCAGTGCTTCCCCGACCGCCGATCATGTCTGAATGATCAGCAGGTGACGGCGAATCCCGATGGCTCCGTCACGATCGTGATCGCCGACGGTGAGCCCGGCACGCCGAACTGGCTCGACACCAGCGGTCACCGCGTCGGCATCATGTTCTTCCGTTGGCTGCATGCCGACCCGGCAACGCTGCCGACCTGTCGTGTGGTCAAGCGCAGCGAACGCTGAAACCCCAGACTTCATCCAGCGTCAAACGGTAGGATTTCCGCATGGACAAGACCGTGCTCGAAGTGCGTTCCTTCGACGAGGCGGCATCTGACGACCGGGAGTTCTGGCATCGCCAGAGCGCCGAGGCGCGACTTCGTCACGCTCTCGAACTGCGGAGGTTGAACTATGGAAGCGATCGAGTTTCCGGGCGACTTCAGCGAGTTCTTGAGATTGCTCAACTCGCACAGCGTTGAGTATCTGCTGGTCGGCGGTTTCGCCGTTGCCTTGCATGGGTACCCACGAGCCACGGCCGACATGGATGTATGGATCGCTCGGCGAACTGAGAACGCGTCAAGGTCTTAGCTGCACTCCGCGAGTTCGGATTCGATCACGACGATCTCAGCGTGAATCTCTTCGTCGAACCGAATCAGGTGGTGCGGATGGGAATGCCGCCTCTGCGCATCGAGATCCTCACTGACATCGATGGCGTCGAGTTCGACGAGTGCTTCCGGCGCGCGGACTCCGTTACGGTCGATTCCGCCACGGTCCCGCTCATCGCACTCGATGACCTGAAGACGAACAAGCTCGCGAGTGGCCATCCGAAGGATTTGGACGACCTCGAGAACCTTCCCTGATCAGGAGAGATCGGCGAGTTCGAGCAGCGTCGTGCCCGACTGACCGCCCATGATCGGGCCGAGGGTGGCGCCGACCGGCACCTCGATGTGGGTTCCTGCGGTGCGACGACCTTCGGCGATCACCGCATCTCCGTCGACGATGAACAGGAGTCGCTGACCGCGCTCGGGTCGTTCGATGGTGGCTCCGGGTTCGATCTCGATCCAGGTGCTCGTGAACTCGGGCGTGTCGATGGGGTGCTTCGTTCGCGCACCCGCGTCGTCCACCCATGGCAGTTCGTCGAGACGCAGCAGCACCTCGCGCATTCCCTCGACCTTCGGCGAGGGACGTTCGCCACCCCAATCGCCGCGCGGATCGACGAACCAGTCGCCGAGGTCGAGCGGAGGGTCGGGCAGGGGAGAGGCACCGCTGGCGGTCATCTCGCGCTCGTACAACTCGGGTTGGTCGCCCCATCCTCCGAACTCGCCGAAGCTGAGCTCCCAACACGTGAGGCCCTCGGGGCCGGCCACGATGGGACCGAACGCAGCGCCGAGTGGCACGTGGATGTGCGTGCCCGCCTCGCACGACTCGTCGCCGATGCGGCCACCACCGCCGAGCACGAACACGACGTGGTTGCTGCGATGGCCATGGCGTCGCACGATCATCTGCGGCTCGTAGTGCACGTGGGCCGACAGGAATCCCGGTCGGATGATCGGCCACTTCTCGCGCACCACCGACTCGGTGCCGTCGGCGTTGAGCTGACGTTGCACGGGGGTCCACTCGATGTCGTCGATGTGGTGGAAGATCGGTGTGGACTCCATGGTGGGGACGGTAGTTCGGGCCGGCCGAGACGGCGGCGTCCCTCGGCTGAGGGGTCTACAGTCACCATCGAACCAGCGAGCGGGCGGATCCTGTGATCTCGGTGCTCCTGAACCGCGCCGAGAGGAACCCCGATGACCACTGATGCCTGTCTTCCCACGACCGGTTCCGGAAGCGGGCTGATGACCCTGGTCGTCATCGGTGTCGGACTGGTGATCATCGGCCTCGTCGTGGCGCGACTGCCGCGACGAATGCGATTCGGCGCGTTCATGGTGCTCGCGGTGTCGATGTCCGGCCTCGCACTGCGCGCCAAGCCCGCGCATGCCGCCACGGTCGACTGCGGACCGGTGACGCCGGTGGCGTGTCCCGATGCGATCCCCGGTTGGCTCGAGCAGCACTCCGTCTACCTCGCCGAGGTGAACTACGTACCCGAGACCGTCGTCGCCGCGTTGATCGTCGATCTCCCGCAGTGCGCCGGTGAGCCGCTCATCGGCAATGGCACCGCGCAGCATCCCGATGCGACCGGTGCGTTCGGCGCGGGTTTCACGTTCGACGCGCAGTCATGCCCAGGGGTCACTCCGTGCGAGGGTGGCAAGGGCGGCAGCACGCTCGGCAACGGTGGCGGTGGCTTCAATGGAGCTGCCGGTGGTGACGCCGGCCCCTATGGCAACGGTGGTCGCGGTGGTGATGGACTCGATGGCGTCGACGGTACGGCGGGAACCGACGCGCTGACCGGCGGTGGCGCAGGTGGCAACGGCACCGATGGCACGGCCGGTGGCGTCGGTGGCACTGGTGGTCGCGGCGGTGTGACCGCTGGTTCGGGTGGCACCGGTGGCACCGGTGGTGGCGGCGGT
>CAYVUO010000200.1:0-3515 GCA_964454715.1 uncultured Bifidobacterium sp. | reverse complement strand
CGAATCAGTCTTCCGCGGTGCCGGGTGGAACGTCATCAAGGTCATCTGGGGCGCAGGATGGGACGAACTGCTGGCTAGAGATGTCGATGGCGTGCTGCTCGCGAAGATGAACTCCACTCCCGACGGCGAGTGGCAGCGCTACGCAGTCGAGAGCGGTGCGTACATCCGAGAGCACTTCTTCGGACCCGACCCGAGACTGCGCAAGCTCGTCGAGCATCTGAGCGACGAACAACTCACCGCTCTCGCGCGCGGAGGCCACGACTACAAGAAGGTCTACGCCGCGTATTCCGCGGCGACGCAATCGAAGGGCGCGCCGACGGTCATCCTCGCCAAGACGGTGAAGGGATGGGCGCTGGGTGCTGCGGTCGAGAGCCGCAATGCGACGCACCAGATCAAGAAGATGGATCTCACGCAGCTCCGCGCGCTGCGCGACCGTCTCAAGCTCACCGATCAGATCCCCGACTCTGCGCTCGAGGGCGGCTCGATCCCCTACTACCGTCCGCCGGTCGACTCCCCCGAGCATCGTTACCTCATGGAGTCGCGGCGTCGTCTCGGAGGTGCACTCCCCCGCCGCACGACCACGGTGCGCCGCCCGCTCGCGATGCCCGACCACGAGGTGTTCGCGGAGTTCGCCGCCGGTTCGGGCACGCAGGCCGTGTCGACCACCACTGCATTCACCCGACTGCTGCGCGGCCTTTGCCGCTCCGAGGGCTTCGGTCCACGCGTCGTGCCGATCATCCCCGACGAGGCCCGAACCTTCGGCATGGACGCGTTGTTCCGGGAGTTCGGCATCTACGCCGCGATGGGACAGCTCTACGAGCCCGTCGATCACGAACTGCTGATCTCGTATCGGGAGTCGCGCGATGGCCAACTGCTCGAGGAGGGCATCAGCGAGGCCGGCGGTCTCGCCGACTTCACCGCTGCCGGCACCTCCTATGCCACGAACGGTGTGCCGATGGTGCCGTTCTTCACCTTCTATTCGATGTTCGGCTTCCAACGCGTCGGCGACCTCATCTGGGCCGCGGCCGACGCGCAGGCCAAGGGCTTCCTCATCGGTGCCACCGCGGGCCGAACCACGCTGCTGGGCGAGGGCCTCCAACATCAGGACGGCCACTCGCTGGTGCTCGCCTCGACCGTTCCGAGTTGCCAGGCGTACGACCCGGCGTTCGCCTACGAGTTCGCGACCGTCGTCGAGCAGGGGCTGCATCGCATGTACGGGGTCGATGGCGGTTCGGGTGACAGCGTCCTTTACTACCTCACCGCCTACAACGAGAACTATCCGATGCCGGCGACGCCAGACGGCGTGACCGCCGACGACATCATGCGCGGCCTCTACCGATGGTCACCCGCCCCCGAGGGTCTCGAGGTCGCAGCGTCGATCCTGTTCTCGGGTGCGGCCAACCTCGCCGCACGTGACGCACAGGCGGCGCTCGCTGCGCGCGGCATCGGCGTCGATCTCTGGAGCGCGACCTCCTACAAGCGACTGCGCGAGGACGCGCTCGAGACCGAACGTTGGAACCGTCTGCATCCCGGCGAGCCGGAGCGCGTCGCCGTGGTAGCGGAACTCCTCGGCTCGGGAACCGCCCCCGTCATCGCCGTCACCGACTTCATGAAGGCCGTTCCCGATCAGATCGCCCGCTTCGTCGACCGTCCGTTCCTGCCACTCGGCACCGACGGCTTCGGACGCTCCGATACGCGCGAGGCACTGCGTCGGTTCTTCGAGACCGACGCCGCTCACGTCGAGGTGGCAGTGCTGTCGATGCTCGCCCGTCAGGGGAAGGTCGACGTCGGGCTGGTCGAGCGTGTCATCGCCGAACACGGCATCGACACCGAGGCTGGCGACCCGCTCCTTCGCTAACGCACTCGTTCGGCCGTGGTGGCCGAACGTTGACGATCGAGCCACCCGAGCAGCATGGCCACCGCGCGCGGATCGTGACGGAGTTGATGACCACCACCGTCGACGATGCGCAGATCAGCATTGCCGTGAGCCTCGGCCAGCGTGCGGGCATCGCGCACCGGAACCGTGTCGTCGTCGGAACCGTGCATGATCAGTGCCGGCCGGGGGGCGACGCGTCGGATCGCACTCACCGCGCGCATGTCGCGGATGCCATTCGACCAGTCATCGAAGTTCGATGGATACGACGCGGCACGGATGATGCCCGTCGCCCGCGCATGCAACAGCAACCGACGCGGATGGTTCGACCAGTCATCGAAGTCGGCCTGTGCACCCATGGCCGCGACGCCACGGATCTCGGGATCATCGGCCGCAGCACAGATCGACAACGACCCACCGCTGCCGAAACCGGCGAGCCACACGCCGCGGACCTCGTCGAGGGAACGGAGATGCGCAGCGGCGGCGAGCAGGTCATCGCGCCAGCCCCGCAGCGAGAAGTCCCCCTCGCTGTCGCCGCAGCCGCGGAACGTGAAGACCAACACCATCCAACCCATCTCGTTGGCGATGCGGTCCGCGAGTTCGGGGAACGAACGCGCCGACAGGCGTCCGCCCTGGTTGAGATGGGGAAGCCCGTGGGAGATGACGAGACCGGGCACCGTCGTTCCCGCCGCTATGCGCGGGCGGGCGAGGTGACCAGCGAGTTCGATGGCGCCGGATCGGAAGAGCTTGTCCATCTCCGGAGCGACGCGAGGTCAGTCCTCGGTCGAACCGCGTCCGCTGCCATCGCCCTTGTAGGGCTTGTAGCAGCGGTTGCGCGCCTCTTCGAGGGTGTCGGGTCCGAAGCAGATGAAGGTCTCGGCCTCCATCAGCTCGTCGATGATCGCGGGATCGTCGAGATTGTCGACGTCGTAGACGACCTGCGTGCGCTTGTCGCCGACCCAGCGGTTGTGTTCGAACTTGACCGGACGCTCCATGGTGCGAGCGTACCTCTCGTCAGCAGCGCGACCGTGTCGAGGGCGAGTCCCGCGGGCGAGATCTCCTACTCGGGACCGACGATCGTGCCGATGGCGCCGATGGCCTCGAGGTACTGCTCGTTCGCGACGATCACCTGGGCCGCCCACACGTCGTCGCACTCGAGTCCCGCATCGCCGGCGCGCCCGAGCACCCACGCGAGCGCGTCGTCCTCCGATGCCAACAACGGCCCTGCCGCCGGATCGTTGACGCCCTGCTTGCGGGCCACGCCCGATCCCTCGAGGTACTCGAGGTGCCAGGTGAGCAGTGTGCGCACGTCGTCGAAGCTGAGGTTCGCCGTCGCCTCGGCGGGGAGGCGATCAGCGACGAACACCACCGCTTCGTCGAGGTCGTAGATGGCCGTGCGAGCCTGACCCTCCAGCGATCCCGTGAGACGGCCCACCGCGACGAGCGCGATGACGAGCACCGCCAGGATGGCGACGACGACGAGGACGATGAGCATGACGGTTCCGTCGACGGGCGACGAGAACGATCAGATGCCGATGCGCTGCGCGAGCAGCTCGCGGTGGTAGGTCGGATCGCCGAAGAGCAGCTCCGACGACTTCGCACGCTTGAAGTACATGTGCGCTGGGTGCTCCCACGTGAAGCC
>CAYVUO010000199.1:0-3560 GCA_964454715.1 uncultured Bifidobacterium sp. | reverse complement strand
GTCCGACAACCTCGCCCGCCGTCAGCGCAACTTCGAGATCACCCGCTCCCACTTGGCCAAGTACCCGCACCTGTTCGTGTTGCCGCGGCTCACCGAGGGCATCGAGACGGGATGGCACATGTTCCCGTTCATCATCCAGCCCGACTCGGGCATCCGACGTGCCGATCTGCAGCAGTGGATGGAATCCCACGGCGTCGACACCCGCATGGTCTGGACCGGCAACATCACCCGCCAGCCCATGTTGCGCGGCCGCGAATTCCGCGTGCCGTCGGACGGACTTCCCAACGCCGACCGGGTGATGGAGTGGGGCCTCATCCTGCCCAACAACCATTCACTCTCCGATGACGACTGCAACTACATCGGCGAATGCATCGACGGCTTCGTCGCCGAGAAGGGCCTCTGATGTCCGGGCGCTTCGCCGGCCGACGTGTGGTGGTCACCGGTTCGAGCCGTGGCATCGGCGCTGCGATCGCCGAGCGCATGGCTGCCGAGGGCGCCGATGTCGTGCTCACCGCCCGCACGCTCGACCAACACGAGCACCTCGAGGGAAGCCTCAACGCCACTCGAGACCGGCTCGCGCGCTACGGCACGAATGTCGCAGTGGTGGTGGCTGATCTCACCGACCCCGTCGATCGGCTCCGCGTCATTCCCGAGGCCGAGGCTGCACTCGGCGGCCACGTGGAGATCCTCATCAACAACGCGGCGGCGTCGATCCAGGCCCCGCTCACGGGCTTCTCGGTGAAGCGTCGCAACATCATGTTCGAGGTGAACGTCAACGCCCCACTCGACCTCTCGCTCGCAGCTGCACCGGCGATGGTCGAGGCCGGCGAGGGATGGATCGTCAACCTGTCGAGCGGGAGCGCCAAGTTGTGGCCCGGCCCCAGCGAGCCGATCGTCGCGACGTCGGTGAACATCTCGGCCTACGGGGCATCGAAGGCCGCCCTCAATCGCATCACCAATGGTCTGGCCATGGAGCTCTTCGGCACCGGCGTGCGCGTGAACACCGTCGAGCCGCGGGCCGCAGTGCTGTCGGAGGGTGCCGCTGCGCTCGTGGGTGATCGTCTGCGTCCCGATCAGATCGAATCCATGGAGGAGATGGTCGAGGGGACGATCGTGCTGTGCGACTGTGCTCCCGACGTCACCGGACGCGTCACCGTGAGCCTCGACAACATCGACGAATTCGCGCTCGAGATACGCAACCTCGACGGGAGCGCTCGATGACACTCGAGGGTCGCACCGCGCTCATCACCGGCGCCGGTCAGGGAGTCGGGGTAGGCATCGCTCGCTCGCTCGTCGCCGCCGGGGCCACCGTGATCGTGAACGACCTGTTCCCCGATCGGGCCGAGGCCGTCGCCGCTGAACTCGGTGCGCGACCGCTGCCGTTCGATGTCACCGACCACGCAGCTGTCGCCGCCGCGTTCGACACCGCCGGCCCCGTCGACATCCTCGTCAACAACGCTGGCATCCCGGCGGGCGGGTTCCCCCAGGTCGACTTCAAGGATTCCGATCCCGAACTTTGGCCCCGCTTCATCGACCTCGGTCTCTTCGGGGTCATGAACTGCACCCGCGTCGCGCTACCCGGCATGTGCGATCGGGGCTGGGGTCGCGTCATCACCATCGCGTCGGAGGCCGGACGCATGGGCATGCCGATCCGGGTGTCGATGTACGGCGCAGCGAAGGCCGGTGCCATCGGGCTCATGAAGCACGTGGCCCAAGAGGTCGGCCCCTACGGGGTCACCTGCAACTCGCTCGCCCTCGGCGGCATGGAGGGACTGCCCGGGAGCGGATCGCACAACCCCGTGCCCCGCCACGGCACCGGTCACGATGTCGGCGAGTTCTGCGCGTACCTCGCCTCCGATGGCGCCGAGTGGATCACCGGCCAGACCATCGGCGTGAACGGCGGAGCGATCTGCATCTGACGCCGGGCCGGGCAGGCCTCGCAGGGGCAGGTAGTAGCGTCTCCCGGTGAAGAGGGGGGCCACATGTTCGACCTGAAGATCATCAACGGAACCATCGTCGACGGCACCGGATCCGACCGGTTCGTCGGTGACATCGGCATCCGCGACGGCGTCATCGTCGCCGTGCGCCGCGGCGGAGGGCTCGAGGGTGAGGCGGCCGAGACCGTCGACGCCACCGGCCTCATCGTCCCGCCGGGCTTCGTCGACATCCACACCCACTACGACGGTCAGGTCACCTGGGACGACCTGCTCGAACCCTCGAGCCAGCACGGTGTCACCACCATCGTGAGCGGCAACTGCGGGGTCGGCTTCGCTCCCGTGCGCCCCGGCTACGAGGACGCTCTCATCGAGTTGATGGAGGGCGTCGAGGACATCCCCGGCACCGCACTCAGCGCCGGCATGACCTGGGGTTGGGAGTCGTTCCCCGCCTACCTCGATCGCATCGAGGGACGCGAACTCGCCGTCGACTACGGCGTGCAGATCGCGCACAGCGCGGTGCGCACCTACGTGATGGGCGATCGCGGCGCGCGCAACGAACCGGCGTCGCCCGACGACATCGATCTCATGGCCAAGCACGTGCAGGAAGCCGTCGAGGCCGGCGCGCTCGGCTTCAGCACCTCACGCACGCTCGGCCATCGCGCCATGAACGGCGAACCGGTGCCCGGCACCTTCGCCGCCGAAGATGAACTGTTCGGTCTCGGACGCGCCATGGCTCGCGGTGGCCACGCCGTGTTCGAACTCGCACCGATGGGCGCCGCCGGCGAGGACATCGTCGCTCCCCGCACCGAGGTCGAATGGATGAAGCGGCTCGCCGCCGACATCGACCGACCCGTGTCGTTCGCGCTCATCCAGGTCGACGCCGCACCCGAGTTGTGGCGCGAGATCATGAGCGAGTCGCTGGCCGCTCACGAGGCGGGCTCCCCCATCTATCCGCAGGTCGCGGCCCGTCCGTTCGGCATGCTGCTCGGGTTCCCGGGCCACCATGCGTTCTCGAAGCGGCCCACCTACGTCGAGTTGAAGCGCACCCTGTCGCGCGACGACCTCGCCGCAGCACTGTGCACTCCTGACGTGCGCGCTCGCATCCTGTCCGAGACCGATCTGCCTTCGGATCCCGCGGTGCTGTTCGACGGCATGAACGGACTGGCGCAGATGATGGTGGGCCGCACCTATGCCTTCGGCGAAGTGCCCGACTACGAGCAGACCCCCGATCGCACCATCGGCGCCATCGCCGAGCGCGAGGGTCGCGACCCGCTCGAGGTGCTCTACGACGCCTACGCGCAGCACGGTGCGGGTGCCATGACGATGCTGCCGTTCTTCAACTACTCCCACGGCAACCAGGACGCCGTGCGAGAGATGCTGCTGCATCCCGCCGGTGTCTCCGGCCTGTCCGACGGTGGCGCACACTGCGCCATGATCTGCGACGCGTCGTACCCGACCTACCTGCTGTCGTTCTGGGCCAAGGGCCGCACCCGTGGCGAACGACTGCCACTCGAGTACGTCGTGAAGAAGCAGACGCACGACACGGCGAACCTCTACGGCCTCACCGACCGCGGTGTGATCGCCGAGGGCAAGAAGGCCGACCTCAACCTCATCGACATGGAC
>CAYVUO010000198.1:523-3599 GCA_964454715.1 uncultured Bifidobacterium sp. | reverse complement strand
GACCGGCGCCACCGACGAACGTTTGCGAGAGCTCGCACGCGCCATGGCTGGTCGCGTGGTAGTCGATGTCGTCCGCACGGGTGCACCGAGACGAACGGGGATCGGTCGCCTCCATCACCGGCGCGCCGATCGCGGCGGCGAACTCGATATCGACCGCAGTCTCGAGACCATTGCGGCCGCCCGCGCGCGCAACGATGCACCATCGCTCGAGGACCTGACTGCCCGAGACTGGGCCAAACCCGATCTCGCGCTGTGCCTGTTGATCGATCGGAGCGGTTCGATGGGCGGAGAACGGCTCGCCACCGCGGCAGTCGCCGCAGCCGCGTCGCTGTGGCGGGCTCCAACCGATACCAGCGTCATCGCGTTCTCCGACGACGCCATCGTGATCACACCACAAGGTTCGGGGCGCGATCCGGAGGATGTCGTCAATCAGTTGTTCCGCCTGCGCGGGTTCGGAACGACCGATCTCGCCCTCGCCTTCCGCGCCGCCGCCGGACAATTGCACCGCTCCTCGGCCACCCGCCGCATCACCTTGTTGCTGTCCGACGGTCGCGCCACCGCCGGTGATGATCCCGAGAGCACCGCGGCGCAACTCGACGAACTCGTGATCCTCGCCCCGGAAGACGATTGCGAGAACGCACGGGAGCTCGCTGATGCCGTCGGGGGGCGATGCGTGACGGTGCGGGGCCCGTCCTCGGTTCCCGATGCGCTTGCCGAAGCACTCCATGGCTGAGGGGTGGGCAGCGGTCCCGTTCGATGCGACGATGGAACCCATGGAGTCGACGGCGACACTCGGTGACCTGACCTGGACGGAGGTCGAATCCCAGTCCTCGATCGTCGTCATTCCCGTCGGAAGCCTCGAACAACACGGACCTCACCTTCCTCTCGATACCGATACCCGGATCGCGGTCGCGCTCGCCGAACACGTCTGCGGACTTCGCGCCGATCTCCTCCTCGGTCCGACCATTGCCGTCGGTTCATCGGGAGAACACGCCGGTTTTCCCGGGACGATGTCGATCGGCACCGATGCATTGACCACGGTGCTCGTCGAACTGGCGCGCTCGGCCGATTCGTTCCGCGGCGTTGTCTACGTCAACGGTCACGGCGGCAATCTCGATGCGGTACTCGCGGCACGCGCGATCCTGCACCACGAGGGGCGCACCGTTGTCGCGTGGTCACCGTCCATTCCCGGTGGCGACGCCCATGCCGGACACAGCGAGACCTCGATCCTTCTCGCCCTCGATCCCACGTGTGTGCGGATCGATGCCATGGAACCCGGCGTCGATGCACCGATCGGCGAACTCCTCGAGACGTTGCAGAACGAAGGAGTGGGCGCCGTCAGTCCCAACGGGATCTTGGGCGACCCCACCTCTGCCTCCGCGGCGCATGGGAACGAACTCTTCCTCACCTTGGTGGCCGATCTCGCTCGCACGATCGACAAGGTGTTCGGCTGATGGGCGACGAGCACCTCGTCGGTCGGCACGTCGTGGCCGACGCCTCACTCCAACGCCGTGAACGCGGAACCGTGTTGTTGGGCGGATCACCCCTTCGGATCGTGCGCATCAGCGAACGGGGCGCGGATCTGCTCGACGATCTCCTCGCCGGGGCAGCGATACCGCCGGGCAAGGGAGCGACCTCCCTCGTACGTCGACTCCTCGACGGTGGTCTCCTGCAGCCCGTGGCCGAACCGAGCGGTCTGCGCGCCACCGACGTCACTGTCGTCGTTCCCGCGTACGGCGAACTCGAAGCAGGACTGCTCGATGGCATCGGCGATGTCGCTCGCATCATCGTGGTGGACGATGCGAGTCCCGACCCCATCGCCATTCCATCGCGAACGATCCATGGTGTCGAGGTGCAATGCATCCGTCGCCCCGAGAACGGCGGAGCGGCGGCCGCCCGAATGACCGGTCTCGCCTTCGTCGACACGCGCGTGGTGGCGTTCCTCGATGCCGATTGTCTCCCACGACCGGGCTGGATCGAGTCACTGCTCGATCACTTCGTCGATCCTGACGTCGCAATCGTGGCTCCGCGAATCACCGCCATCGAACCCCTCGGGGTTCCCGATCACCCGTGGCTCACACGCTACGAACGTCGGCATGCATCACTCGACCGCGGGAGCGAACGTGGTCGCGTCCGCGCCCGCACGCGACTGTCCTACGTCCCTTCCGCCGCGCTGGTCTGTCGCGTCGATGCCCTTGTCGACGCCGGCGGATTCGATGAATCCCTGCGGGTCGGCGAGGACGTCGACCTCGTCTGGCGACTCGATGAGGCCGGACACACCGTTCGTTACGAACCGAGCGTCACCATCGGTCATCGTCACCGCACCTCACCCTGGGCGTGGTTGCGGCGGCGGTTCGACTACGGCACGTCCGCCGGTCCGCTGGCCACACGCCATCCGGGCGCGCTCGTGCCGATCGAGGCCTCGGGCTGGAGCCTTGCGACCTGGGGGCTGATCGCCACGGGCCACCCGTTCGCCGCCGGCGCGGTCGTGGGGGCCACCGCCGGCATGCTCAGCGGCAAACTCGATGGGCTCTCCCGGCCCATGCCCGTCGCCGCGCAACTCGCCGGACGAGGTCACCTCAGCGCCGGGCGCACGATCGCCCAAGGTCTCGTTCGACCACTGTGGCCCGTGACCGCACTGGCCATCGCGTTCATTCCGTGGCGACGGCTCAAGTTGGCGTTGTTGGCCGGCGTCCTCGCGCCGCCGCTGCTGGACTGGCTACGGGCGCGACCGGACGTGCCGCCACTGCCCTATGTGGCTTTACGACTGGCCGACGACGTGGCCTATGGCAGCGGGGTGTGGGTGGGAGCGCTGCGAGCGCGCACGATCGAACCGCTCGTTCCCGAGGTGACGAGTTGGCCCAAACCCAGCCGGTACACGCGTTGGCGGACCCGGCAGATCGAGCGACGAACAGCGTCCTAGCCGACGTTGAGGAGATCGACGACGAACACGAGGGTCTCGCCGCCCTTGATCACACCACCAGCACCGCGATCGCCGTAGCCGAGATGCGACGGGATGGTGATGCTTCGACGACCACCGACCTTCATCCCGGCCACGCCCTGATCCCAACCGGCG
>CAYVUO010000198.1:0-513 GCA_964454715.1 uncultured Bifidobacterium sp. | reverse complement strand
CATCGAACTGCTTGCCGTCACTCCAGGCCACGCCCACGTAGTGCACGGTGACGTTGGCCCCGGCCACGGCTTCGGCGCCGGTACCCACTTCGAGATCCTCGATCACGAGATCGGTCGGTGGCGCGGTGTCGGGAATGGTCACGGAAGGTTTGGTGTCAGCCATGGCCGCAACCTAGTGGGTTCCCGACGAGGAGTCCGCCTCTTCACCGATTCCGGTGAACGGCTCCGGGGTCATCGTCATTCCACACCATCACCAGCGAACGCCAGTCCTCGAGTTCGACGATTTCGTGGTGCCGCAATCCCTCCCCCTCAAACTGGGTGAGGACCTGCAGCGACTGTTCCTCGAGCACTCCGCTGAGGACGAGGACGCCCGTTGACGTGAGAAGGTCGACCAACGCCGGAGCCAACGATCGAAGCGTTGCGGCACCGATGTTGGCCACCACGAGATCGAACGACGTCGGTTCGAGTTCGTGCACAGCGGCAGTGGTCACCTCGATGGTCTCGGCAACATCG
>CAYVUO010000197.1:0-3600 GCA_964454715.1 uncultured Bifidobacterium sp. | reverse complement strand
AACGCCGCGTGTGAACGGGGCGAATCCGGGCAGCGTGTCGACATCGCCGAGCGCTTCGAGGTCGGCCGCGGTGTAGAGCGGCTTCACGGGGATGCCCTCGGGGGTGGTGCGCACGAGGGAGGCCGGATCGGCACCCTTGAGGTCCTTCGAGGCAGCTTCGCTCCAGGCCGTCGGGAAGTCTTCGGTCGTCATCGGGCCAGCGTAGGAGGCGGCCTCCTCGCGTGTCATCCTGAGGGGTCAGCCCGCCGGGACCGGCCGTTGCGACCGGTAGCGTTGCGAGTCATGGCCAAGCGCTTCGTGATCATCGGCGGGGGACCTGCGGGCAACACCGCCGCCACCTACGCCGCCCGCTTCGGGGCCGAGGTCACGATGATCGAGCGCGAGGTGGTCGGCGGGGGAGCGCACATGCGCGACTGCATCCCCTCGAAGGCGATGATCGCCACGGGCAGCGTGCTGGCCGACATCTCCGACGCCGAGCACATGGGCCTCACCGAGGTCTCGGCGTCCCTCGACTTCGACGCGCTGCGACAGCGCATCGAGTCGATCGGTGATCGGCTCGAACGATCGACCACGGAGCTGCTTCGCAGCCAAGGTGTGCGGCTCATCAGCGGCACCGGCCGCATGCTGAGTGCGCGCGAAGTGGCGGTCACGACCGCCGAGGGCGAGGAGATCATCGACGCGGACGTCGTGCTGCTCGCCACTGGTAGTCGACCGCGCATCCCCGAGTGGGCTGCGATCGACGGCGTGCGCATGCTCACGACTCGTGATGCCTACCCGCCAGTGGAACTGCCCGAGCATCTGATCGTCGTGGGTTCCGGCGTCACCGGTGTCGAGTTCGTGCACATGTTCGCCTCGTTCGGTTGTCGGGTCACGTTGATCGTGAGTCGTCAACAGGTGCTGCCCTTGAAGGACCCCGAGGTGGCCGCCGCGCTCGAGGCCAACTTCCTCGAGCGCGGAGTGCAGCTGTTGAAGGGGGCGAAGGCCATCGGTGGTGGCGTCGAGGGCGACGGTGTCGTCATCGAGTGCAGCGACGGCCGCCGCGTCACCGGTTCGCATGCGTTGTTCGCCATCGGTTCGATCCCCAACACCGATGGTCTCGGACTCGAGTCACTCGGCATCGAGACCGATGGCGGCTATGTGCGCACCGATCACAACTGCCTCACCTCGGTTCCCGGCGTCTACGCCGCCGGTGATGTTTCGGGCAAGCTCCCGTTGTCCTCGGTGGCCTCGATGCAGGGCCGCAAGATCGCGGAGCACGCCATGGGGCTCCACACCGGCCCCCATCGCCACATCGACTACGAGAAGGCCGCCTCCGCGATCTTCACGGTGCCCGAGATCGCCGATGTCGGCCTGGCCGAGGCCGACGCGTTCGCTTCGGGCCGCAAGATCCGCGTCACCAAGGTGCCGTTCTCCTCGAACGCCAAGGCCCTCATCGAGGACGACCCCAGAGGGTTCGTGAAGATCATCTCCGACCCGGCCACCGGTGTCGTGCTCGGGGGGTCGATCGTGGGTCGTCATGCCGCCGAGCTCATCGCCGTCGTCGCCCTCGCCGTGAGCGCGGGCCTGCGAGTGATCGACCTGCACGAGGCGCTGTTCGTTCACCCCTCGATGGCCGGGGCTCCCTCCGATGCCGCCGAGTGACCTTCCGGCGCCCACCGAGCGCCCGCTTCCCACGGCCGAGGACTTCCCGGCGTCGGGTCCCTACAGCCTGGCCGCACCCGGTCCGCGGTTCGGCGGTCGTGCGTTCGACCTCGCGTTGTTGTCGGCGCCCGCGCTGATCGTGATCGCGCTCTCCACGCACACCGTCTCCGGGCAGTTGCAGATCGATGTGCCGCTGTGGCTGCTTCCCGCACTCGCCGTCGTCGCCGTTGCCTACGAGACCATCTCGGTCGCGCTCACCGGCCGCACCCTGGGCAAGGCCATCGCCGGGTTGAGGGTGGTCCGCTACACCGATGGCCGACGCCCCACTCCGGCGCAGTCGTTGTTGCGCTCGTTGCCGCCGTGGTGCGCACTGGCCTTTCCGTTCGGCCCGTTCTCCGTCGCGGCCATGCTCCTCGTGTTCGGCACCGGGATCGGCGGTTCGTTGCATCGCGGGCTTCCCGATCAGGCCGGCGGCACGATCGTCATCAGCACCCGCTAGACGCGCCCTAACCTCCTGTCAACGAGGAGGGGGACGTCATGGGGGAACAGAGGGTGCGACGCGTCGTGCAGTGGACGACGGGCAATGTGGGGCAGCGATCGGTGATCGCCACGATGGCGAATCCCGGTCTCGAACTGGTCGGTTGCTACGCGTGGTCGCCCGACAAGGTCGGTCGCGATGTGGGTGAGCTGTGCGGCATCGAGCCGACGGGAGTATTCGCCACCGATGACATCGACGCGCTGCTCGCACTGCGTCCCGACTGCGTGATCTACAACCCGAAGTGGCCGAATGTCGATCACCTCGTGCGCATCCTCGAATCCGGCATCAACGTCACAGCCACCGCGGGCTTCATCACCGGTCATGCACTTGGCGCTGACCGTCAGAGGATCATCGATGCGTGCGAGCGCGGTGGCAGTTCGATCTTCGGATCGGGCATGAACCCCGGCATGGCCAACCTGCTCGGCATCGTGTCGGCGGGAGTGTGTGATCGCATCGATTCGATTCGCATGCTCGAATCCGTCGACTCCACCGGCTACGACTCCGGTGACACCGAACTGTCGGTCGGCTACGGCCGACGACCGGACGACCCCGAACTCCATGCATTGACGGCACAGGGGACCGCCGTGTTCGGTGACGCAGTGCACCTGATGGGTCGGGCACTCGGCGTCGAGTTCGATGAGGTGCGATGCGAGACCGAGTACGCGATCACCACCGAGTTCCTCGATCTCGGATCGTGGTCGATCGATGCGGGGTGTGTGGCCGGCGTCGCGGCCAGTTGGCAGGGATGGATCGGCGATCGCAAGGTGGTCTCGTGCGATGTGCGCTGGCGCAAGGGCCGCACGTTGGAACCCGACTGGAAGGTCGAGCACGGGTACATCGTCGAGATCGACGGCATGCCGTCGGTGCGTACGAAGCTCGAGGTGTTCCCGCCCGCCGACTTCCGACCGAAGTCGTTCAGTGACTACATGGTTCTGGGCATGGTGATGACGTCACTGCCGGCAGTCGACGCGGTCGAGTCGGTGTGCGCAGCTGCGCCGGGCATCGTGACGTATCTCGATCTGCCGCTGCCCTCGCCCTCGGGCTGGGTGCGCTGAGCGGTCTGCGACTACTCGATCACGACGACGACGTCGCCGGAACCGACCGAGTCACCGGGGGCCACCTTGACCTCCTTGACCGTGCCCGACTTGTCGGCGGTGATGTTGTTCTCCATCTTCATCGCCTCGAGCACGCACACCGTGGCGCCGGCCTCGACCTCCTGGCCGACCTCGACGAGCACCTTCACGATGGTGCCCTGCATGGGCACGGCCACCGCACCGGATCCGCCGCCTGCGCCGCCACCGGCACCGCCACCCGAACGACGGGGACGAGCGGCGCCGCCACCGGCCGCACCGGCGGCCACGACAGCGCCGGCCTGTGAGGCGGGCACGAAGACCTTGACGGCGAAGCGCTTGCCGTTGACC
>CAYVUO010000196.1:0-3617 GCA_964454715.1 uncultured Bifidobacterium sp. | reverse complement strand
CTCATCCCTGCCGACTTCATCGGTCTGATCAACCCCGCTCACGAGGTCGACGAGCACCAGGACATCTTCATGGCCAACTTCTTCGCCCAGCCCGAGGCGCTCGCATTCGGTCGCACGGCCGACGAGGTGCGGGCCGATGGTGTGCCCGAGGCGCAGGTGGCGGCCCGTACGTTCAACGGCAATCACCCGACGACGTCGATCCTCGCGCCGTCGCTCACGCCGTCGGTGTTGGGTCAGTTGATCGCGCTCTACGAGCACAAGACGTTCACCCAGGGCGCCATCTGGAACATCGACTCGTTCGATCAGTGGGGAGTCGAGCTCGGCAAGAAGCTGGCGCAGGCGATCATTCCCGAACTCACCGCCGATACGACACCCGCACTCGCCCACGACTCGTCGACGAACGCGCTCATCACTCGGTATCGCGCGCTGCGAGTGCGCGGCAGCGGTGCGTGATGAAGGTCCTCGGCATCGACATCGGTGGCACGGGCATCAAGGCCGCGGTCGTCGACACGAAGAAGGGGGCGCTCGTCACCGATCGTGCTCGGCTGCTCACCCCTGAGCACTCGACGCCCGATGCGGTCGCAGATGTGATCGTGCAACTGGTCGAACACTTCGAATGGAAGGGGCCCATCGGGTGCACCTTCCCCGGCGTCGTGCGGAGTGGTGTCGTGCACACGGCCGCCAACGTCGATCACTCCTGGATCGATGCCGATGCGCAGTCGATCTTCTCGAGGGCCACGGGGTGCCCGGTAACGGTCGTGAACGACGCCGATGCCGCTGGCGTGGCTGAAGTTCGATTCGGAGCGGCCAAGGGTCACCGCGGTGTGGTGTTCATGATCACGCTCGGAACCGGCATCGGCAGTGCGCTCGTGCACGACGGCGACCTCGTGCCCAACACCGAACTCGGTCATCTCCAGCTGCGGGGTGACGACGCCGAGAAGTGGGCGGCGGCGTCGGTGCGTGAACGACTCGAGCTCGACTGGCCGGAGTGGGCGTCGCGCGTCGATGACTACCTGCGCATGGTCGAGGCGCTGTTCTGGCCCGATCTGTTCATCATCGGCGGTGGCGTATCGAAGAAGGCCGACAAGTTCCTCCCGTTGCTCACCTGCCGCACACCCGTCGTGCCGGCCGAGTTGCACAACGAGGCCGGGATCGTCGGCGCAGCACTCGCGATGCATCTCGCCGACGAGCGCGACCGAGCCCGCAAGAAGTCCGACAAGAAGAAGTAGGCGCTGCTCAGCGCGTGTGCATGTCCTCGGGCATGTGTTCGGTGTTCGAGAACCGGAACAGGCTGAACGAGAACGCCTCGGCGATGTGCATCGGCTTCACGACGCTGATCGAGGCGTGGAACGCAACGAATCGCTCCCACTCCCACGGCACCGGCTCGATGCCGAGCAGGTGACTGAGGCAGACGGCGTTCGTGCCCGAATGGGCGACGATGACGATGCGTGGGCCCTCGTGGTCGAGACGCCACAGAGCGGGGAATCCGAGCGTGCGAACGCAGTCGAAACGGGCGAGCAGGTCGGTGAGCCCGTCGGTGACGCGAGTGTGGAAGTCGCGGAACGATTCGGCGCCGGGGATGGGTTCCCATTGCTCCTCGACCGGGCGACCGCGCTGGGTGGCGAACGCCTGCTCGATCACCTCCGAGGGCGTGCCCTGCCAGACCGGAGCGCGGATCTCAGCCAGCCACGGAAGGGTCTCCGGTTCCACTCCCATTGCTTCGATCACCGGAGCCGCGGTCTGCTGGGCGCGGATGAGCGGTGAGACGAACAGGTGGTCGATCGGACGCGTCTCGAAGAACTTCGGCAGTAGTGCCGACTGTCGATGGCCGAGTTCGGTGAGTACGGGGTCATCGACACCGCGGCCGTCGATGTCCCACTGCGGCTGACCATGTCGGATGAACACGAGTTCCATGTCTGCTCCTAGTTCCTCGGTCGCCTGCGATCGCGGGCCCGCCAACAACCCTTGTGCCAATGCCGACGCAGATCGGGTGCATCGTGAGGCACCGCCACGATGTGGCCCGTTCCGGCGGGGATGTCACGGTTGCAGCCGGGGCACACGTACGACTTGAGCGCCTGGTAGGGCTGGATGACCCGCACCTCGACGGTGAGGCCCATCGGATCGAGTTCGTCGGCCATGTCAGCCCAGCAGGGCCCACACCACGAGCGCGATGACGATGGCGAATGCGGCGCCCACCATC
This sequence comes from uncultured Bifidobacterium sp., assembly GCA_964454715.1. GTDB lineage: Bacteria > Actinomycetota > Acidimicrobiia > Acidimicrobiales > Acidimicrobilacustridaceae > Acidimicrobilacustris. The sequence continues at coordinate 1,417 of CAYVUO010000196.1, read as the reverse complement.
ACGTAGTCGAACGGTGTGCGCGTCTGCTTGCGATGCGGATCGAATCCCACACGACAAGTATCGCCGCTCGTCGCGCGATGCGGTGCGTTGGGGCGAACCGGTAGGGTCTCGGTCGTGCGTTCCCCCCGTGTCCTCGCCGCTGGCCTGCTCGTCGTGTTCGGAGCTTCGGTGTTCGCGGCCTGTTCGGGATCGGATTCCTCGACCACGACCACCACGGTTCCTTCCGACCCGGTGCTGGCCGAGGGCATGAGCGTCTACAAGGCGAACTGTTCGAGTTGCCATGGCAGCCGGGGTCAGGGAGGGTTCGGCAAGAAGTTGGCCGGAGTCGTCACCACCAAGTACCCCAACATCGACGATGAGGTTGCGCTCATCGCCAACGGCAAGGGATCGATGCCGGCGTTCGGCAAGAAGCTGACCCCTGAGCAGATCACCGCCGTGGCGCGCTGGACGCGCGAGGGCCTGCCCACCGACTGAGTTCGGTGCGAACGGCTCCCGACATGGGGTCGCAGCACGAATAGGTTCGGCCGGCTTCGGCGAGCAATCGCCCTCGAGTCGATGTCGTCGTGAGACGACCCGCAGAACGGGGGAGCAATGCTCGCCACCGTCCCCTCCGCCACCTTGTCGGGCATCGACGGCGTCGAGGTCACCGTCGAGGTGCACGTCGCCAACGGGCTACCCGGCTACACCGTCGTGGGTCTGCCCGACACCGCGTGTCGTGAGTCCCGCGATCGAGTACGAGCGGCGCTGCTGACCGCTGGGTTCAAGTGGCCCGATCGCCGCACGACGGTGAACCTGGCGCCATCGACGCTGCGCAAGCTCGGAGCGTCACTCGATGTCGCGATTGCCGTCGCCATCCTCGTGGCGAGCGAACAGTTGCACCCCGATGCGGTGTCGGGTCGTGCGTTCGTGGGCGAACTCGGCCTCGACGGCGCACTGCGCCATGTTCCCGGCACGTTGTCGTTGGTCGATGCGCTGCGGGCCTACGACGTCGTGGTGCCGCCGGCATCGGCTCCCGAGGCCGAGATGGTCGGGCCGCGATCGGTCCGCTGCGCGGTCGATCTCAAATCGCTCGTCGACGCGCTCAACGGCGACGAACCGTGGTCGAGGGGAGAGGAACCACCTCCTCCGCTCGCGCTCGACGACCCAGACGACCTTGCCGACGTTCGTGGTCACACGATCGCGCGCCTCGCGCTCGAAGTCGCTGCCGCCGGCGGGCATCACCTCTTGATGACCGGACCACCCGGATCGGGCAAGACCATGCTCGCTCGTCGCCTCGTCGGTCTGTTGCCCCCACTCGACGACGCCGTCGCCCTCGAAGCGACTCGTGTGCACTCGGCTGCGGGCGAAGCGCTCGGAGGTGCGTTGGTTCGACGCCCACCATGGCGCGCGCCCCATCATGGGATGAGTGCAGTGGCCC
>CAYVUO010000195.1:0-3645 GCA_964454715.1 uncultured Bifidobacterium sp. | reverse complement strand
CTGCACGACAGGGCCCGCAGCGATCAGTGATTCCTTATTGGCGAGTGCGAGGCGCTTGCCGGCGGCGAGGGTGGCCATGGTGACCGAGAGGCCGGCGAAACCCACCACACCGTTGACCACGACGTCGACGTCATCGGCCAACGACGCCATGGCATCCGCGCCGACGCGCACCTCGGCTCCAGTGCCGGCGAGCGCGTCGAGGACCGACTGCCCACACGATTCGTCGGAGACGGCCACGATGCGGGCACCGGTGGTGCGCACCTGCTCGGCCAACACCTCGGGCTGGCGTCCAGTCGCACCCACTGCCACGAGTTCGAACCGGTCGGGTTCGGCGGCGATGACGTCGATCGACTGGGTGCCGATGGAACCGGTGGAACCGGCGAGGGCGACACGCACACGCGACATGGCGATGAGCCTACGGTGCGCCGCCGGCCGAGCGACGGGTCAGCCGAGACCCACGGCACGCACCACGTAGTACGTCGCCGGGAGCACGAACAGGATGCCGTCGAAGCGGTCGAGCAGACCACCGTGCTCGGGGATGAGCGTGCCCATGTCCTTGAGACCGAGGTCGCGCTTGAACAGCGACTCGGCGAGATCGCCGAGCGGGGCGACGATGGCGAGCACCAAGCCGAGCAGCAGGGCCTTGCCCGCGCTCAGATCACCGACGCCGAGAACCACGGCGAACACGAAGGTCGCGAACACCGTCGCGACCATTCCACCGATGAGACCCTCGATGGTCTTGTTGGGTGAGACCGCCGTGAGCGGACTGCGACCCACGGCACGACCCAGGAAGAAACCGCCGACATCGTGCGCGACCGATGCGACGACGGCGAGCAACAGCAGGCTGACGCCCTGTGATGGCACGTCGACGAGCAGCGCTGCGAACGAACCGAATGCACCGATCCAGATGAGACCCAGCAACGTGACGCCGAGGTTGGCGGTGGGACGACCCGCTCCTCCGACTCCGAGCATGTACCAGATCACGCCGAACACGAACACGAGGAACACGATGGCGGGGATCGCGGACTCGCCCTTCCAGTAGCAGGCCAGTGGCAGAGCGAAGACGCCGACCACGCCGAGCAACGTCGCGGGACGGAAGCCGGCGCGTTGCACCGCGCCGTAGAACTCGATGCCAGCAGCGGCGATGACGACCTCGATCAGCACCATGGCGGCGGCAGGACCGATCTTGAAGGCGATGAGTCCGACGACGACCATCGCCACGCCGACGATGGTCGCCATGCGCACGTCGCGTCCACCCGACTTCGCCGTGGGCTCGGGCGCACGGGGCCGACGACGCGGTGCGGCGGGATCATCGTCATCGGCGGCCCGAGCGGCGACCGCATTCGCCGGAACCTCGGACTCAGGGGCGTCACTGGGAGCGGTCGACGGAGTGCCCACGAGATCGGGGGGCAGGATCGCCGCGAACGGGTCGGTACCCGAGGCCTGGCGCCGACGCGAGCGGCGGGCCCGACGACGCGGATCGAGTTCGACGTCGTCGAAGTTGAGGTACTCCTCGTCGCTGATCCGTTCCTCGGTGTCGAGGGCACCGAGACGTTCGACGACCGGCTCATCGGGTTCGATGACCGACAGATCGGCGATGAGATCGGCATGCGAGCGCGTGTCGTGCTCGGTGAGCAGCTGCGGAGCCTCCGACGCGGCGGCGAGACGCTCGGCCTCGGCCGGGTCGCCATCGCCGAGGACGACGGCGGGGATCTGCCCGGTGGCCGGCTCGGTCCAGTGCGGGAGTTCGTGCTCGCCGGTCGGTGGACCGACGCTCACGACGGGCGGGGCCTTGGGTTCGATGCCGCGCTCGGCCAACTCCTCGGCGGTGATGATGCGCACGCCCTCGGTGTCGGGTCGTCGCGGTTCGCGTGAGGTGTCGTCGGCCATCAGTCCTCCAGCAGTTCGCGTTCCTTCGCGGCGAACGCCTCGGTGATCGCCGCCTCGTGGGCGTGGATCACCTTGTCGAGTTCCTTCTCGGCGCGCTCGAGCTCGTCCTTCGACAGATCGCCGTCCTTCTCGAGTGCCTCGAGTTCCTGACGCGCGTGGCGACGGTGGCCGCGCAACGCGATGCGACCGTCCTCGGCCATGGCCTTCACGACCTTGACCAGTTCCTTGCGTCGCTCCTGGGTGAGCGGAGGGAACGTGAGACGGATCGACACGCCGTCGTTGCTCGGATTGAGACCGAGATCGGACTGCTGCAATGCCTTCTCGATCGCGCCGATGGCGCCCTTGTCGAACGGGGTGATGAGCAACTGACGCGCCTCGGGCACGTTGAACCCGGCGATCTGTTGCAGGGGCACCTCGGCGCCGTAGTAGTCGACGGGAAGCTTCTCGACGAGCGCGGGAGCAGCGCGTCCGGTACGGATCGTCGCGAAGTCCTGACGCGTGTGGGCCACTGCCTTGTCCATGCGGTCCGACGCATCGGCCAGCACCAGATCGGACATCTCACTCGACATCGTCAGCGACTCCGGGGTTCGTGACGCAGCTGCGTCATCGCACGAGGGTACCGACCGTGCCGCCCTCGAGCAGCGCACGGACGTTGCCCGGGCCGGTCAGGTCGAACATCACGATGGGTAGGGCGTTGTCCATGCACAGCGTGATGGCGGTCGAATCCATGGCCCGCAGGCCCTGATTCAACACATCGAGGTAGGTGACCTCATCAAGCTTCACCGCATCGGGATTGGTGCGGGGATCATCGGTGTAGATGCCGTCGGTGCCCGAATGGGTGCCCTTCAGCAGCACGCCGGCCTCGATCTCCACCGCTCGCAGTGCTGCGGTGGTATCGGTGGTGAAGAACGGATTGCCCGTACCGCCGGCGAAGATGACGACGCGACCCTTCTCGAGATGTCGGATCGCCCGGCGACGGATGTAGGGCTCGGCCACCTGTGCCATCTGGATGGCCGACTGCACTCGCGTGGCCTGACCGAGCTGCTCGAGCGTGTCCTGCAGCGCGAGCGCGTTGATGACGGTGGCGAGCATGCCCATGTAGTCGGCTTGGGCGCGGTCCATGCCCGCACCCGCGCCGGACATTCCGCGCCAGATGTTGCCGCCACCGACGACGATTGCCATCTCGATGTCGAGATCGTTGCGGACCTCGTAGATCTCACGAGCGATGCGCTGCACGATCGCACCATCGATGCCGTAACCGGCATCACCGGCGAACGCCTCGCCCGAGACCTTGAGCAGGACTCGGGGCCAACGTGCAGCAGCGGTCGCCATCAGGCTCCGATGTAGACCTGCGCGTAGCGCACGATCTCAGCGCCGGCGAGCAGATCGGTGATGCTCTTCTTCTCGTCACGGACGAAGCCCTGCTCGAGCAGCACCTGCTCCTTGTACCAACCGTTGATGCGTCCCTCGACGATCTTCGGCCAGGCCGCTTCGGGCTTGCCCTCGGCCTTGGTGATGTCGAGCAACGCCGCGCGCTCGCGCTCGACGTCCTCGGCGGGAACCTCATCACGGCTCAGGTAGGGAGGCTTGGCGAACGCGATGTGCACGGCGATGTCGTGCGCGATCTCGCGGGTACCACCCTTGAGCTCGACGAGCACGGCGTTGACGCCGCGGCCGTCCTGGATGTGCAGGTACGAATCGAGGATGTTGCCGTCAGCCGCATCGAAGCGCACGACGGTGCCGAGCTCGATGTTC
>CAYVUO010000194.1:0-3651 GCA_964454715.1 uncultured Bifidobacterium sp. | reverse complement strand
GCTCTGGTACTCGACGAACACATCGGAGATCTTGCGCTCGAAGATCGAACTGGCCCGCTCCGAATAGGTGACGGGATCGAGACCGTCGTTCTTCGCTGCCGAGATCGAGGCCTGCACACTGCGGGCCGGGAACTTCTTGGGATCGAGCCCGAGATCACGGATCACATAGCCGGCGAGGCGCTGGGCATCGCTCTGGTCGTAGATGGTGAACGAGGTGGGGAAGCCCAGCAGGCCGCCGTCGCGACGAAGGATTCGCACACATGCGGAGTGGAAGGTGGAGACCCACATCTTCTCGGCCACGGGCCCCACGAGGGCGGCGACGCGCTCGCGCATCTCGGCCGCGGCCTTGTTGGTGAAGGTGATGGCGAGGATCTCGAACGGCGACACACCGAGATCGCGGATGAGGTGGGCGATGCGGTGGGTGAGCACGCGCGTCTTGCCCGAACCGGCGCCGGCGACGATCAGCAGCGGGCCCTCGGCGTGGGTGACGGCGTCGAGCTGGACGGGATTGAGACCGTGGAGCAGATCGTCGGACATGGTCCGATCACCCTACCGGCGAGCAGTGACGGCGAGAGCCGGTCGAGCGAGCGCGCTCAGGCGCCGAGCAGACGCTCGGAGAAGAAGACGAGCACCTGGTCGAGCGCGTCGCGAGTGGGATGCCCGGGCTCGTCGACGAGGTGTTCGGTGACGACGGAATGCGCGTTCTTGGGATTGCCCCATTCGTTGCCGGGCGACGAATCGATCTCGACTCCGATGAACGCGTCACCCAATTCGCGACGCAACGTCTCGAACCGTTCGGCAGGTACAGCACGATCGCCGGTGAAGCGCAGCCCCAACACGCACACGCCGTCGGCGGCACGCTCCTTGACGACCTGTAGATCCTCCGGCGACAGATGGATCGACGCGCGCGCCTTCCTCGAGACAGGAAGAGGGAGCGAGGGCTGACTGAGCACGGGAGCGATGACGGTCGGGTCGACCATCATTCCGAGTGCGAACCCACCGGTGAAGCACATGCCGATGGCGCCGACGCCGGGGCCGCCGCATTCGGCGTGCGCGTGACGAGCGAGTGCACGCAACCATTGCGACACCGGTTCGGTGCGACCGGTGGCGAACGCTGCGAACTCACGCGACACGCATCCCTTGGCCATCGATGATGCGATGTAGCTGCCCGAGGGCGGACGACCGGGTTCTCCGAAGAGTCGGGGCAACCACACGGTGAGGCCGAGGTCGCGCACGCGGCGGGCGAACTGCGCCACCTTCGGCGTGATGCCCGGGATCTCGGCCATCACGATGACGGCGGGGCCAGTGCCGCTGCGCAGCACCTCGTGCGTGATGCCGTCGTGGGTGAACGATCCCCGCACGAAGTCGTCGAGGGTGTCGGATCCGGTCGTACTCGCCATGTGTGCACCGTAGGTGTTCGGGGGCCGCTGCGCCTGTGGGGCGTAGTAGGAAAGGGGCCGAGCGCCGGGGCGGCGCGTGGGAGGGGGAACCACCGTGGATCGCAGCACCGGACGCTTCGAGGGCAAGGTCGTGTTCATCACCGGCGCCGCCCGTGGCCAGGGCCGCGCACACGCCCGTCGGTTCGCCGCTGAGGGCGCCAACATCATCGCCGTCGACGCGTGCGCGCCGATCCTGCCCGGCGTCTCCTACACCCACGCAACCCCCGAGGACCTCGCCGAGACGGCACGCCTTGTCGAGCAGGAGGGTCGCGGCATCGTGAGCCACATCGCCGACGTGCGCGATCAGGCCGCGCTCGATGCCGCGGTGGCCGAGGGCGTCGACAGGTTCGGTCGCCTCGACGTGATCGTGGCCAATGCCGCGGTCGCGTCGTACCACAAGCTCTGGGAACTCCCCGAGGAGCACTGGGACATCACCCAGGACGTCAACCTCAAGGGGGTGTGGCGCACCATCAAGGCTGGTCTGCCGCCGATGATCGAGGCCGGCAATGGCGGCGCCATCACCCTCATCAGTTCCGCGGCAGGTCTGCGCGGCTTCGCCTATCTCGGCCACTACGCCGCAGCGAAGCACGGTCTGGTCGGCATGATGCGCTCGCTGGTCTTCGAGGTCGGCCCCTACGACATCCGCGTCAACACGGTGCACCCGGGCGCGGTCGACACGATCATGGGACGCGACCCCGATGTCGTGCGCATCATCGAGGAGTCACCCGACGAGACGCGGGCCTACGTGGGTGTGCGTCCGATCGGTGGCGGCATGCAGCAGCCCGACGACATCAGTGATGCCGTGCTGTGGATCAGTTCCGATGAGGCCCGCTTCGTCACCGGCATCACCCTGCCGGTCGACGGTGGCTCGGCCATGCGATGACGACGGGTGACAACGAGAGAGATGAGTGACCGATGAGCGTGAGACTCCCCCGCCCCAAGCCGTTCCGCTTCAGCATCCAGGCCAGCGAACCGCCCGGTGGTTTCACCGGCACCGCCGATGACGGCGACCGTTGGCGCGCCCTCGCGCGTCAGATCGAATCGCTCGGCTACGACTCGCTCACGATCGCCGATCATCTCGACTCACAGTTCGCCATCACTCCCGCGCTCGTGTCGGCTGCCGAGGCCACCACGACGCTGAAGATCGGCACGTTGGTGTGGTGCAACGACTACCGACACCCGGTGATCCTCGCCAAGGAAGCGGCGACCATCGACCTGTTGAGTGGTGGTCGTCTCGAGTTCGGCATCGGAGCCGGTTGGATGACCACCGACTACGAACAGTCGGGCATCCCCCTCGATCGCCCCGGCGTGCGCATCGATCGCATGGCCGAGGCCATCACCGTCATCAAGGGGTTGTTCGCGAACGGCCCGGTCGACTTCCACGGCGAGTACTACGACATCACCGGTCATGAGGGAACGCCGAAGCCATTGCAGTCACATGTGCCGTTCCTCATCGGCGGTGGGGGCAAGAAGGTGCTCACCATCGCTGCACGCGAGGCCGACACCATCGGCATCAACGTTGCCCTCAGCGCCGGTGTGATCGATGCCTCGGCTGGCCCGAACGCCACGGCCGAGGCCACCGAGGAGAAGTTGCAGTGGATCGCCGAGGCTGCAGGTGACCGCTATGACGATCTCGAGCTGCAGACCCGTGTGCACCTCGCCGTCGTCACCGATGATCGTGAGGGGTTCGCTGACGCCGTTGCGCCGGCACTCGGACTCACGGGCGCGCAGGCCCTGCAGTCACCGCACGCGTTGGCGGGCACGGTCGATCAGTTGTGCGACACCATCATCGAGCGTCGTGAGCGCTGGGGCCTGTCGTACATCACGGTCGGCGCCGACGCCGTCGAGTCGTTCGCTCCGGTGGTGGCGAGGTTGGCCGGCAGCTGACCCGTCAGCCGAGCGTCATTCCCACTCGATGGTGCCGGGGGGCTTCGACGTGATGTCATAGGCCACGCGGTTGATGCCGGGCACCTCGTTGATGATGCGCGACGACATGCGCTCGAGCAGTTCGTAGGGAAGGCGAGCCCAATCCGCGGTCATGGCATCTTCACTGGTGACGGCTCGGATGATCGCCGGGTGGCCATAGGTACGTTCATCGCCCATCACACCGACCGAGCGGATGTCGGGCAACACGGCGAAGGCCTGCCAGATCTCGCGCTCGAGGCCGGCCGCCTTGACCTCCTCGCGCACGATGGCATCGGCGTGCTGCAGC
>CAYVUO010000193.1:0-3660 GCA_964454715.1 uncultured Bifidobacterium sp. | reverse complement strand
CGGATGCGAGGAACTTGTCGTAGGCCGGGTCACCGGGCTTGACCCATCGGTCGCCGATCTGCGGCACCTTGCGATCGATCGAATCCCATGCGCTCGCGTAGGCGAGTACGACATCGGGTCGGTAGGCCTCTACGGCAGTGACCCACGAGACGATGCCTGAGCCGAGCTTGGTGGGGTCGATGGGATCGGCCCAGGTGGCGCACACGGCACCCATCTCGCCGGGGCCCTCCTCGTACCTCTTCTCGCCGCCGCGGGTGGTGCCACAGCCGAGATGGGCCTCGTTGAACACGAGGATCTGTCCGGGATGGGCGGCACACCAGTCCTTCATGGCCTCGCCCATCTGCGCCATCACCGAATCGCCGACGACGAGGATGCGCACGGGATCGGTGCCCGGGACGGGGAGACACTGCTTGCGTTCGCCGAACGACACCGTGGTGTCGGCCGGGTTCACACCACCCACGAGTGCGGCGGACTGCGCCTTGGGAGTGCGCACGGCGTTGGCGTAGAGCAGCAGCGAGAGGGCGATGATGATCCCGCCACCCATGCCGGCGATGAACTTCCAACCCGGCCACTTGCCCTTCAGGAACGGCTTCTCGATGTACTTGTACGACAGCCATGCGATGAGGAACGTGAGTCCGAATCCGAGGATGAGGTCACGGGCGGAGTTGAGACCGGGCTTGCTCGGGTCCTTGTTGCTGTCGATCGCGATGAACACGAGCCAGTGGTAGAGGTACAGACCGAAGCCGAGACGCCCGGCCCACATGAGGAAGCGGTTCTGGTAGATCCAGTGCAACCAACCGGTCTTCGCCGAAACGGCGCGGGTCATGAACACCGACAGCACTGCGACGAGGAAGAACCCGCCGTACTCGAACATCCACGCCGTCTTCTCGCTGATGGTGAACATCAGGATGACGAATGCGATGGTCGAGACGAGACCCAGCAACTGTGTGAACCAGTGACCCCATTGCGTCTTGGGCTGACCCCAGTAGGAGCAGATGACGGCCATGGCTATGCCGAGCAGCAGCGCGAAGGCGCGGGTATCGGTGCCGTAGTACGCGCGCGAGATCGTCTGCGGATTGTTGGGGTCGAACAACACCGACATCCAGATCGCGGACGCGATCGCGCCGCCGATCGAGAGGATCGCCAACCACCTCCGGCTCAACCAGCGCAGGCAGGCGATGAGGAAGAACGGTGCGAAGAGATAGAACTGTTCCTCGATCGCGAATGACCACACGTGACGGAACGGCTGCGGATTCGAGTACTGGCCGGCGTCGAAGTAGTTGGACTGCTGGAAGATCTCCTTCCAGTTGGCCATCCAGCTCATGGCTGCGGTGATACCGCCGGTCCACTTCGGGATCTTGCTGACGTCGAGGATCGTCGCGACGACGATTGCGGTCGCGATGAACGAGACGACCAGTGCGGGTACGAGTCGACGGGCGCGGCGCCATGCATAGGACTTGACGTCGAGGCGACCCGTGCGATCGATCTCGTTCAGTGAGAGCGAGACGATGAGGAAGCTCGAGAGGACGAAGAACAGATCGATGCCGATGATGCCGCCGGGCATCCAGTAGGGCATGAAGTGGTAGGCGAGCGGACCCGCGATCACGAAGAGCCCGCGCATGCCGTCGAGGGCCGGCATGTGGTCGACCCTCTTGGTGCCCGGCTTCGGGTCGTCGACCTGGATCCCGGGCGGAGGCGGTGGGACCGACTCGTCGGCGACCGACGTCGAGGTGCCGGTCGGTTCCGCGTCGGTCGTGGTCATGGGCCGTCTTCCTGGTCCCTCGGGGGTGGGTCCGGAGTCATTGTGACACAGGGCATATCGCGCAACGCATCGCCCCTGTCGGTGACTCAGTTGGCGGGGACTCCCAGCCGACGACGGGCATCGACGGGAAGGGCGGAGAGGATCCAGCGGCTCGCCACTCGTGCGCCGTCGACCGAGAAGTGCGTGCCGTCAGGGCGCCATTCCACCCCGTCGAACACCTTCGTGAAGCCGTTGTCGCAGGAGATCGCATCGAGCCCGACGACCGCGGCGGTGCCTGGGGATCGGCGATTGGAAGAGGTCACTGCGGCTCGTTGCACCGCTGCCAGCGCGTTGGATCGCGCTGGCTGTTGACCATCGTTGCGCTCCGAGCCGGGCGGCGCGGTGAAGCACGGGGTGGTGAGGAACACGACCTGCGCGCCGCGTGAGGAGAACAGGTCGATGGTTGCGTCGATCTCGGCTCGGTAGCGCGCGTCGAAATCGGGATCACCGGGAATTCGCGGTCCATCGCCCCAGTCGCGCTCGTAGATGTCCCATGCGCCGGTGAGCACCAGCACGACCGACGGCTGCAACTCATCGGCGAGCGATGTCCAGTCATCGACGCGGTCCGGGCACCCAGTGGCACCTGTGCTCCAGGTGTTGTCCCTTCCCCTCATCCGATCGGATACGAGCAGTGCACACCCGATGCGCCCGGCACCGGTGACGCTGACACCGTCGGGCACCTCCTTCGCCAATCCGTCGACGAGGGTCATGGCCATCGAGTCGCCGACGAGGAGGATGCGGCCGGGAGCGGCCGCAGCGCTGTCGATCGAAGCCGCCGGTGAAGCTGACGCGTCGAGCCCGACGATGCGCGATCCGGAGTCGGGCAACCACACGACCGCGAGCAGGATGGCGAGCGCGCCGACGCCCAGCCACGCGGGGCCGAGCACGGAGAGTCCGAGACGGGATCGGCGGATGAGGCGCTCCACGAGCAGGGTCGACGAGACGGCGAGAGCGACCGTGAGGGCGAGGCGGGTGAGCAGTGCCGCGAGGTTGCCCCACGCGTCATCGGCGAAGGGCAGCTCGGAGTCGGTGGCGAACACCCGCACGGGCCAGTGCCACAGATAGAGCGCGTAGGAGAATTCGCCGATCCGTCGCAGCCACGGATGCGAGAGGGCGGTCGTGATGGCGTTGTCTCCCGACGCGACGATCGTGAGCGCCAGCGCGACGAGCGCGAACACGAGGAATCCGCCCCGGTACATGACGAGGTCGGTGTCACCCACGACGCAGAGTGCGAGCAGGACGAGCGCGAACGACACCGCTCCGATGATCGACGCTCGTGCGCCGCGGGCCCGCACGTTCCATGCGAGGAGCGCTCCGAGCGCGCCGACGAGGAGTGCGAACACTCGTGTGTCGGTTCCGAAGTACGCGCGCGAAGGATCGGGTGAGGTGGCGAGTACTCCCATGAGTACGACGCTGATCGCTGCGACGACGATCGTGACGACCACGGCTGCGGAACGTCGCCATCGCAAGCAGAGGACGATGACGATCGGCCAGACGAGGTAGAACTGCTCCTCGATCGCCACGCTCCACAGATGTTGGAACGGTGACAGCGATCGGAACTGGTCGAAGTACGAGGCACCATCGGCGATGAGTTGCCAGTTCGACAGGTAGAGCACGGCGGCTCCGATCGCCTCGGGCATGGCGCGCCGTGCCGCATCGTCGCTGAGGATCGTGGCGGCGACGACCACGAGCGTGAGCAGCGCCGCGAGCGCTGCGAGCAGACGCCTGGCCCGTCGGTCCCAGAAGCTGCGCAGCGAGATCGAACCGTGACGCTCGTGCTCGTCGAGCAGCAGACCGGTGATGAGGAAGCCCGAGAGCACGAAGAACAGGTCGACGCCGAGGAATCCGCCCCGGAGGCC
>CAYVUO010000192.1:0-3714 GCA_964454715.1 uncultured Bifidobacterium sp. | reverse complement strand
GTCACCCGCGAGGCCATGCAGATCCACGGCGGCATGGGCTACGCCGAGGAGTACAGCGTGAGCCGACTGTTCGTCGATGCTCGCGTGCTCTCGATCTTCGAGGGCGCCGACGAGACCCTGTGTCTCAAGGTCATCGCCCGTCGCCTGCTCGAAGCAACGAACTGATCCGGAGGGAACAATGTCGATCGCAATCACCGAGGACCATCTCGCACTCGCCGACGTCGTGCGCGACTTCATGGTGCGCCATGACTCCCGCGGCGCCGCACGCGCGCTGCTCGAGGAGGCCACCGAGACCCAGCCGGCGTTCAACGACGCCATCGCCGAGCTCGGCTGGCTCGGACTGCACGTCGACGAGCAGTACGGCGGATCCGGTTTCGGCATGCCGGAGCTCGTGGTTGTCGCCGAGCAGTTCGGCGCCGGGCTCGCTCCCGGCACGTTCGTTCCCACCGTCATCGCGAGCGCTGCCATCGGTGCGAGCGCCGATGACTCGGTGAAGGGCGCCCTGCTGCCCCGCCTCGTCGACGGATCGACTGCAGCCGGCATCGCGATCTCGGGTGCGTTGTCGCTGCGCGACGGCCACCTCACCGGCACCGCCGGCCCCGTGTTGGGCGGTGGCCTGGCCGATCTGTTCGTCATTGCGGTCGGGGCCGATCTCGCCGTCGTCGAGCGCGACGCGACTGGCGTCGAAGTGCGTGTTCCGAAGAACCTCGACCCCACCCGTCGATGTGCATCGGTGACCTTCGACTCCGCCCCTGCCACCGTCATCTCTGGCGGAGCACGGGCTCTCGTCGATCACGCGCGACTGTTGCTTGCCGCCGAGGCCACCGGAGTGGCGCGAGCCACCACCGTGCTCGCCGCCGACTACGCGCGCGAACGCCAGCAGTTCGGCCGCGTCATCGCGATGTTCCAGGCCGTCAAGCACCACTGCGCCAACATGCTGGTCGAGGCCGAGATCGCGACTGCGATGGTGTGGGACGCCGCACGCGCTGCCGCCGCCGGCGGGGAATCGTTCTCCTACGCCGCAGCGATGGCGGCCACGCTCGCCACCCATGCCGCCGATCGCGACGCCCAGCTCGACATCCAGGTGCATGGCGGCATCGGCTTCACATGGGAGCACGACGCGCACCTCTACCTGCGCCGGGCCCTCGCGATCGAAGCGTTCGTCGACCCCGAGGCTGCGGCCATCGAGGTCACCGACCACCTCCGCCGGGGCACCACCGTCGTGCGTGCCGTCGAACTGCCGCCCGAGGCCGAGACCTACCGCGCCGAGGTGCGCAAGGTCATCGCCGAGGTGCAGGGGCTCGAGGGCGTCGAACTCGTGCGCGCGCTCGTCGCATCGGGCTACGCCGTTCCCCATTGGCCCGTGCCGTGGGGTCGCGCCGCCGGGCCGGTCGAACAGCTCGTGATAGAGGAGGAGTTCCGCGCCGCAGGCGTGAAGCGTCCGCAGTACGGGATCACCGGTTGGGTGATCCTCACGCTCACGCAGTACTCGACCGAGGACCAGGTGACCCGTTGGATCCGGCCCGCGCTCGACCAGGACGTCATCTGGTGTCAGTTGTTCAGTGAGCCCGACGCCGGTTCCGATGCCGCCGGAGTCAAGACAAAGGCCACGCGGGTCGACGGCGGCTGGCTGATCAACGGCCAGAAGGTCTGGACCACCGGCGCGCACCTCGCGTCGTACGGTCTCATCACCGTTCGCACCAACCCCGAGGCGTCGAAGCATCAGGGAATCACCACGATGGTCGTCGACATGCACGCCGAGGGCGTCGAGATCCGTCCGCTGCGCATGGTCAACGGCGGTGCCGAGTTCAACGAGGTCTTCTTCAACGACGTGTTCGTGCCCGACGACGACGTCGTCGGGCCCATCGACGGTGGCTGGACCGTCGCCCGCGGAACGCTGGGCAACGAGAGCGTGAGCATCGGCAGTGGCGATGGCGCGATGGTCATCCCCGCGTCACTGTTCATCGCCCCGTTCGACGCCAACCCGCACCGTCTCGCCGGTGGAGCTGGTCGCATCGGTCGGGCCAACGCTCGAGCCCAGGCCGCGGAGACGTTGAACGTGCGCAGCGCGCAGCGTGCCGTCGCCGGTGGCGAGCCCGGGCCGGAGGGTGCGGTCACCAAGCTCCTGCTCTCGGAGAATGCCGAAGCCGCAGCTGCGATCCTCTTCGAGCTCTCCGGATCGGACGGCGCCTACCTCGAGGGCGACGGCATGATCGGCGGAGGCGCACAGCTCATGCACCGCGCACTGGCGATCGCCGGTGGAACCTCCGAGATCAAGCGCAACCAGATCGGTGAGCGGATCCTCGGACTCCCCCGTGACCCGCTGATCAACTAGGCGTCGAGCGCAGCGATCGCATCGGCGATCGCCAACACGCGTCGGGCGTTGTCGACGTGCAGGTTCTCGATCATCCGACCGTCGACGGTGACGACTCCGCGTCCTTCGGCCATCGCCTCATCGAAGGCGGCGATGGTGCGACGCGAAAGGTCGATCTCCTCGTCGCTGGGCGCGAACACCTCGTTCGCCGGTTCGACCTGACTCGGGTGGATGAGCGTCTTGCCATCGAATCCGAACTGCCGGGCCTGTGTGGCCTCGGCCCTGAACGCGGCCTCATCCTTGATGTCGTTGAACACGCCATCGAGGATCACCTTGTCGGCGAAGCGTGCAGCCATGACGCACTGCTGGAGTCCGAACAGCAGAGGCGCACGACCCGGCACATGCTCGGCATGCAGTTCCTTGGCGAGATCGTTGGTGCCCATGATGGCGACGGTGAGCCGAGGTGAGGCCGTGAGGATGTCGACGGCGTTGAAGATCGCAGTGGGCGTCTCGAGCATGGCCCAGAGCGTCGTGTGGGCCGGGGCACCAGCTCCTTCGATGACACCGACGAGCGAGTGCACCTCCTCGGCCGAGTTCACCTTCGGCACCACGATCGCGTGTGGGCCGGCGGCAGCAGCCGCGGCGATGTCGTCGTCGTGCCACTGGGTGCCGAGACCGTTGATCCGGATCGCGAGTTCCTTGGCGCCGTACTCACCGCTGCGCACCGCGGCGCACACGCGCTCGCGAGCTTCGGGCTTGGCATCGGGCGCAACCGCATCCTCGAGGTCGAGGATCAGCGCATCGGCAGGGATGCCCTTGGCCTTCTCGAGTGCACGTTCGTTCGCGCCCGGCATGTAGAGCACGGAACGCCGAGGACGGAGTGACGAGGTCATGGACGTTCCCCTCAGAAGCCGTAGGACGCAGCGAGTTCCGGGTCGGACGCCGCGAGCGACTGCGCCAGCTCGACCATCACGCGGCATTGCTTCACCGAGGCGTCATCCTCCATCTTGCCGTCGAGCATGATCGCTCCAGTGCCGTCACCCATGGCCTCGATGACGCGACGAGCGTGCGCGACATCGGCGGGGTCGGGGCTGAACACCTTCTTGGCGATCGGGATCTGCGCCGGATGGAGACTCCACGCTCCGACGCAACCAAGCAGGAACGCGTTGCGGAACTGGTCCTCGCAGGCCACGACATCGGCGATGTCGCCGAACGGCCCGTAGTACGGCAGGATGCCGTTGGCTGCGCACGCATCGACCATGCGGGCGATCGTGTAGTGCCACAGATCCTGCTGGTACACGGTGCGCTGGCCCTCGATGTCGCCATCGATCGGGTCCTGGCGCACGAGATAGCCGGGATGACCACCGCCCACACGAGTGGTCTTCATGCGCCGGTTCGCG
>CAYVUO010000191.1:1057-3752 GCA_964454715.1 uncultured Bifidobacterium sp. | reverse complement strand
ATGTCACCAACGAGATGACGATCGCCCGTGAGGAGATCTTCGGTCCGGTGCTCTCACTGATCGCGTACGACACCCTCGACGAGGCCGTCGCCATGGCCAACGACTCCGACTACGGCCTGGCCGGCGCGTGCTACACCGCCGACATCGCCAAGGGCCTCGACGTCGCTCGTCGTGTGCGCACCGGCACGTTCGGCGTGAACACCGCACAGGGCATGGACTTCAACGGCCCGTTCGGTGGCTTCAAGGCATCGGGCATCGGTCGCGAGCTCGGCCCCGAGGGCATCGAGGCCTTCTGCGAGCCGAAGACCATCTCGCTGCCGGCTGGCACGCAGATCTGAGCAGTTCACCAACAGCAGCATCGGAGACGGCCGGCCCTCGGGCCGGCCGTTCCGCGTGAGGGAGACACATGGCAGAAACGCGACCACCACGAGGATTCGACGACGAGGGCGAACTGTTGCTCGGCATGTTCGGCTACCACCGCTCATCGTTGATCGCCAAGACGCGCGGTGTCACCGAGGAACGGGCCAAGTGGTCGCCCGTCGACTCCGGCACCTCGTTGTTGTGGCTGCTCGACCATCTCACCTTCGTGGACCACGTGTAGATCGAGGTGATGGCCACCGCTGCAAGTAAACTCGCGGAGCCACAGGTGAGTGAGTCGGTCGAGATCGCGATCGCGCGAGCCGACGCGTCATGGGCTCAGGTGCAACGGATCGTGCGCTCGGCATCACTCGACGACCTCTGTGTCGGCGACACCGGTGGCGAACCGGTCGACTTGCGTTGGGTGCTCACCCACCTCGTCGGCGAGACGGCGCGACACGCGGGTCACGCCGACATCATCCGCGAGATGATCGACGGTTCGATCGGCCGCTAGACCCCGTCAGGCGTCGAGCAGGAGCTGTGCCACACGACGACGGTGCCAGGTGGCATCGCCGTACGAGTTCGACAACGACCACGCCCGCTTCATCCAGAAGTGCAGGTCGTGCTCGGTGGTGTAGCCGATCGCCCCGTGGGTCTGCAGCGCCTTGCGGGCCACGACCTCGGCAGCGTCGCTGGCGAAGCACTTGGCCATCGACACCTCGCGCGGCATCGTGTCGACCTCATGCGCAACCGCGTAGCCGGCGTTCCAGACGGTGGGACGAGCGAACGCCACCTTGAGCTCAGCGTCGGCGAGATGGTGCTTGACGGCCTGGAAGCTTCCGATCGGAACACCGAACTGCTTGCGATCGACCACATAGGCGACGGTCATGGCGATCATCTGCTCGGCCAGACCGATGAGCACGGCGGCGGTTGCCGCAGCGCCACGATCGAACGCGCGATTGGCGGCAGTCCACCCGGCCTCTCCCGACGCGATGAGTTCGACATCGCTGCCGTCGAGATCGACGTCGATCGTGAACAGGCGACGGGCACCATCGACCGAGGTCTGCGCCACTCGAGCGACCTTGTCGCCGGGAACGGCGAACAGCGAGTCGTCGCGTTGCACGATCACGAGATCGGCGATGTGTGCGTCGGCCACGAACGGCTGACCATCGAGCGCGACGGTGGCGATGACCGAACCGTCGGCGATGCCGGGCAGCCAACGATCGGCCACGGCGGTGGGAGCCGCTTCAGCCAGCAACGGCGCAGCGACGGCCACCGTCTCGATGAGCGGTGCGGGATAGGCGACGCGACCGGCCTCGGTGAGGATGGGCAGCAAGTCGATGAACGACATGCCCATGCCACCGTGGCCCTCGGGAACGGTGAGTCCGATCACGCCCATCTCGGCGAGTGCGGCCCAGGTCGACGGGTCGCGTCCGACCTCGTCGTTCCACGACCAGCGCACCTTCTCGGGCGTGCATTCCTTGGCGAACAGCTCGGCGACGGTGTCGCGGAACAGCAGTTGATCGTCGGTGAAGGCGAAGTGCATCGCGGCCTACTTCCGGGGCAGGCCGAGCACGCGCTCGGCGACGACGTTGCGTTGGATCTCGTTGGTGCCGGCGTAGATGGGGCCCGACAGCGAGAACTCGAAGCCCTTCATCCATGCGCCACCGTCAACCGCTGCCGGCGCATCGTCGACCAGTTCGGCCGACGGACCGCACAACTTCAGAGCGGTCTCGTGCAGACGCACGTCGAGCTCGGACCAGAAGATCTTGGTGAGGCTCGAGCGCGCTCCCTGCGACACACCGTTCACGAGGCCGGTGACGTCGGCGAGTGTGGCGAGACGATAGGCCTCGGCCTCCATCCACGACTGCGCCACCTCGTCGCGCACTGCGGCGATGCGTTCGGGATGCTCACCGGTCGCAGCCTGACGCTTGTAGAGATCGATCAGGCGATCGGCGGCGGCGCAGAAACGACCGGGTGAACGCAGCGTCAGACCGCGCTCCGAGGAGGTGGTGGCCATGGCCACGTCTTTGATCTCGCGGCGGCCACCGAGAACGAGTTCGTCACTGACGAACACGTCGTCGAAGAACACCTCGGCGAAGCCCTCGTCACCGTCGAGACGCTCGACACCGCGCACCGTGACACCGGGCGCGTCGAGCGGAACCATGAGATAGGTCATGCCGCTGTGACGCGCCGCATCGGGGTCGGTGCGGAACAGACCGAAGAGCCAGTTGCAGAACGCACCGCGAGTGGTCCACGTCTTCTGGCCGTTGATCACCCAGCCGCCGCGCTCATCGTCACGCGCGGCACGGCTCTTGATGCCGGCGAGATCGGAACC
>CAYVUO010000191.1:0-1047 GCA_964454715.1 uncultured Bifidobacterium sp. | reverse complement strand
CTCCGACCATCCCTGACACCAGAGGTCGTCGGCCGCGGCCATGCGGGGCAGGAACCGCGCCTTCTGCTCGTCGGTACCGAACTCGAAGATCGTGGGTGCGAGCAGGAAGATGCCGTTCTGGGTGACCCGCTGCGGACCACCAGCCCGGTAGTACTCCTCCTCGAAGATGAGCCACTCCCACAACGAGGCGCCGCGGCCGCCGTACTCCTCGGGCCACGACACGACGGCCCAGCGGGCCTCGAACAACTTCTTCTCCCACTCGAGGTGGAGGGCGAAGCCCTCGGAGGTGTCGCCCGACGGCAGACCCTTGGGAACGTTGGCCTCGAGCCAGGCTCGGGCCTCGGCCCGGAACGCCTCTTCGCTGGGGGTGAAGGTGAGATCCATGCCCTCTCCGGATTCGTATGGTCGGGCGATGGTACGTCACCATCTGACGGAGCGTCAGGTCCGCATCGGCGGGTGTGGCACCTGACCGAACAGGGCCCCAGCAGAACCTGACGGGTCGTCAGGTTTGGTCCTAGAGTGAGCGCACCGCAGCACAACGGATTCGGTTCGCGACCTCGAGGAGCACCATGACGATCACCGCTGAGAACCCCGCCGGCGTCGACACCACTCGCCCGATCCCGAGGATCGTCTCGGTCGACGACCACATCGTCGAGCCCGCCGACACCTGGACCAAGCGTCTGCCCGCGAAGTACCAGGAGATCGGTCCCCGCCTCGAGCGTCTGCGCGTGTCGAACCTCAAGTTCGACGGCATGAACTACTCGTTCGACATCGTCGACTCGAACTCAAGCGAAGGCAAGTTCGCCGACTTCTGGTGCTACGAGGATCTCAAGGTTCCGTTGCGCCGCATCATCACCGCCGTGGGCTTCCCGCCCGAGGAGCGCACGATGCTGCCGGTCACGTACGAAGAGATGCGAAAGGGCTGCTGGGATCAGGCGGCACGCATCGCCGACATGGACGCCAACCACACCGAGGCGTCGCTGTGCTTCCCGACGTTCCCGCGCTTCTGCGGTCAGACCTTCGCCGAGGCGAAGGACAAGGACCTCG
>CAYVUO010000190.1:0-3819 GCA_964454715.1 uncultured Bifidobacterium sp. | reverse complement strand
CGGCGGCGAGCTGGATGCCCGAGGCCCGCAGACCGTCGAGGTCGGAGACAGCGATGCCCACCTTGATGGTGTTGCCGACGATGCCGGTGGTGTCACCGTTGCTGCCGGAATTGCTGCTGCTTCCGCTGTCGCTGCTGCTACTGCAACCGATTGCAGTGGCGGACAGCGCGACGGCACAGAGAAGAGCCGCGGCGGCCCTCCATGCACGTGCTCGACCCATGAGGGTTCCTCCTAGGGGGGTAGTACCGGGCCCGCGCCCGGGCGATCGACCCTAGTCGGGAAAGGCCAGTGCCCCGGGAACGCCGAAGGGCGCCGGCCGGAGCCGACGCCCTTCGTCACTGCTCTGCCCCACTCCCCGAAGGGCGGGGGGCATCGATCACTTGGTGATCGGATACCAGGTGTTGCTGACCGGCACCCAGCACTGGATGTCGACCGGGCAGTTGTTGTACGTGCCGTTGGCGTTCTTCGCCGTGCCCGTCGGAGCCGCGGTGAGCTTGTCACCATGGATGAGGGTGGCGAGGAAGGTGCGGTCCGGCGAGGCGTTGCCCTTGCCGTCCGACGCCAGAGCGATCGGAACGTCACCGAGGTTGCGCACGGCCTTCATGAACGAACCACGGTCGAGCTTCTTGCCGGCCTTCTCCAGAGCGAGCTTGATCACGTTCATGATCGTGCACTCGTTCGGCGGTGCATCGGAACTGACCTTGGAGCCGTCGGGCAGGGTGCGGGTCTCGCCCGAGGGAACACCCGGGTAGGACTTGGCGCCGCCGAAGTCGTTGACCGAGATGGCGTCGAAGTGCGCACGGCAGGTCTTCTCGAACTCGGTCTCGGTACGGATCTTGCCCTCCGAGGTGACCGAGTCGCCGAACACCGTGTAGCAGGTACCACCGACGGCACTGGGCTTGAGCGACTTGGCGCCGTAGGCGGTGCACATCGACGAGGCGACGTCGAGGAACGTGAACTGCCAGTTGTTGCCGGCAGCGTTGTCCCAGAACCCACCCGAAGCGGTGAACTGCAGGGCCACGACGATGTTGGTCACACCGGCTGCCTTGAAGGTGTTGACCGCAGCGGCCGACTCCGAGTTCTGGATGCCGGGATCACCCTGGAGGGTGTTGACGGCGACCGTGGAGACGGTGTTGCCGTTCTTCTCCAGCGCAGCCTTCGCAGCGGCAGTGGCAGCCACATGCTCAGGACCATTTCCGGCGAGGATGCCAACCTTGGCACCCTTGGGGATCTGGCCGGCCTGGATGGCGGCGTTCACGCCCGACGAGGCGTTGACCTCGGCCGAGGGCGAGATGGAGGTGAGGAAGCCCGTGTCGTGTGCCGACTGCGGAGCGACGTCACCGAAGAACGTGGGGACGCCAGCGGCAGCCACGCACTCGATGTACTTGGCACCCATGCCGTTCGAGTTGATGAACATGAACACCGGCGTATTGATGGTGGCGTCATCGCACACCTTCTGGGCCGTTGCCGGCTTCACCGGATCCCACACCATGGTGACAGGCTCGAAGGTGTAGCCGTTGATGCCGCCGGCCTTGTTCCAGTCCTCGAGGTACGAGGAGAGACGCTTGGCCAGGTTCTGCGTGGTCAGAGCGGCGGCGAGCTGGATGCCCGAGGCGCGAAGGCCATCGAGATCGGACACCGCGATGCCGACGCGCACGACACTGCCGTTGATGCCGGTGGTGTCGCCATTGCTGCCGCTTCCTCCACCGCTACTACTACTGCTGCTGCCACACGCTGCCGCGGTCGCGGTCAGCGCAAGCGCACAGACGAGAGCGGCGAACGCCCTCACGCCTCGTGAACGCATCATGCTTGGTCCCCCAACTAGTCATCCCCCGGAGGGGTCCGGTACTCCCGGCAGGCGAGAACATAGCCGGTCCGCGTCGCTGAATCACGTCAAATTGTGACGCTCGTCACCGGTCTGCCGATGCGCTAGGTTGCCCGGGTCAACCGGTCCCGGGCACCGCCCGACTCCGCGCGACGCAGGGGCACATCGCAACAGACCCGGATCGCTCCGGGTCCGAGGCATGACGAAGGGGACCATGTCCGAGCAGACGACCACCGACGAGGGCGGACTCACCGGCCTCACCTCCGTGATCTTCGAGGAGGAGGCGAACCGACTCGACGCCGAGCGGGACAACGACCTCGTCCTCCCCGACGACCTCCTACCGGGTGTCGGCGGCGAGCAGATGTCGCTGCGTCAGGGCCTGAGAGAGGGCGGCATCGGCATGATCCTGCTGCTCCTGCTCCTCATCGTCGTCGAGGAGTTCCAGCAGGTGGCGTTGCTCGTACTCGGCCCCGACATCCAGGAGTCGCTCGACATCTCCGACACCACGCTGCTCGGCCTCATCAGCTTCGGTGGCGTCGTGCTGGTGCTGTCGACCCTCCCCTTCGCGTGGTTGGCGGATCGCTTCTCGCGCACGAAGGTGTTGGCTGGCGCCACCGCCGTATGGGGCATGTTCGGAGTGGCGATCGGTTTCATCGTCAACCCGTTCCAGATGGGCATCGCGACTGCTGGAACGGGCATCGGCAAGTCGGCGAACATCCCCATCACCCCGTCATTGATCGCCGATCAGTATCCGCTCGGGGTCCGCACCCGCATGTTCGCGGCCCAGACGCTGGGTCGACCGATCGGCCAGGTCGTCGGCCCGATCGTCGCCGGCGGCGTCGTGGCCCTCGCCGGCAACCAGGCGGGCGACTGGAGATGGGTCTTCTGGTTGTTCGGTATCCCTGCGTCGATGCTGGCGGTCGCGTTCCTGCTGAAGCGCGAACCGAAGCGCGGCAGGAACGAACAGCGCGCCGTGTTCGGCGACGAGGTCACCGACAACGCGGTCGACGACGGACCGGTCCGACTCACCGCTGCCATGGCGCGCCTCAAGAAGGTGCGCACCTTCTACTTCCTGATCGTCGGCATCGGCGTGCTCGGATTCGCGCTCGTGGCCGTGCCCGCGACCTTCAACCTCCTGATGAAGGACGTCTACGGCTACGACGCGTTCCAGCGCGGTTGGATCCTGTCGATCACCTGGTCGCTCTCCGTGATCACGATCCCCATCGCCGGTCGCTACGGCGAGCGCCTCTTCCGCAAGAACCCGCCGTCGGCGCTCAAGTTGATGGGCGTCTCGATCCTCCTCTATGGCGCATTCCTCACCGTCGGTCTGCGCTTCCAGCAGGCCGCTGTGCTCATCGCCTTCTTCGCCATCGGCAATGCGTTCCAGGGCATGGCATTCACCCAGATGGGACCGACCATCTCGGCGGTGGTGCCCTACCAGATGCGTGCACAGGCGTTCGCGATGGTCGGCGTCTACATCTTCCTCATGGGCGGCTTCTTCGGTGGTCTGCTCACGGGTGCGTTCTCCGACGCGTTCGGTCAGCGCACCGCCCTCACCGTCGTCGTGCCGCCTGCGGCACTCCTCGGTGGTCTGCTCATCATCTACGGATCGCGCTACATGCGTCGTGACATCTCCCTCACCGTCGCCGAGTTGATGGAGATGCAGGAGGAGCAGAAGCGCATGGCGGCCGATCCAGCCAACATCCCCGTGCTCCAGGTGCGCGGAGTCGACGCGTCGTACGGCACCCTGCAGGTGCTGTTCGACGTGAGCTTCGAGGTGAAGAAGGGTGAGTGCCTCGCGCTGCTCGGCACCAACGGCGCCGGCAAGTCGACGATCCTCAGGTCGATCAGCGGTCTGCTCAATCCCGATCGCGGCGTGGTCCGCATGAACGGTCGCACCATCACTCTCGTCGACCCGCAGTACCGCGTGGCGATGGGCATGATGCAGATCCCCGGCGGCGAGGCGGTGTTCCCGTCGATGACGGTGGCCGAGA
>CAYVUO010000189.1:0-3837 GCA_964454715.1 uncultured Bifidobacterium sp. | reverse complement strand
GCTTCTCCGCGCGCAGCGAGGTCACCCCGGCAGGACACCCGTTCCACGACGCTGCCCGTGGGGGCGAGACGACGATCCCCGGCCTCGCCGACGCACGACACGTCACTGTCGTCGTCGAGCGTCCGCGCTGAACTCGGTCGCCCAACGAAGGTACTGTTGGCGGGACTTCGTGATCGGTGGCAACCGTGCAGATCTTCATCAAGACCCTCCAGGGCAAGACGATCACCCTCGAGGTCGAACAGAGCGACTCGATCGAGAACGTCAAGGCCAAGATCCAGGACAAGGTCGGCACTCCCCCGGACCAGCAACGCCTGGTCTTCGCAGGACAACGGCTCGACGACGGTCGAATGCTGTCGGACTACGACATCCAGAAAGAGGCAACGGTGATCCTCGTCGTCCGCCTCGAGACCGCGAGCGGGATCGTCACCTATCGCGACGTCGGTGAGACCCCGCCCGTACTCGACCCACAGAACAACGCCCCGCAGGTGGCGACGAACGCGCAGCTGGCGTTCCTCGGCGTTGGCGCTGTGCTCACACAGACCGGCGTGCTCATGAGCGCCGGCACCTATGCACTGTCGTTCTGGGGTCAGGGCGAGATCGAGTGGCGGCTCGACTTCTTCGATGACCGCGGATCCACACTCGGCTCCGCCGCAGGCGTCTCGACCTCGACCGAGCTCACGGGGCTCACCGAGTTCACCTCCCAGGTGACCGCACCGCCGAGCACGAGCTCCTGCGCGCTCTCGTTCACGGCCAGCACCGCCGCCGCACTCATCGATCTGGTGAGCATCGTCGCGGTCGACGACACCGGATGTGGATCGACGACCGAGGATCCCGGCGCCGCAGCTGCACCGAACTTCACCGGCTGAGCGGCCGCCTCAGGCGCCGAGGCGGCGGCGAAGTGCCTCGACGTCGGCCATGACGGCTCCGGAGTCGAAGGGCCCGTTCCAGTCGGCTCCGCCGCACTCCCGGTAGACCCGATGCACGTTGGCGGCGAGGCGCCACGGCTCGTCCCACTGCGCCCACGGCCCGAGGTCGATCCCGGCACAGCAGTCGAGCACCGACTCGCCCGCGGCAAACGAGGCGGTGGCGTGGGCCTGGACGGCCTCGAAGTAGCGGCGCGACTCGCGTAGGCCCTCGACATCACAGATGGGTCCGTGGCCGGGCACGACCCACTCCGGTTCGAGTTCCTCGACGCGTCGCAGAGCGGCGATCCAGTTGTCGGTGGATCCCTCCCATCCGATCGGCGTGCACCGGTTGAACAGCACGTCACCCATGAGCACCACACCTTCGTCGGGCACATGCACGACGAGGTCGCCCTCGGTGTGGGCGGGGCCGACGTGGAGGAGATCGACCCGCACACCCTCGAGGTCGTAGGTCGCGTCGTGATCGATCACGACCGTCGGCGGGGTGAGCACGACCTCGGAGAAGTCGAAGTCGGCCCATTCCTCGTGGATCGGCCGCATCGACTCAGGAGGGTCGACCATCGTGCGGATCATCTCGGCCCGCTCGGGAGGGAAGTCGAAGAAGCGATCGGCGCATCCGCGGTGGGCGATGATCTCGGCGCCGGCAAAGACCTGGTTGCCCCAACAGTGATCGCCGTTGTGATGGGTGTTGACGAGTCGGCGCGGCGAATCGGGATGCACCTCGGCATAGAGCGCGGCGAGCTCTCGGGTGAGCCGCACGTCGTAGAGCGAATCGA
Organism: uncultured Bifidobacterium sp.; assembly: GCA_964454715.1. Taxonomy (GTDB): domain Bacteria; phylum Actinomycetota; class Acidimicrobiia; order Acidimicrobiales; family Acidimicrobilacustridaceae; genus Acidimicrobilacustris. The sequence continues at coordinate 2,138 of CAYVUO010000189.1, read as the reverse complement.
TGACGAAGCCCCCACCAGCGGTGACGAGCCCGGAGTTCGACCAACCGGTGCCGGTACGTGCTTGCACCGCGGCGTGCACGTTCTTCGTGAGTTGGGTTCGCGTGAGCGTCGACATCACGCGACCGTCGAATCAGCGGTCGTCGCGCCGCGGTGGCGGGGCAATCCGAGGAGTGCGGCGATCGCAGCCGCGACCATGAACACACCCAGTCCCTTGAACGCCAACTGACTCGCCTCGGCGAAGTCGAGACGCACGGCTTGGAACACCTGTGCCGCATCGGGGCCGAGCGCAGCGATCGCCCCCGACGGAGCACCGCCGCCCGAACCATGGAGCGACTGGGCGATGCTCGCCGCCTGCGCAGGGTCGACACCGGCGCCGATGATCGTGTCGGTCACCTTGTGCGTGAGCGAGGACGACATCATCGTGCCCAGGATGGCGATGCCGAGACTGGCGCCGTAGTTGCGCGAGGTCTGTGTGACGCCGGTGGCCTCGCCATAGTTCTCAGCGGGCACCTGGTTGATGGCGTCGGTGTTGCACGAACCGATCACCATGCCCAGACCGAATCCGGCGAGCACGATCCATGGCCACTGATGGTTCTCGCTGAGATCCTGCAGTCGCGCCGCCCATGCGAACAGGCCGGCGGCCGAGAGCGCCGCTCCCCAGATCGCGGCCTTGCGGGCGCGTCCCTTGTCGAGCAGACGCCCACCGATCTGCGCACCCGGGGCGAATCCGGCGAAGAAGATCAGCAGATAGAGGCCGGCATTGCCCGTCGACCAACCGAGGCCGACTTGGGCGTACATGCTGGCGAAGAAGAACAGTGGGACGAACGCCGCGGATGCGAACAGCAGTACGAGGTTCTGCGCCGCGAACACGCGGTTCGAGAAGAACGAGATGCGGATGAGCGGATGCTTCGCCTTGCGCTCGAACTCGACGAACAGTCCGATGAGCACCGCACCGCCGATCACACACGCCAATGTGGGGGTGCTCGACCAGCCCCATGACTGCGCCTGCTGCAGACCGAGCACGCTCATTCCCATACCGGCAGCGATGAGCACTGCGCCGATCCAGTCGATCGGTTCGCGCACGCGTTCGTTGTCGACCTTCGCGACGAACGTGAGCACGAGCCCGATGATCGCGATCGGCACGTTGATCCAGAAGATCGAGCGCCACGTCCACGCCGTGAGATAGCCACCGGCGAACGGACCGACCGAGGTGAGACCGCCGGCGACGCCGAAGAAGATCGCGACCGCGCGACCCCGTCGTTCGATCGGGAACGCCGAGACGATGACGGCGAGTGCGGCGGGGAACAGCATGGCGGCGCCGACACCCTGCAGCACGCGGAAGGTGATGATCCATGTCTCGGCGATGGACGAGTCCGGGGTTGCGCCGCACAGTGCCGACGAGGTGATGAACACGAGAGTGCCCACGATCACCATCGTGCGGTGGCCGATGACGTCGGCGAGGCGGCCGCCCAGCGCGAAGGTGGCAGCGAGGGCGACGAGGTAGCCGGTGACCACCCACTGCACGCCGGCACTCGAGAGATGGAGCGCCTTCTGGATGTCGGGCGCGGCGATCGACACGATCGTCATGTCGATCATCGTCATCGAGACCACGAAGATCATGGCCACGAGCGTGAGCGAACCGCCCTTGCGCGCAGTGGCCTCGGTCCGGGTTGCTGTCGTCATCCCCCACCTCCATCGGAGCGCTTCCAACGCTACGTTCGTGTCGACGCGTCGAAGGGGACCCGATGAGCACGACCGCCATACGCAATGCCACCGTGGTGACCGTCGACGCCCACGACTCCGTGCTCGAGCGCACGACCATCGTGCTCGACGGTCCCGTCATCGCCGAACTCGTGCCCGAGGGAGCAGCGCCGACGCGCCCGATCGACCACGAGGTCGATGCCCGAGGCGGCATCGTGCATCCCGGCCTCGTGAACGCCCACACCCATCTAGCCATGACGCTGTTCCGGGGCTACGCCGACGACCTCGACCTGCAGTCCTTCCTCGATCGACTGCTGCCGGCGGAGGGTCGGGTGCTGTCGGCCGATCACGTGCGCATCGGTTCACGTCTCGCCCACGCCGAGCTACTGCTCGGCGGTTGCACCAGCGCGCTCGACATGTACTGGTGGCCAGAGGTG
>CAYVUO010000188.1:0-3868 GCA_964454715.1 uncultured Bifidobacterium sp. | reverse complement strand
ACCGCGCTCGGCGGTGATGGCCCGGGCCGCCTCGAGCCCGTCCATGCCAGGCATCTTGATGTCGAGGATGGCGATGTCGGGGCCCAATTCGCGCACGAGACGCACGGCCTCGTCACCACGGCCGGTCTCCCCCACGACCTCGTAGCCCTCCTCCTCGAGGGTCTCCTTGAGGTCGAGTCGGATGATGGCCTCGTCCTCGGCGATGACGACCCGCACCGGATCGCTCACGACCACTCCTCGAGCATGCGATCGAGCAACTCGTCCTGCTGGGCCTCGAGCTTGGCGATGTCGGCCAGGATCTCGTCGCGGTGGCGGGTCATGGCATCGGCATGACGGGCCGCCTCGCGGTGCTCACGCTCGGCCAATGGCGTCTCGGAGACCAGCGAGCGGATGCGAGCATCGTCGGCCTCGTCGGACAGTTGGGCCAACTGTTCGTCGACGATCGAGAGCTCGGCCCGAAGTTCGCGCAGACGGTCGGAGACCTCGCTCAATCGTCGTTCGACCCGCGCCCGTGACATGGATGCGGAGTGTACGGCGACCGTTCGCCGACGGGGTGCGGCGTTACCCATCGGTCATCGGGGCCACCCGACGGCACTCGGTAGCATGACGGCCGCACCCGCGGCGGTGCTGGAACTGGCATACAGGGCGGGCTCAAACCCCGCTGCCCGCAAGGGCTTGAGGGTTCGAGTCCCTCCCGCCGCACATGATCGTCTTCACCTTCCCCGGACAGGGATCACAGAAGTCAGGAATGGGAGAGGTCTGGAAGGACCACCCCTCCTGGGAACTCGTGACCGAAGCCTCGGGCATCCTCGGGCGCGATCTCGAGGACCTGCTGCTGCATACCGATGCCGACACGTTGACCCGCACCGACAACGCACAGCTCTCCACGTTCCTCACCAGCCTCGTCGTGCTCGACGCCGTGGAACGTCTCGGCGTAGAACCCGCAGCCGCCGCCGGGCACAGCCTCGGCGAATACACCGCGCTCGTGGCGTCCGGCGCGCTGTCGTTCGACGACGGTCTGCGTCTCGTGGCCGAACGTGGTTCCGCGATGTTGGGGGCCACCACCGATCGCATCGGCACCATGGCCGCAGTGCTCGGTCTCGACGACAGCGATGTCGAGATCGCGTGTGCCCGCGTCGACGACGACGTATGGGTGGCGAACTACAACGCTCCGGGTCAGGTGGTCATCGCCGGTTCACCCGAGGGCGTGGCCCGAGCATCCGAGGTGGCCAAGGAACTCGGAGCCAAGAAGGTCATGTCGATGGCCGTCAGCGGCGCGTTCCACACGCCATTCATGAGCCCGGCCCGCGAGCGACTCCGCGCCGCCATCGATTCCGCAGAACTGCGCGATGCCGACATGGACGTCTATGCGAACGTCGACGCCCGTCCCCACACCGTGGGTGACGAATGGCGCGAACTGCTCGGTGCCCAGTTGTGCAGTCCCGTGCGTTGGCGTCAGACCCTGCACAACCTCGGCGACGCCGGTGCCACCGTCGTGGTCGAGCTCGGCCCCGGCAACGTGCTCACGGGCATGGCCAAGCGCACGCTCGACGGATCCACGACGTTGTCGGTCTCGACCCCCGATGATCTCGACAAGTTGCTGAGCGCGCTCGCTGCGCCCGGGGTCGGCACCACCACTGGCCAGGAGGGCGAACACCTCTTCGCGACCGAACGGATGGTCGTCTCCCCCGCGGCCGGCATCTTCACCCCCGCACCCGAGGCCGTCGCCGGTCTCGCGCTCACCCCCGGCGCCGTGCTCGGCACCGTCGGGGATCACGAGGTGCGCTCACCGTTCGGTGGCACACTCGTCGGCATGCTGGCCGTCGAGGGGGAACGAGTCACGGCGAGTCAGCCCATCGCGTGGCTCCGCACCGCGTGATCACGCATCACGAGGGGGAACGATGACTGACGGCGTCCGCGGCGCGACCATCACGGGCTGGGGCACTGCGCTGCCCCCGAACGTGATCACCAACGCCGACTTCGAGGCTCGTCTCGACACCTCCGACGAATGGATCCGTGAACGCACCGGAATGATCGAGCGCCGACATGGAGGCTCCACCGCATCGCTCGCCGCCGAAGCGGGCCGGGCCGCTCTCGACATGGCCGGCCTCACCGGCGCCGACATCGACTACCTGCTCCTCGCCACCACCACTCCCGACTTCCAGATCCCGGCCACCGCGGCGCAGGTCCAACACGAACTGGGCGTGGCCGGCGGGGCGAGCGATCTCAACGCCGCATGCTCCGGATTCGTCTACGCGCTCGTGCACGCTCACGGCCTCATCGCGATGGGATTGCGACGTGTGCTCATCATCGGCGCCGAGACGCTGTCTCGCGTCACCGATCAGGAGGATCGCAACACCGCCATCCTGTTCGCCGACGGCGCGGGCGCGATCGTGCTCGAGGCCACTGAAGACGAAGGCCAGCTCCTGGCATTCGACATGGGCAACGACGGCGCTGCGGTAGAGCTGCTCCAGGCCGACATCGGCGGCTACATCGGGATGAACGGCAAGGAGGTCTTCCGTCGTGCCGTCACCGTGATGGTCGACTCCGCCCGTGCCTCGATGGAACGGGCCGGTGTGTCCGCCGACGACATCGCCCTGGTCGTGCCCCATCAGGCCAACATCCGCATCATCGAGGCTGCGATGTCGCGCATCGGAGTTCCGATGGACCGCGCCGCCATCGTGCTGCACCGCACCGGAAACACCTCGTCGGCGTCGATCCCGCTCGCACTCGCCGACGCACTGGAGAACGGCCGCATCCAGCGGGGCGACAACGTGCTCCTCGTCGGGTTCGGCGCCGGCATGAGTTGGGCGAGTGCGATCATCCGCTGGACCGGTCACCTGGAGGGATCATGAGTCGAGTCGTGCTGGTCACCGGCGGCAACCGAGGCATAGGCCTCGCCTGTGCACGCGCCTTCGCCGCCGAGGGACACACCGTCGCCGTCACCTATCGCAGCGAACCACCCACCGAGCCCGGCCTGCACGCCTTCCGCTGCGACGTCACCGATGCGGCCGCCGTCGACGCGATGTTCGACGAGATCGAAGCCACACTCGGTCCGGTCGAGGTGCTCGTGTCGAATGCGGGCATGACCGACGACAAGCTCGTGCTGCGCATGAGCGATGACGACTTCCGTTCCGTGCTCGAGGGCAACCTCGTGTCGTCGTTCCGCGTCGCCAAGCGCGCCGTCACCAAGATGATGCGCGCACGATGGGGCCGCATCATCCTCATCGGTTCGGTGGTCGGTTCGGTCGGCCAGGCCGGTCAGGCCAACTACGCGGCATCGAAGGCGGGGCTGGTGGGCATGGCCCGCTCGTTCGCCCGCGAGTTCGCGTCACGTGGCATCACCGTCAACGTCGTGGCTCCCGGCCCCATCGCCACCGACATGTTCGCCGCCGTCTCCGACGAGATGCGCCAGGCCGTGACCGGTTCGGTGCCCCTCGGTCGCCTCGGAGAACCCGAGGAGATCGCCGCTGCCGTCACGTTCATCGCCTCCGACGGCGCTGGGTACATCACCGGCGCGGTGATCCCCGTCGACGGCGGCCTGGGCATGGGTGGCGCCTGAACCCCCACCGACTAAGTTCGGCCTCCCATCTCCCAAGGAGTGACGATGAGCGACGATTCGTTCGAGAAGTTCAAGGCCTGCGCCGTGGAGATCCTGTCGGTCTCGCCCGAACAGGTCACCCTCGAGGCGAAGTTCGGCGACGACCTCGACGCCGACAGCCTCGACCTGGTCGAGCTGGTCATGCGTCTCGAGGAGGAGTTCGACGTCACCGTCGACGAGTCCGAGCTCGAGAACATCACGACCGTCGGTCAGGCCTACGAACTGATCATGTCGAAGAAGTGATGACGAAGCGACGCGTAGCCATCA
>CAYVUO010000187.1:0-3966 GCA_964454715.1 uncultured Bifidobacterium sp. | reverse complement strand
GCACCACCTCCGATTGCGGGGCCCGGCTCCGGCCGGTGCCCTCTTCGCGTGTGCCCCGGCCGGACCGCGCACTTCGGGGCGATACTCATGCGATGGAGCGTCTGACGGACCTTCTCGGTCGCCGGGTCACCACCGCCTCGGGTCGGGAGTTTGGGCGTCTGCAAGATCTCGTGATCGGCCTCGGCGCCGGTGACGAACATCCGCAGGTGCGCGCCGCAGTGACGCGCAACGACCACGAGCGATCGATCGACTGGAACCTCGTTCGCGCGGAGCCGGGGCGGTTGATCTTCGATGAACCCATCGAGACACGCGCCGACGAACTCGCCGATGACGAACTGCTGTTACGACGCGATGTGCTCGACGTGCAGGTGGTCGACCTCGCTGGTCACCGCATCGCCCGCGTCGGTGATGTGGTGCTCACCGATGACCTCGTGCATCCCGAGATCGCTGCGCTCGAGATCGGATTCGCGCCCGTGCTCGATCGCATGGGTCTTCACCGCACGAGCACGAGGGCCGACCGGCGCATCGTCGACTGGCACGAGGTGCACCTGACCTCCGAGCGCGGTCACGACGTGCAGCTCGACATGCCGAGGAGTGCCATCCATCTGCTCGACGCCGAGGCACTCGCCGCCCTGCTGCACCGGCTCGACACGGAATCCGCCTCCGAGACCGTCACGGCTCTCGATGCAGCCATCTCCGCGCATGCGCTCGAGCACGCGCACGCGTCGACGACGGAGCGGATCCTGCGTTCACTCCCCCGCCATCGGGCGAGCGACCTCGTCGGCCACATGTCCGACCCCAGCGCCGAGCGATGGCGACGACGACTCGCACACCCGCGTCCACTCGCAGGCCGCCGCTTCTTCCGCACCTCCGGCTGGCGACGTCATCACCGACACGAGGCCCGATGACCGCCACTCGTTCACGAACCGGTCGTCGCGCTGCTCTCGTCGCGCTGCTCGCCGTCGTCGGCCCCGGTCTGCTGGCGGGACTCTCCGACGACGACCCGGCTGGCATCACCACCTATTCGGTTCTGGGCGCTCAGACCGGATATCGGCTGCTGTGGGTCATCACCATCTCGACCCTCGCGCTGATCGCGTTCCATGGGCTCGGCGCTCGCATGGGTGTGGTCACCGGTCAGGGCCTCATCGGCATCGTGCGCGATCGCTACGGCGTAAGACCGGCCGGCGCAGCGCTGCTCGCGCTCGTGATCGCCAATCTCGGCACCACCTGCGCCGAGTTCGCGGGCATCGCAGCGGGGGCCGAGCTCTTCGGCGTTCCGCACTGGCTGAGCGTTCCGATCGCGGCGGTCGGCGTATCGGCACTGGTGCTGCGCGGGTCGTTCCACCGCGTCGAGCACGTGCTCATCGCGCTGGCATCCGTCTTCATCGCCTACATCGCGTCCGGTCTGCTCGCCCACCCCGACTGGAGTGCGACATTCAGGGGTCTCGTCGTGCCGTCGATGACCCTCGACCGCGACTCGGTCGTGCTCGTCACCGCAACCGTGGGCACGACCCTGGCGCCATGGGGTCTGTCATTCATCCAGTCGTACGCCGTCGACAAGCGACTCACACCCGCGGATCTGAAGTTCGAGCGCATCGACGTCACGGTCGGCGCAGTGCTCACCGGTGTGGTCGGCGTGTTCGTGGCGATCGCGTGTGCGGCCACGCTGCACGCCGAAGGAGTGTCGATCGACAGCGCCTCCGATGCCGCCCGAGCGCTCGAACCCCTCGCCGGAGACCTCGCCGGCACCCTGTTCGGGCTGGGACTCATCGGTGCGGCCGTTCTCGCCGCGTCGATCCTCCCGCTGTCGACGGCGTACTCGGTATCCGAATTCGTGGGTACGGAGTCAGCGCTCGACGACCGCTGGAGCGACGCTAGGTCGTTCTACGTCACGTTCGGCGTCGTGACTGCACTCGCCGCCGGCATCGTGTTGATCCCGAATGCCCCGCTGATCACGATCCTCGTGGCCACTCAGGTCGTGAATGCGATCCTGCTCGTACCGTTGCTCGTGTTCATGGTGGGCATCGGTCGTGATCGCCATCTGATGGGCGAGTTCCGCATCTCGAACAGGATGACCGCCGTCTATGCAACGGTGATCGTGCTCGTCACCACGTGTGTCGTGGCGCTGGCGACGACTGCCGTCATCGCCTGATCGTCAGGCGCCCAGCACTTCCTCGTTCACCCAATCGGCGCGCTTGAAGGCTCGACGCACGAGGAGCGCGTTGCCGGCAGCTGCGAGCACCATTCCGAGCAGGATGGGATGCACCGACAGGCCGGCGATGATGCCAGCGACGATCAACGGGACGAACCAGAGCCAGAAGTGGCGATACCAACCGCGAGTGCGCTGGTAGGAGGCGAAACCGACCGCCAATCGGGCGTCGGCGGCATTCTCCTGGGCCCGACCGATGCGCACGAGACGTCGGATCTGGCGACGATGCTGCTTGTCGAGAGCGTTCCATTCGGCGATGAAGGTCGCATCGACCTCGTCGGAACCCTTCATCGTCCGTCCTGCTCTCTTCTCGTCCAACACGACTGCTGCAGACATTTCCACCTCCGAGCGGATGCGTACAAATGGCCCTTGGGCCGGGGGTGAGGGTCGGGGTCCGCCCATGGCGAGCATGGACGGACCCCTGACACTCAGGCGTCGGAAGAGACGAGACCCTCGTGGGTTCCGGCGAAGTCCGGGTAGGCGAGCACGCCCATCTCCGGCACGTCGAGACCTGCGATCTCCTCTTCGGCATTGCTGCGGATGCCACCCTTGGTGATCGCGTTCTGGATCTTGAAGAAGGCGAATGCGATGCCCAGGATCACGGTCCACAGCACGACCACACCGGCGAGCTGGGCCAGGAACTGGCCTCCGCCGTTGCCGCCGTAGAACAGACCGGTGACACCATCGGCAACTCCATCGGTGACCGACGTGGTGGTGCCGTTCCAGCCGATGCCTGAACCGCCGGCATCGATGCCGTACTTGCCGTTGGCCACGAGGCCGACCGCGAGCACACCGAGCGAGCCGCACACACCGTGCACCGAGATGGCGCCCACCGGATCATCGATCTTGAGCTTGCGCTCGATGAAGAACACTGCCTCGATGACGATGACACCGGCAACGATTCCGAGCAGAGCTGCGACCCACGGATCGACGAACGCACACGGTGCCGTGATGATCACCAGACCGGCGAGCATGCCGTTGGCCATCATCGACGGATCCGGCTTGCCCGTACGCATCCAGATCCACAGCATGGCGACGAAGCCACCGAAGGCACCGGCCAGGGCCGTGTTGACGGCGACCACACCGATCTGCGGATCGCTCGAGGCGAAGGTCGACGCTGCATTGAAGCCGAACCAGCCGAACAGCAGGATGAACGTGCCGAGCATCGCCATCGGGATGTGGTGTCCCGGGAGAGCGCGGGGCTTGCCGTCCTTGCCGAACTTGCCGATGCGGGGGCCGAGCACGATGGCACCGGCAAGAGCTGCCACACCACCGGCGGCGTGCACCACACCGGAGCCGGCGAAGTCGACGTAGCCGTTGCCCCAGTTGAGCGAGTTGCCCAGCTTGGCGAGCCAGCCGCCGCCCCAGGTCCAGGCACCGAACAGCGGGTAGTAGATGGCGCCGCAGAAGAGGCCCCAGATCACGAACGACTTGAACTTCCACCGCTCGGCCATCGAGCCCGTCGGGATCGTGGCCGTGGTGTCCATGAAGGCCACCATGTAGAGGAAGAACGCGCTCGCCGCACCCGAGTAGGCGAGATCGGCGCCGTCGAACCACGAACCGGCCCAGCCACCGCCCCACAGGAACACCCAGTCACCGGAACCGATGAGCGCGGAACCAGCGGGATGCGAGAGGCCGTAGTCGAAGCCCGGCAGCAGATAGCTGTAACCACCGAACATGAACGACCAACCCACGAGGAAGAAGGCCACGAACCCGAGGAAGAAGATCGCCAGGTTGGTGCTCACCACGTGCGCAGC
>CAYVUO010000186.1:0-3971 GCA_964454715.1 uncultured Bifidobacterium sp. | reverse complement strand
AGCGACGTCGTCGGTCGCGACGCGACGATCACCCACATCAAGAATCCGCCGATCCTCATGGCCGACGTGGTGTGAGCATGCCGTCGATGCCGATCAGCCGAAGGCAGGCCACCGACCTGCTGCGCCGCATCCCCGTCAATCGGATGGTGCGGTCGAAGAACCCGCTGGCTCGCACCCCGGCGCGCATCGCCCGTTCAGTGCTGCTCCCCCCCACCGTTCCCGCCGGTGTCGACAAGCCCGAACGCAAGCGCAACGTCGGCTCCGACTACGACACCGAGTGGGCCCGCTCCTACCCGGCCCGTCTCGCGCGCGTCGCCATCCTCAACGCGGTGATGAAGCCCGTCGTCGATCTGCTCGCGACCCCCACGATCAAGGGTGCCGATCGCCTGGCCGATGTCGACGGTCCCGTCATCTTCGCCGCCAACCACCACAGCCACGCGGACACACCGCTCATGATGACGGCCATCCCCGAACCATGGCGCAACCGTCTGTTCATCGGTGCCGCCGCCGACTACTGGTTCACGAATCGCATCACCTCGCCGCTCTCTGCACTCATCATCGGTGCGATCCCCGTCGAGCGTCAGCGCGTGTCGCGCACGGCGATCGATCAGTCGCTCAAGTTGCTGCGCGACGGATGGTCGATGCTGATCTTCCCCGAGGGTGCGCGTTCATCCGACGGATGGGGGCGTCAGTTCACCGGCGGCGCCGCGTTCCTGTCGTCGCATGCCGATGTGCCCGTCGTGCCCGTGTACCTCGAGGGCACCGACAAGGTGCTGCCCAAGGGCCGCAACTTCCCCAAGCCCCATCCGACCAAGGTCGTGTTCGGGTCACCCCTGCATCCGATCGATGGCGAGGACTCGCGCACCTACGCAGCGCGCATCGAGGCCGCGGTGCACACGTTGGCCGATGAGGCCTCGGGTGACTGGTGGACCGCACAACGTCGCGCCGCGAAGGCCACCACCCCCTCACTGAAGGGGCCCGACGTCGGCGCATGGCGCCGTTCGTGGGCGGCCGAGGACAAGCGTTCGCGCTCCTCGCGTCGCACCTGGCCCGAGGTCTGACCCACACTGCCCGCGTCAGCGGGCGAACGAGATGGGGATCACGATCGTTGCGCCCTCATCGGCCAACGTCGCGTCGTTGACGACGATCACGCAGTCATCGTGTGCTGCATCGCAGACACCATCGCCCACGCGGCCGGTCACGATGCGGAGCTGGTAGGAACCCTCACCCTTCGGGTCGAGGAGGATCACACCCCCGGTCGTCGGGCTGCATGAACCGATGCCGGCACGCGCTCCCGCCGAACACTGCAGCACGTGGACGACGCGCCCGGGCACGAAACCGCTCCACCGCACCTGCACCTCCTGCCCGGCGCGCAGACTCGTGGTCGGACTCGCCGACGCCCGTCGCTGGGGTCGCGGCCCCGTGGCCAGTGGGATCGTGACCGGTGGTTCACCCGATCCGACCCATGTCATGTCGGCCACACCGGGAACACCGTCGGACGGAAGTGCGGCGAGGGCCTCAGCACTCCCCTTCACCATCGCGTCCCAGAAGTCGACGGTGGCTCGCAGCAGCGCGCGATGGGATTCGGATGTTCCGAGCAGTGCCGTCCAGTGCTCCATCTCGACCAACGTGAGCATCCCCTTCGGAGCACGAGCAGCGTTGAAGATGCGCTGACCCTCGTCGAGCGAGATCACCGAATCGCTGTCCCCGTGCACCACCAGCACCGGAGGCGCGTCGGACCAGTCGAAGGCGACACCGGGCAACACCTGCATCGCACCACCGAACACGATCGCCGCGCGCACACGATCGTCTCGACAGCACGGGCGGGCGACGAGACCGACGGTCGTGATGCCACCGTTCGAATGACCCGACACACCGATGCGCGTCGGGTCGACGAGCCCGCGCAGCACTCCCTCACCCTCGGAGCGCGCGATCACCTCATCGAGCACGGCGCTGACGTCACCGGGTTGGTTCGCGACGTCGGCGAGATCGGCGCCACCCGGTGTGGCGTTGTTGCTCAACGGGAACGTGGGCGCGACCACGACATAGCCCGCTGAGGCCCACTCCTCCATGAGCGATTCGGCGACGGTCGCCACCCCGCCGAGACCGTGCGAGAACTCGAGGAGCGGGAACGGACCCTCACCCTCGGGGTACCAGACCTTCACCGGGATCGTTCGCGTCGGAGCACCCGACTGCGTCGACGAGGCTGGTGTCGGCCGAGTTCGGTCGACCACCGTGAACGTGGTCGACGCGACGCCGAAGGTGCCGACTGCGGCGGTGCCGGCGACGGGATCTGCGGCGCGCTGGTCGACCGGTGACGAGCCTCCGCCACACGACACGACGGACGCCATCACGAGCACGGCCATCAGGGCGATCCACCGACGCATGGGTGCACGATAGGTGTCGGTCATGATGGAGGGGTGAGCGCCCAAGGGATCGGTTACGCAGCCGCAGTCGTGCTGGCCTGCGCGTTCGCACTCGCAGCGGTCTCGAAGCTCCGCGACCTCCGTGGCACCCTCGCCAACTTCACCGCACTCGGCGTGCCCTCGCCCCGACTGTTCGCACAGGTGATGCCGCTCGCCGAACTCGCCATCACCGCGCTGCTGCTCATCGTGCCGGCGGTCGGCGGCATCGCTGCGCTCATCACCCTGGCGTTCTTCACGGTGTTCCTCGCATCACGCCTCCGCGCCGGAGTCCATGCTCCGTGTGCATGCTTCGGCTCCATGAGCGTGCATCCGCTCTCCCGCGTCGATCTCGTACGCAATGTCGGACTCGCCCTGTTGGCGGCAGCCGCGCTGATGCCCACGCGACCGGGCGGTGTGCACGTGATCGATGCCGTGGTCGTCGGCATCGCAGTAGTGCTCGGACTCGCCACCCTGCGCCTGCTGCGGGCCCGGTAGCCTCGCCCCGTGGCCGGCACCGACGACACCCCGCGCGATCCGTGGGGCAATCCCATCGACGGATCCCGCCCCACACCATCGGGCGCGCCCACGCCACCACCGGCTCGTGACCCCTGGTCGCCGAACCCGCCGCCGGCACAGTCCCCGCCACCTCCGCCACCTCCGCCACCGGCGTGGCCCGGCGCCACCGCTCCTGCGCCACAACCGCCCGCCGTCCCCGGCGCATGGCCCGGTGCCGCAGCGCCGCTCCCACCCCCTCCGGGCACCCCGTGGGCCGCGCCTCGGACCGATGGCCTCGCCATCACCTCGATGATCCTCGGAATCCTCTCGCTCACCTGTGCCGGGTTCCTCGGCATCGTGCTCGGGCCGTTGGCGCTCGTGTTCGGCTTCCGGGGCCGCTCCCGCATCGCGGCGTCGGGCGGCTGGCGCAAGGGTGAGGGCTTCACCACCGCCGGCATCGTGCTGGGTGTGATCGGTCTGCTCGTCTCGATCGCCTACCTGGTCTTCATCCTGCGCAATCCCGCCTTCGTGCAGGACTTCCTCGACCGGTTCACCACCACCACGACCACGGACAAGTCGGGCCTCAAGGGGGCCTGAGCGCGGGCCATACACTCGGAGGGCCCACTTCCGCTCGAAAGGCTCCCCATGGCAGTCAGCGCCAACACGCCCATCGCCCTCATCGAGGCCGTCTACGGCCGTCTCGCCGAGCGCACCGCGCTCGGTCGTGAGCGCGTCGGTCGTCCACTCACCTTCGCCGAGAAGGTGCTGATCAACCATCTGCGCGATCCGCAGAACCAGGAGCTCGAGCGCGGCCGTTCGTACGCCGATCTCGATCCCGATCGCGTCGCCATGCAGGACGCCACGGCACAGATGGCGCTGCTGCAGTTCATGACCGCCGGTCTGCCCGAGGCTGCCGTGCCGTCGACCGTGCACTGCGACCACCTCATCCAGGCCAAGTCCAACGCACGCATCGACCTCGCTGTCGCCAACGACACCAATGCCGAGGTGTACGACTTCCTCGAGTCGGTGTCGGCCAAGTACGGCATCGGCTTCTGGAAGCCGGGCTCGGGC
>CAYVUO010000185.1:0-4014 GCA_964454715.1 uncultured Bifidobacterium sp. | reverse complement strand
CGCACAGCAGGTCAAGGCGTTCTCCTCCCGCACTCACAGCGAGCTCGAGTCGATGCTGTCCGACACCTCGCGTCTGTTGTCGCGTCTCACCCGCTATGCCGCAGTCGTCGTCGGGCCGCAGCATCAGGTCGCCACCGTGAAGTCGGTGCAGTTGGTGTCGTTGGCGCCTCAGGTCGTGCTTGCCGTCGTGGTGCTGTCGAACGGCGCCGTCGAGAAGCACACGCTCGATGTCGAGGCCCCGGTCGACGAACTCGTCGTCAATGCCGCCGGCGTACGTCTAGCGGCGCAGATGGTGGGGCGTCCGCTCGCCGACGCCGCCGACCTCGAGATCACCGCAGATGACTCCGACGCGCTGTCGGGTCTGCTTCGGGCCGCGTTGCATGCGCTCGGTGGCGAGCATCGACATGACGATCAGGTCTTCATCGGTGGCACTTCGGAGATGGCGGCCTCGTTCGACGCCGTACGCACCGTGAGCGAGATCCTGTCGATCCTCGAACAGCAGCTCGTCGTCGTGAGCCTCCTCGAGGATGTACTGGGACGTGGACTGTCGGTGGCGATCGGCCGCGAGACCGGCAACGAGGCGCTGGCCGACTGTTCCGTCGTCGTCGCTCCCTATGTGGTCGATGGTGAGACGGTGGGATCTATCGGCGTACTCGGCCCCACGCGCATGCACTACGACCAGGCGCTCTCCGCAGTCGCCGTCGTCGCCGATCGTCTCGGTCGTCGTCTGAGCGAGGGCTGATGGCCGACTACTACGAACTCCTCGGTGTCTCGCGTGACGCGTCTCCCGACGAGATCAAGCGGGCCTATCGCCAGCGGGCGCGTGAACTGCACCCCGATGCGAACCCCGGCGACTCTGCTGCCGAGGCGCGCTTCAAGGAGGTCGCGGTCGCCTACGAGACGCTGTCCGATCCCCAGCGACGCCAGCAGTACGACATGTTCGGAGAGTCGGGCCCGGGCGGCTCGCCGTTCGGCGCCGGAGGCGGACTCGGTGACATCTTCGACATGTTCTTCAACGGCGGCGGTTTCGGCGGTGGTGCATCACGACCCTCCGGGCCGCCACGAGGACAGGACATCGAGGCTGTCGTCGATCTCGCCTTCGCCGAGGCCGTCTTCGGATGCGAGGCGCCCGTCTTGGTGCGAAGTGCGGTGCTCTGCGACGACTGCAACGGAACGGGAGCCGATGGTGGCAGCGGCACGATCACCTGTCCCGACTGCGGCGGCGCCGGTCAGGTGCGGCGCGTGCGTCAGTCGATCCTCGGGCAGATGGTCACGGCCAGTCCCTGTGGTCGCTGCGACGGCTTCGGTTCGGTCATCGAACATCGCTGCCCCGCGTGTGGGGGAGAGGGCCGTCGACTCGAACAGTGCACCTACACCGTCGACGTTCCCGCAGGGGTCGACACCGGGGCGACGTTGCGTCTCCCGGGGCGCGGCGCGGTCGGCCCGCGCGGGGGTGCGTCGGGTGATCTCTACGTGCACGTGCGCGTGGCTGGCGATGCGCGCTTCTGGCGTGATGGTGATGACCTCGTGCACGAACTGCACATCGGAATGGCCCAAGCCGCGCTCGGCACGCAGATCGAACTCGAGACCCTCGATGGCGTCGAGACCGTCCCGATCGATCCCGGCACCCAGAACGGGTGCGTCGTCAGCTTCCGCGGCAAGGGCGTGCCCCACCTGCAAGGCCGCGGTCGGGGTGATCTGCTCGTGCAGGTCGTGGTCGACATCCCCGATGAGGTGACCGATCGCGAGCGCGAACTGCTCACGGAGTTGGCGCAGTTGCGGGGCGAGCACATCGATCCGCCCGAGCACGGTCTCATGGCCAAGTTGCGTTCGGCCTTCCGATGATCGAACGGCCGGGTGGAACGGCCCCTCATGTGATCGTCGTCGACGTCGATCACCCCGAACTCGGTGAGACCGATCGCCATCATCTGGGGCGGGTCAGGCGCCTTCGCAATGGCGATGCGCTCACCGTCACCGACGGCGCTGGCCGTTGGCGGTGGTGCGAGTTCGGCGACGCGCTCGTTGTCACAACTGATGTGGTCATCGACCCTGCGCCGACGCCCCGTCTGTCGGTGGGGTTCGCGCTGGTGAAGGGTGAGAAGCCCGAACTGGTCGTGCAGAAGCTCACCGAGATCGGCATCGACGACATCATCCCGTTCGTGGCCGAGCGCTCGGTCGTGAAGTGGGACGACTCGAAGGCCGAGCGCAATCACGAGCGGTTGATCGCAGTGGCTCGCGAGGCAGCGACGCAGAGCCGGCGCACGTGGTTGCCGACCGTGCACCCGGTGCGGTCGTTCGGCGAGTTGGTCGCCGCCGGCACGGTGAGGGCCGATCTCGGCGGTGCACCGATCGACCCGTCGTGCACGTCCGTGCTGATCGGCCCCGAGGGTGGATGGTCGGAGGCTGAACGAGCGGCCCTGCCGGCGGTCGATCTGGCTGAGAACGTGCTTCGAGCCGAGACGGCGGCCATCGTCGCAGCGGCCCGCATGGTTGCGCTCCGGGGGGCGACCCGATGAGCGACTTCGGTGTGTACGTGCACATCCCGTTCTGCACGCGTCGATGCGACTACTGCGCGTTCGCCACGTGGTCGGATCGTGAGCACCTCATCGACGCCTACATGGACGCACTGTGTGCCGACCTCGACCGCGCTGTCGCGTCGGGAATGCTGCCGATCGCGACGTCGATCTTCGTCGGTGGAGGCACTCCTTCGCTCGTGCCCGGTGAAGCGCTCATGAGGGTGCTCTCGCGCGTTCCGCAATCCGATGACGCCGAGGTCACCATCGAATGCAACCCAGAGACCGTGACCGACGAGTTGATGCGCATCTATGTCGAGGGTGGAGTCGACCGGGTGTCGTTCGGTGTGCAGTCATTGGCGCCCCATGTGCTCGAGTCGTTGGGTCGCGACCACGACCCCGGCATGGTGGCAAACGCCGTGCGAGCCGCGCGCGGCGCACGTATCCAACGGATCAACCTCGATCTCATCTACGGCGGGGCTGGTGAGTCGATCGCCGACTGGGAGCACACCATTCGTGGGGTGATCGCCCTCGAACCCACCCACGTGAGCGCATATGCGCTCACGGTCGAGGCCGGCACGCCGCTCGCACTCGATCCCGCCCGTCACCCCGATGATGACGACCAGGCCGACAAGTACCTGTTGGCCGATCGTCTCCTCACCGAGGCCGGCTACGTCAACTACGAGATCTCGAACTGGGCGAAGCCGGGGGAGGAGTGCCGGCACAACCTCCTCTACTGGCGCCAGGGTGACTACTTGGGGTTCGGATGCGCAGCGCACTCCCATCGAGCTGGGCGGCGCTGGTGGAACGTGCGCACTCCCGATCGCTACATCGATCTGGTCGCCGCCGACGAGTCGGTCGAGGCGTCAGCCGAGGTGCTCGACGACGATCGCCGCCGCATCGAGCGCCTGCAGCTAGCCCTGCGCACTCGCGAGGGAGTGCCGGTGTCGTCGTTCGACTCCTCGGATCTCGAGGTGTTCGATTCCCTCGTCGAGATCGTCGACGACACGGTTCGTCTCACACCCGATGGTCGTCTCCTGGCCAACGAGGTGGCGGTGCGCATCCGCTGATGGATGCGCGCACGCACTACGAGGTGCTCGGCGTCGCCGCCGATGCCGACCGGGAGACGATCCGCAGGGCCTACATCGCGCTGGCCCGAGCGACGCATCCCGATCGGGATGCGGACGGCGGGGTGGAGCCACGCAAGCGCGGTGAAACCATCCGACGAGCGAACGAGGCCTGGGCGGTGCTGGGCGACGACGTCCGCCGGCGCGCGTACGACGAGTCGCTACGGCCTCGTCCCACCTCAGCCGCAGCCATCACGGTCCCGGGCACTCACCCCGACGCCCCGATCTCGTCGGGGCCCTCGGGTTTCATCGTTCCTGCGCGAACCGCGGCCTTGTGGAAGTGGGGCCCGGTGGTCGTGATCCTCGCCATCCTCCCCGCGGTCGTCATCGGCAGTGCCTATGCGACGTCTCGCGACAGCAGCGGTTCCTCGCCC
>CAYVUO010000184.1:0-4020 GCA_964454715.1 uncultured Bifidobacterium sp. | reverse complement strand
GGACTTGAGCCGGAAGTCGCGCATCCAGTCGGGCTCACCCTTCATCCACGACATCTCGCGGATGATGTTCTCGTCGAGACCCCGCTTGGGCTTGAAGACGTAGTCCTCGGCGTCGGCCCAGCCCAACTTGTAGCGGCCGAGGTCGAGTCCGAGATCGGTGGTGGCCATGGGATCTCCGTTGCGGGGGTGGCCCGGACTGCTCCGGGGGAATTTCTCCTATCCAGATAGTAGCAATTCCCCCGGGCCGAACCTCGGGTCCTGCCCCGGATTCCGCCGGATCAGCCCAGCAGGGCCGGGGCCAGTCGGGCCCAGAGATCGAGCGGCGCGTCGGTGGGAGTGGGCGGCAGCACCTGCACGCAGACGTGGTCGGCACCGGCGTCGTGATGTGCTCGCACGCGATCGGCGATGGCCGCCTCGTCACCCCACGCCACGATCGCGTCGACGAGCCGATCGCTGCCGCCGTCGGCGAAGTCGTCGTCGCCGAAACCGAACCGCCGCAGGTTGTTCGTGTAGTTCGGCAACGTGAGGTACATCGCCATGTGTCCACGTGCGATCTCTCGTGCACGCGAAGGATCGGTCTCGAGCACCGCTGCCTGCTCGGGGCACAGCAACGACCCCTCGCCCATCGTCTCGCGGGCGAACGCAGTGTGCTCGGGAGGGATGAAGTAGGGATGCGCACCCTGCGTGCGCTCGGCCGCCAGCCGCAGCATCTTCGGGCCGAGCGCCGCGAGCACCCGTTGCGGCGGCGCAGTGGGAGGAGAGGCGGTGAACAGACCATTGTCCATCGCGTCGAGATAGCGCACCATCGCCGAGAAGGGCTTGGAGTAGTCGTGCCCGCGGAGCCCCTCGACCATCACCTGGTGACTCACACCGAGTCCGAGCAGGAACCGACCCGGGAAGGCCTCCGACACCGTGTTCCACGCCGAGTTCGCGCACAGCGCGTCGCGGGCGTAGATCGATGCGATGCCCGTGGCGATGACGAGGCGTTCGGTGCCCGACAGCAGGAGTGTCGAGCTCACGAACGACTCGCGTCCGATCATCTCCGGGATCCAGAGGGCGCCGTACCCCATCTGTTCGATCTGCGCCGCGACCTCGAGGGCCTGCGACGACGGCATCTGGTCGAGTTGATAGGCCCACAGGCCGACGCGTCCGAGTTCCATGGGACGAACCCTATGCCGCCCGCTGCGGAGTCGGGTGGCCGTAGGCTCGGCGCATGGAGTCGAGGTCGGAGGCACCCGAGGCGATCGAACCGTCCACGACCGTTCGTGCTCCCATGCCGCGGGGTCTCACGATCACGCTCGCCGGAGCGACCGTGGCCGGCTGCGCCTACCTCGCACTCGTCGATCCCAACCCGAAGGGCGCGCTCTACCCGGGATGCCCATTCCGAGCGCTCACCGGATTCGACTGCCCCGGCTGCGGCATCACGCGCGCGCTGCACGCGTTGCTCACCGGAAATCCCCTGCGCGCCTTCGATCACAACGCGTTGGTCATGACGATCGTCGTCATCACCGCCGTCTGGCTGGCCGTCAACGCCGTTCGACGACGGATGGGGCGGCCGCCGCTGAGGGTCGAGCTCACGACGCGCATGGCATGGGGCCTCGGCGCCGTCGTCGTGGCGTTCTGGTTGCTGCGCAATCTCCCGTGGTCGCCATTCACATGGCTGGCGTCGGGCGCGTCGGGCGTCTGATCAGTCGAGCCGACGCAGTTCTGCGGCGTAGCGCTTGCCCCTGATCACGTAATCATCCGCGGCCATCTTCATCGCCCGGACTCCGCCCTCGGTGGCCGGGCGGGTCTTGGCCGGGATGCCGAGGGCCATCATGCCGGCCGGCACCTCCATGCGATTCGGCACGACCGCGTTGGATCCGACGATCGCACCCGTGCGCACGATCGCGTCGTGGAGGACGACGGCGCCGTTCCCGACGAGGGCGTCGTCCTCGATCGTGCAGCCCTCGAGGTGGACGATGTGGCCCACGACGCAGTTGTGGCCGACGAACGTACGGCGAGTGGGGATGCAGTGGATGACGGTGCCGTCCTGGATCGACGTGCGGTCACCGATCGTGATGCCACCGTTGTCGCCGCGCAGCACCGCACACGGCCAGATCGTGCTGTCGGCACCGATCACCACGTCGCCGATCACGACGGCGTCGGGGTGCACGTACGCGTCGGGATGGATCTGCGGCACCTGCTCGCCGAGTGCGTAGATCGCCATCGATCAGAGGGCGACGCGGCCGTAGCCGCCGCGGAAGAACACCAGGGCGCTGCCCTCGTGCGCGACGTCGAGTTCGGTGACGCGGCCCACGCAGATGTCGTGGTCGCCGCCGTCGAGTATCGAGTCGATGTCGCAGTCGATGTGAGCGAGCACTCCGTTGATGCGCGGCGCGCCGTTGCCCGAATGCTTCCAACCGATCTCGGCGAACTTGTCGGCCGCGCTCGAGGCGAACACTCGGCAGACGTCCTCCTGGTCCTCGGCGAGCACGTTGACGCAGAACTTGCCGGCGGCGCGGATTCGAGCCCAACTGCCCGAGGTGCGGCCGGGACAGAACAGCACCAGCGGCGGATCGAGTGACAACGACGAGAACGAACCGATGGCCATGCCGGCCGGTCCCTCATCGGTCATGGCCGTGATGACACAGACTCCGGTCGGGAAGTGGCCGAGCACCTGGCGGTACTTGGCATCGTCGAATGCATGCTGTTCGCTCACGAATGGAGGAGCCTACAGCGAGATCACGAGCCCCTCATGGGCCGACACGACGTCGGCGACCCCGAGCGCAGCGCCCTCGACACGGGCCTCGGCGAGGAGCGCGTCGAGCATCTCGTCGTCATGGGACGGATCGTGGTGGAACAGCACCAACTGCCCCACTCGGCACGCAGCGGCGACCTGGAGCGCGTAGGAGATCGTGCAGTGACCCCAGGTCGACTTCTCCGCGAACTCGGCCGGCGTGTACTGCGCATCATGGATGAGTACATCGACATCGGCGCAGAGCTCGATCACGGCGGGGGCGACGGCGATGCCATCGGCGGGTTGCTGGTGATCGCTCACATAGGCGACCGAGACGCCACCGCGTTCGATGCGATAGCCGAAGGTGCGGTCGGTGTGCGGCACCTCGAGCGCGGTGACCTTCGCCCCGGCAACGGCATGGACACCCTCGTCGAGTGTCACGAACTCGATCGATCCCGGGAGTTCGTCGGCACGCACCGGGAAGAACGGCGGACGCATCAGTTGATCGAACGCATCGCCGAAACCGACGCCGTCGTGGGATGGGCCGTAGATGGTCAACGTCGAACCCTCGACGAACAGCGGGCGACAGAACGGCAGCCCCTGCACGTGGTCCCAATGCAGATGGGTGACGAGAGCGTGTGCGTCGAGCACCTGATCGACGGCCTGTTCGACACCGAAGTAACGAAGGCCCGTGCCGAGGTCGAGGAGGATCGGTTCGTGGTCGGCATCGGTCAGCACGACGGACGCGGTGTTGCCCCCGTACCTCGCTGTCGCCTCACCTGCGCACGGAGTCGAGCCCCGCACGCCGTAGAACCTGATCTCCACCCGTTCCCCCGAGAGTCACGTGAACGGCGAACCGTACGACAGGGCGACGACGATGTGAACAGCGAGTGACATGTTCCACACCGCCGCGCTCGGGGCTACCGTCGCACCATGACGAGCGCGACACCGATCTCCACCATCACCGTGCAGGCCGACGAACTCGAGATGACCTGTCTCGTGGCCGGCGACGAGGGCCCGCTCGCACTGTGCCTGCACGGATTCCCCGATACCGCTTGGGGTTGGCGTCATCTGCTGCCCCCACTCGCGAACGCCGGTTACCGGGCGGTAGCGCCGTTCATGCGCGGCTACGCACCCACGGCCGTGCCCGACGACGGCCAGTACTTCGTCGCCGCGCTCGCCCACGACGCCATCTCCCTGCACGACGCACTCGACGGGGATTCCGATGCGGTGCTCATCGGTCATGACTGGGGCGCGCTCGCCACATACGCCGCCGCGAACGCGGCTCCCGAACGTTGGCG
>CAYVUO010000183.1:0-4022 GCA_964454715.1 uncultured Bifidobacterium sp. | reverse complement strand
CAGCACGGCGGCGAGGATCACCGATCCCTGCGTCGGCGCCTGCGTGTGGGCGTCGGGCAACCAGGTGTGGAACGGGAACATCGGCACCTTGATGCCGAAGCCCATGAACATGCCACCGAAGATCCAGAGCGCGGCTCCGGTCGAGATGCCCGTGGCCGCGAGCGGCAGCAGGCGCATGTCGAAGGTGTGCACCATCTCGCCATTGACCGGCACCTTGTCGGAGAGGAAGTACAGCGCCAGGAAGCTCACGATCATGAGCGCCGAACCGAACAGGGTGTAGAGGAAGAACTTCAGCGAGGCGTACTGACGCTTCTCGCCGCCCCACACGCCGATGAGGAAGTACATCGGCAGGAGGACGACCTCGAAGAAGACGAAGAACAGGATGAGATCCTGTGCGACGAACGAACCGAGCATGCCGGTTTCGAGGATGAGGATGAGGATGAGGAACGCCTTCGGATTGCGCGGTTCCGGGAAGTGGTTCCAGGAGTAGATGATGCACAGCGGCACGACCAGCAGCGTGAGGGCGATCATCGGCAGCGAGATGCCATCGATGCCGACGATGTAGCGGCTGTTGATGACCGGGATCCACGACTTGTCGACGAGGAACTGCAGCGTTCCGCCCGCGTCGTAGTCGAAGTTGGTGAGCAGCAGGATGCCGACGAGTCCGACCACGAGACTCGCACCGAGTGCCACGAGCTTGTGGTAGCCCTCGCGGGCCTTCGGCACGACCAGCATGGCGAGCGCTCCCACCAGTGGGAGGAACACCATGAGGCTGATGCCCCAGTCGTTCAGGAAGTCTTTCATCGCTGGGCTCCTAGATGACGAACACGAGGACACCGGCGAGGACGACCGCGCCGGCGAAGAGGATCGAGGCGTACTGCTGGACCTTGCCGGTCTCGGTGCGACGCAGGAGCGAACCAGCTCCCTCCGAGGCCGTGCCGGACCCGCGGACCGCGCCGTCGATGACGGTCTGGTCGGCGAACACGTAGACGACACCAGCGAGCTTCCGGGCAACCGTGCCCAAGCCGTTGACGATGCCGTCGAGCACGTTCATGTTGAACCAGTAGGCGGCGCGCGCGATGGGGCCCTTGGTGCTGCCCGCGATGACGCCGGTGTAGAGGTCGTCCAGGTAGTACTTGTTCTCGAGGAACGTGTAGCCCGCGTGCGCCAACTTGTTGCGCGACGTGAGACCGTGCGGTCCGCGGTTCTTCTCGTAGTACTGGTAGGCGAGGAAGACGCCGGTGGCGGCGAGGATGGTGGACACCACCGCGAGCCACGGAGTGAACTCGGCGTGCTGCAGCGGCGGGAAGGCGAACGTGGGCTCGACGTAGTGCTCGAACCTCGTCGTCACACCGCTCGGCAGATGGAGACCGAAGAAGCTCGTCGGGAAGTTCGTGAAGCCGAGCAGGACGGCACAGGCCGCCAGGATGATGAGCGGAACGGTGATGACCTTCGGCGACTCGTGCGGATGCGCATGCCCGCGGTACTCGCCCCAGAACGTCTTGAGGTAGGCCCGACCCATGTAGGCGGCGGTGAGGAACGCAGTGATGAGACCGAAGATCAGCATCAGGGTGTACGCCTGCTCCTGACCGTTCGATGCACCGGCGAGGATCTCGTCCTTCGACCAGAAGCCGGCCAACGGGAAGAAGCCGGCGAGGGCGAGTGTGGCCACGAGGAAGGTGGCATGTGTGACGGGCATCTTCTTGCGCAGGCCGCCCATCTCACGCATGTCGAACGTGTGGTGACAGGCATGGCTGACCGAGCCGGCACCGAGGAACAGACAAGCCTTGAAGAACGCATGGGTGAAGAGATGGAACACGCCGGCGGTCCACGCACCCACACCGAGCGCCATGACCATGTAGCCGAGCTGCGAGACGGTCGAGTAGGCGAGCACCTTCTTGAGGTCCTGCTGCACGAAGGCGAGCAGACCACCGATGATCGTTGTGAAGCCGCCGATGAACGCGACGTAGTGCAACGAGCTCGAACCGATGCCGAGGCCGGCGAAGAACACACCGTAGAGGCGCGCGATCAGGTACACGCCGGCGACGACCATCGTGGCGGCGTGGATGAGTGCCGACACCGGAGTCGGGCCGGCCATGGCGTCGGGGAGCCATGTGTGCAGCGGGAACTGGCCCGACTTCGACGTGACACCGCCGAACAGGCACAACGCACCGACGAGCAGCAGCGTCGTGTTCGCTCCCCCACTCAGCGCGTACTCGTTGAGGTGGAGGACGTTGAAGCTCGACGCGCCGGCGGCGAAGAACGTGATCGTGACACCGACGATGAGGCCCATGTCGCCCACTCGATTGGTGAGGAACGCCTTGAGCGCGGCGTCGGTGTTCTTCTTCTCCTCCCACCAGTGACCGATGAGACCGAACGAACAGACGCCGACCAACTCCCAGCCCATCAACATCTGCAGCGTGTTGGAGCCGAGCACGTAGAAGAGCATCGATGCCGTGAACAACGACAGGAATGCGTAGTAGTGCGTGAACCGCACATCACCGTGCAGGTACTCCGTGGAGTAGATGTGCACGAGCAGCGAGATGATGCAGACGGTGATGAGCATCATCGCGGCGAGACCGTCGACGAGTGTGCCGAACTCGAACTTCACTCCACCGATCTCGAACCACGTGACCGTGCGAACGACGGGTGGGACCGAGGCGTGTTCCCCGTGGGCCTCGCCCCCGGCGGACTCCCCATGGGCAGCATCGGCGGAATGGTCGGACGACCCATGTTCCGAGGTGACCGTCTCACCGGACTCGATGGTGGCACCCTCGATCTCACCGATGATCGTGGCGCCGTCCTGCGGGGTCTTGCCGTTCGCGGCGATGACATCGGCGGCGAGTGCCTCACCGGTGGGCGGATGGTTGACCCGGCTGATCCACTGACCGGCGACGACGACCGAGAGCACGAGGCAGATCGAGACCGACACGATGCCGA
Organism: uncultured Bifidobacterium sp.; assembly: GCA_964454715.1. GTDB lineage: Bacteria > Actinomycetota > Acidimicrobiia > Acidimicrobiales > Acidimicrobilacustridaceae > Acidimicrobilacustris. Next base: position 1,082 of record CAYVUO010000183.1, on the reverse strand, counting down.
TGCCGGCGGTGGCCCTGGTGCCGAGACGCTTGCCGAAGAAGAGGATGAGGACGAACGACAGCGCCATCAGCGCCGGGATGATCCAGACCTTGTCGAGGAGGTGCATCATCAGCCCTTCAGCGAGTCGAGTTCGTCGACGTCGATGCTCTGGCGGTTGCGGTAGATCAGCAGCACGAGGGCGAGGCCGACTCCGACCTCAGCCGCCGCGATGGCGATCACGAACAGCGCGAACACCTGGCCGGTGACGTTGGACACCGAAGGCGACGAGGTTGATGTTGACGGCGTTGAGGATGAGCTCGATCGACATCAGCACGAGCACACCGTTGCGGCGGGCGAGGACTCCGTAGACGCCGATGCAGAAGAGGATGGCGGCGAGGAACAGGAACTGGTTGACGAGCATCAGTCACGCCTCGCGAGGACGATGGCGCCGATGAGCGCGGCCAGCAGGAGGATCGACGCAACCTCGAACGGAAGCAGGTAGCTGGAGAACAGGACGTCACTCACCTCGGACGTGCTCTGCACGACCATGTCGGGGAACTGGACGTCACTGAAGCCGTCCCACAGGGAGTAGCCGAGCAGCGCGAACAGCGCGATGGCGAGGCCGGCCGCGCCGAGCTTGCCGCGGCGGCCGTGGTCGAGATCCTCGTCGGTACCAGTCTTCGATCGGGTCAGCATGATGCCGAAGAGGAAGAGCACGATGATGGCGCCGAGGTAGACGAGCACCTGCGTGACGGCCACGAACTCCGAGGCCAGGAGGATGTACTGCGCTGCGACTCCAGCGAGCACGAGCACCAGCCACAGGGCGGCGTGCATGATGTTCTTCGTGGTGACGACACGGATCGCACCCACGACGATGAGCGCCGCGATGATGTAGAAGGCGATGTTCTGGGCGACGAGCAGTGCGAGCATCAGCGCGGCACCTTCTTCACCTTCGCCTCGGACCCAGCCTCATAGGGCTCGAAGTCCGGGACGGTCTGCATCCACTGGTCGAGGCGGGTCTTGTCGTGGAGCAGATCGGCGATGCGCACCTCGGAGTACTCGTGCTCCGGGCTCCAGAACAGCGCTTCGAACGGGCACACCTC
>CAYVUO010000182.1:3311-4050 GCA_964454715.1 uncultured Bifidobacterium sp. | reverse complement strand
AGCCATCGGCCTTCACCATGATGAGGCGCATGGCGGTGGGGAGGTGAGCGTCGAGTCGACCGGCGTAGTCGACCGAGCAGGTGGCGATCACGAGGCGCATGGCCCGCTCACCCTAGACGTCAGTGCACGCCGCGCTTCTCGAATCGACTGCGGATGAGGTCACGACGTTCGGCGAGATCCCGATAGGTGAAGCGATCGACAGAACGGTCGAGGCCGATGCTGTTCTTCACGCCGGTGAGGTCGATGCGGAACGCGTCGGCGCTCATGCCCACCTCGGCGAAGAGCCGCTCACCATGGGTCTGGGCGAAGTACATCGAGATCTGGGTGATCTCGGCGAAGATGTCGAGATCGGGTGCGAGGGCGCCGATGGCTCCGTCGAGGAACACGAGGTTCTTGACGTAGAGCATGAGCTCCTTGGGCATTCGGGCGCCGTAGCCCATGAGCGCCTTCACGATGCGCTGCACCTCGGCGATCATCTCGTCGGGAGCGGTGGTGGTGGGGTCGAGGCCGGGACCATCGAGACCGAGGTCGGCGATGATCCGTTCGAAGTCGGAGTCGAGCGGCAGCGCGCCGAGTTCGGCGAGGGCCTTCAACTGCGAGCGCACGTCGTTCATCGTGGCGCCGAGCATGAGGCGCAGGAATGCACCGCGTTGACGGTCGTCCATGCGCCCGGTGATGCCGAAGTCGAGCAGGGCGACACGACCATCGGGCAGCACGAACAGGTTGCCGCCGTGCAGGT
>CAYVUO010000182.1:0-3264 GCA_964454715.1 uncultured Bifidobacterium sp. | reverse complement strand
CCTCCATGAAGCCGATCATGCCGGTGCGCACGATGGCATGGGTGTCGATGCCGGCGCCGACGATGCCGGCCACGTCGTCGAACTTGAAGCCGTCGAGACGTTCCATCACCAGCACGCGACGGGTGACGAGCGTGGGATGGGGACGGGGGATCACGTAGCCGCGCTGGCCCAGCGCCACGAACGATGCTGCGACGTCGAGCATGTTCTGGGCCTCGAGGCGGAAGTCGAGCTCCTCGCTGATGGTCTCGGCGAAGAGTTCGACGAGTGCCGGAGGATTGGCGAGTGAGGCGAACGGGAGGCGTCCGACGAGGAAGGGCGCGAGCCACGCCATGACGGCGATGTCGCGCTCGACGAGCTCGGCCACCGTGGTGCGCTGCACCTTGACGACCACCGACTCGCCGCTGTGCAGCACAGCGGCGTGCACCTGCGCGATCGATGCCGCTGCGAGCGGGGTCTCGTCGAACGACGCGAACACGTCCTCGAGACGGCGACCGAGATCACCCTCGACGGTGCGGCGCACGCTCTCGAACGGTTCGGCGGGAACCTGATCGCGACACAGTCGGAACTCGGTGACGAGCTCCTCGGGGAACAGGCCATCACCGGACGAGATGATCTGCGCCAACTTGATGTAGGTGGGGCCGAGTCGTTCGATGGCGAGACGCAGCCGGCGTGACAATCCCTTGCGACTGGCCTCCCGACCACGGCGACGATCGCGCAACCACCAGAGGGCGACCGCACCGCCGAGTTCGCGCACGACGGTGAACGTGCGGCCGATGTGGGGGACGCGCCGGGGCTTGGTGAGCTCTGGAACTCGGTGACGGGTGAGCCAGCGGATGTCGTCGACGACGGTGCGCCACGGCATCTCATCGGGTACGCCCACCCAGGGTGCCTCGGCCGAGAACGGGCCGATGGCCAGATCGGCCGGTCCTTCGGGCTCCGTCAGGTCACTGGAGGCGTGCGATGCGACGACGTCGCTCTCGAGGGTCGTCGGGGGGTTCGACATGCGGCCGAGTGTACGAGCGCACCTTCGTTCCTCCCCCTGTCGGGGACGAAGGTCACCAGAGGCCGAACGATGCCGCGAGCGCCACTTCGGCGAACTCGGGGCGACAGATCAGCAGATCGGGGAGATAGGGGTCGGCGTGGTTGTAGGTGAGGGGCGAGCCGTCGATACGCGTGGCATGCAGGCCCGCGGCGAGTGCCACGGCAGCGGGTGCGCAGTTGTCCCATTCGTACTGGCCGCCGGCATGCACGTAGACGTCGGCGAAGCCGAGCACCACGGCCATGGCCTTCGCGCCGGCCGAGCCCATGGCGACGAACTCGGCGTCGAGCGCCTGGGCCACGGCATGGGCCACATACGGAGCGCGTGAACGGCTGACGACCACGCGTACGGGTTGGCTGGTGTCACGCGGCGGAACGATGGGTGCGGTGACCGTCGACAGCGTGCCGCCCATGCCCGGCAGTGCGACTGCCCCGATGACGGGCGCGCCGTCGATGGCGAGAGCGACGTGCACGGCCCAGTCGTCGCGTCCCTCGCCGAATTCGCGGGTTCCGTCGAGGGGATCGACGATCCACACCCGTTCACGGGAGAGGCGCTCGCGGTTGTCGCGCCCCTCCTCGGAGAGCACGGCATCGTCGGGGCGCACCCGAGCGAGTTCGGTCATCAACCACTGATGGGCGCCGGCGTCGCCGGCATCCTTGATCTCGCGCTGTCCTGCGCCACGGGCCTGTAGCCCGGCGCGCAGCTCGAGCAGGAGTTCACCTGCACCTGCGGCAAGCGCATGTGCCACCTGGTGATCGTCATGCTGGGGTTCGGCGCTCGAAGGCATCGGAGCACCCTACGGCAAGCGCGCGCTCAGCGGCGGCTGCGTCCCAGCTCCACTGCTCTACCCACGAGGCGTCGCACTGCGGTCTCGTCGGCTCCCGCGTCGACGAGGGCATCGATGCGGGCCTCGACATCTGAGGCCAGTCGCTCATCGGCCTCGGCCCGCTCGGCGTCGAGACTTCCATCGAGTGCGCCGGCCGGCGAGACCGACGTGATGAGCACGAGTGCGAGTGCTGCGGCCGCAGTGACGAGCCCGAAGGTCAGGGCGATGCCGTTGTTGTCGGCGATCGAGCCACCGATCATGCCGCCGATGCCGGCGACGAACACGACGAGCACGACTCGGCGGACGATGCGCGGCGACAGGCGCGGGCGGTCGGCGGCGACGGGGATCGGCTCGACGCTCATCGGGCCAGTGGCTTGTACTTGATGCGGTGCGGTGTGTCGGCCTCGGCTCCGAGTTCCTTGCGACGGAAGGTCTCGTACTCGCTGAAGTTGCCCTCGAACCACCGCACCTGAGAGTCGCCCTCGAAGGCGAGCACATGCGTGGCGATGCGGTCGAGGAACCAGCGATCGTGGCTGATCACGACGGCGCAACCCGGGAACGACTCGAGACCGCCCTCGAGTGCACGCAGGGTGTCGACATCGAGGTCGTTGGTGGGTTCGTCGAGCAGCAGCACGTTTCCGCCCCGCGCCAGCACCTTGGCGAGATGCACTCGGTTGCGTTCGCCGCCCGAGAGCACTCCGACCTTCTTCTGCTGATCGGCGCCCTTGAAGTTGAACGACGCCACGTAGGCCCGGCCGTTCATCTCGCGCGTGCCGAGCTTGACGATCTCCTGACCGTTGGTGATCTCCTCGTAGACCGTCTTGTCGGGGTCGAGGATGTCGCGGCTCTGGTCGACGTACGCGAGGTCGACGGTGGGGCCGACCCGCAATTCCCCCGAGTCGGGCGTGTCGAGGCTCGTGAGCATGCGGAACAGTGTGGTCTTGCCTGCGCCGTTGGGACCGATCACGCCGACGATGCCGGCCTTGGGCAGCGAGAACGAGAGATCCTCGATGAGGAGTCGGTCGCCGAATCCCTTGCTCAGATGCTCGGCCTCGATGACGACGTCGCCGAGACGCTGGCCCGCGGGGATGGTGATCTCGAGCCCGTCGCCCCGGCCCTGATCGGCCTGGGCCTCGGCCAGCAGCTGCTCATAGGCCGAGAGACGGGCCTTGCCCTTGGCCTGACGGGCCTTGGGCGCCATTCGCACCCATTCGAGTTCGCGGGCGAGGGTGCGAGCGCGCGAGGACTCCTGCTTCTCCTCCTGACGGAGGCGCTCCTGCTTCTGCTCGAGCCAACTCGAGTAGTTGCCCTCGAACGGGATGCCCTTTCCGTGGTCGAGCTCGAGGATCCAGCGGGCCACGTTGTCGAGGAAGTACCGGTCGTGGGTGATGGCGACGAC
>CAYVUO010000181.1:0-4169 GCA_964454715.1 uncultured Bifidobacterium sp. | reverse complement strand
ACAAGCGCAGCCAGCACCTCACGTTCGGTGAGTTCTCGTCGAAGTTCGCGTCGTGCACCAAGGCGGCGCCGTTCCTCGACGATCCGATGGTGATCTCCACCGATCCCGGCACGCATCCGACTGCAGTCGCCGATGCGAGCATCGACGCGTACGCGTTCACCCACAACGAGACGTCGACCGGCGTCGCGATGCCGATCGTGCGGCCCGAGGGCACGGCGGGCTCCGCGCTCGTGCTCGTCGACGCGACGTCAGCGGCCGGTGGTCTGCGCTTCGATGCGTCGCAGACCGACGTCTACTACTTCGCTCCGCAGAAGTGCTTCGCCAGCGACGGTGGGCTCTGGCTCGCCGCCGTCTCCCCCGCCGCGATCGAGCGCATCGAGCGCATCGCCGCCTCCGATCGCTGGATCCCCGATTCACTCAACCTGTCGACCGCGCTCGACAACTCGCGCAAGGACCAGACCTACAACACACCTGCGCTCGCCACGGTGTTCCTCGCCGTCAACCAGGTGGAGTGGATGAACGACAACGGCGGCTTGCACTTCGCCGCCGGTCGCAGTGATCGTTCGGCCGACATCATGTACTCATGGGCCGAGGCGTCGAGTTACGCCACTCCGTTCGTGACCAACCCCGACGAGCGCAGCCATGTCGTGGCCACCATCGACTTCGACGACGCCGTCTCGGCCGATGAGGTCAACAAGGTGTTGCGGGCCAACGGCATCGTCGACACCGACAGCTATCGCAAGCTTGGACGCAATCAGATCCGCGTGGCGATGTTCCCGGCCATCGACTCGGCCGACATCGAGGCGCTCACGAAGTGCATCGACTTCGTGGTCGAACGCCTCTGAGACTCAGCCCGTGATCGCAGGCTTCACCGGCTGGGCCGGTGAAGTCGTGGAAGTGGTCGTGGTCGCAGGGATGTAGCCGGGCACGCCGGGACCCCAGAACGGAACGGTGTCCACTCCAGCTGCTGTCGTCAGGCGCGTGACTCCGGTTCCGTCGACGTTCATCGAATAGATGTCCCAGTTGCCGTTGACGGGCGACTGCACGACGATCTTGGTCGAATCTGGCGACCATTCGGGCCATTGGGTGAACTGACCCGAGAGCGGTGCCGACTCATTCGTCCCGGCGGGCGTGATCGTGTAGGTGTCCGGGAAGGCAGTGCCCCGCTGCGAGGTGAAGGCGATGAGTGTTCCATCGGGGGACCACGACGGGTAGATGCTGTCGTAGGCGCTGTTCGTGATCTGGACCGGCGACGAACCATCGGCGCCCATGGTCCAGATCTGGCGGGTGCCGCTCCGATTCGAGGAGAACACGATCTTCGAGCCGTCGGGCGAGAACCGCGGCGTCTCCTCATCATCGGTCGTGACCGTCAGCCGGGAGAGATTGGAGCCATCGGGTGACATCGTGAAGATCTGCCAAGTGCCGGCGCGATCCGAGGAGAACACGATGGTGGAGCCATCGGGGGACCATGCCGGGGCGATGTCGCGCCCAGCGTCAGTCGTCAGGCGCGTCTGACCGGTGCCGTCCGCCGCCATGACATAGATCTCCTCATCGCCGTCACGGCTCGAGACGAATGCGATGCGAGTGCCGTCCGGCGAGATCGTCGGCAGGTCGCCACCGAGTGTCGTGATCTGGATCTGCCCCGTCCCGTCAGGGTTCATCCGCCACACGTTCGGGGTGTTCTGCGCCGTGTTGACGTAGGCGATGAATTGCGCCGGCAATGCACCGGAGCGAGACGGCGAGACGAGCGCCACGACTGCAAGCAGCACACCTGCGAGGAGCACGGCCAGCGCTGATCGACGGGCGAGGAAGGAGCGGCGAACGGCAGACATGGGGACTCCCGGGTGGCGAACTGACCGGAGCAACGTAGCCCGCCCATACGGAGTCCGCGCTCAACTGTTCAGGGTCGCGGGTGACGGTTCCAGTCGAGTGGACCACCGGGCGCCAGCTCGGGCGGCACCTCGCGACCCGCCTCGTGCAGCAGATGCGCCTGCCAGGTGCATTCGTCGTTCATCGACGTCGGGAACACGACCTCGTCGAGAGCCATCAGCGCGTCGAACTGCTCGGCCCATGACTCGGGCCGTCGGTCGTCGACGAGCACGCCCCTGTTCTCGGACAGCACCACCCGTGCGGCGCGACCCCCGCCGACCGAGAACGACTCACCGCTCACGGCACACGAGGAGTGGCACAACCAGGTGACGAACGAGGCGACCTCGGCCGGGTCGTAGTGCAGCTCGAACAACTGCTGGAACGGGCCGGGAGGAAGGGAACGCGTGAGCCGCGTCATCGCTGCCGGCATGATCGAGTTCACGCCGATGCCCACCTTGCGCCCGGCGCTGGCCAGTGAGCGGGTGAGGCCGTAGAGGGCCGACTTCGCCGCCGAGTACGGCAGCGTCGAGCCGGCACCGAACATCGCCGGTGACGAGGTGTTGACCACACGGGCATGGCGCGACTCGACGAGATGGGGCCACGCCGCACTCGTGACGGCGATGGTGGTCTGCAACGTCGAGTCGATGGTGTGACGCCACTGCTCGGGTGCATCGGGACCGATCGGTGAGCCGGCACCAGTGCCCGCGTTGTTGATGACGATGTCGACGGCGCCGAACGCGTCGAGCGCAGTGGCAATGATGTCGCGACCTTCGGTGATGGCGTCGTGCGCATCGGCGACGGCCACATGACCGTCGGCGACGAGTTCGTCGACCACGGCCTGCGCGGTCGGTACGTCACCGGCGTGGGGATGTCCGTTGTCGTTGACGACGATGCGGCAACCGCGCTCGGCGAGTGCGAAGGCATGGGCGCGGCCGAGCCCACCGCCGGCGCCAGTGATGACGGCGACCTCGCCGTCGAAGACGATGGGTTCAGCCACGGGCCATGCCGCCGGCGACGACGATGTCGTCACCGGTGACGAACGACGAGAGGTCGCTGGCGAGGTAGAGCACCGGGCCGATGATCTCCTCGGTCTCGGCCACGCGCTTGAGCGCGGTGGCCGATGCCGCACGCTCGTAGAACCCAGGCGCCATGCGCTCGGCACCCTCCGTGAGTTCGCTCTTCACCGGGCCGGGACACAACGAATTGACCCGCACGTTCCAGGGCGCGAACTCCTTCGACATCGTGCGAGTCGCGTTGATGAGCGCCGCCTTCGACGCGCCATACGCACCGACACCGGGGCCCCCGCTGTAGGCGCCGACGGTGGCGATGTTCACGATCGAACCACCGCCGTTGTCACGCATGATCGGTGCGACGAGCGTCGAGGTCCGCAACGGGCCCTCGAGGTTGACGGCGAAGATCTTGCGCCACAGGCCGAGGTCGGTATCGACGAGCGCGTCGTTGGTCGGGTTGATGCCGGCGTTGTTGACGAGCATGTCGATGCGGCCGAAGCGCTCGACGACGGCGTCGATGAACGCCGGGATGGCATCCCACTCACCGACGTGACAGGCGAGCGGCAGCACCTCGGCGCCGTACGCACTGCGCAGCTCGGCTGCGACCTCGTCGCACAGGTCCTGCTTGCGGCTGCTGACCACGACCTTCGCCCCGAACCGGGCGAAGCCGTCGACCATGGCCCGGCCGAGCCCCTTGGTCGATCCGGTCACGATCGCGACCTTGCCGCTGAAGTCGAACGTGGCGTCCATGCGCACTCCCCCTGTCGTCGGTGCGTTGACCGTAGTCGCGGCCGCACGCGACACGGGCCGGTGCAGTGCACCGGCCCGTGGTCGAACTTCCGATGTGACCGCAGGTCACTTGGCGGCGGCGAAGCCCTTCTCGAGGTCGGCGATGATGTCGTCGATCGACTCGAGGCCCACCGACAGACGCACCAGACCGGGGTTCACACCGGTGGTGAGCTGCTCGGCCTCGGTGAGCTGCGAGTGCGTGGTCGTCGCCGGATGGATGGCGAGGCTGCGCACGTCACCGATGTTGGCAACGTGGCTGTGCAGCACGAGCGCCTCCACGAACTTCTGGCCGGCCTCCTTGCCGCCCTTGATGACGAACGCCGGCACCGAGCCGAAGCCCTTGCCACCCGAGTACTTGGCGGCACGGTCGTGCCACGGCGACGACGAGAGGCTGGCGTGCTGCACCGACTCGACCTGCGAGTGACCGGCGAGGAACTCCGCCACCTTGCGGGCGTTGTCGTTGTGACGCTCCATGCGCAGGCTGAGCGTCTCGAGGCCCTG
>CAYVUO010000180.1:0-4255 GCA_964454715.1 uncultured Bifidobacterium sp. | reverse complement strand
ATTGCTCGCGCTCGACGAACCAGCAGCCGTATGGAGGATGGTCATCGATCGCGGTCTCGACGTGACCTCGCTCGGTCGCGTCGCCGAACCGAGCGTTCTCGCCGATCGGTGGCAGCAGGTCGCGTGTGCGCTCGATGTCGCCGCCTTCTGGCGCGCCCATGTCGACGCAGGCGTGGGGGTGGCGGTGCACGGGTCGCCTGCTTTCCCCGCACTCCTCGCGGAGGACGATGACGCTCCGGCGGTCGTGTTCTGGTCGGGTGATCCCGATGTGCTGGCCGGTAGCGCAGTGGCGGTCGTCGGCACCCGTAGGGCTACGCAGTACGGACTCGACGTCGCAAACGATCTCGGGCGCGAACTCGCGGCGAATGGAGTGGCTGTGGTCTCGGGCTTGGCCCGTGGCATCGATGCCGCTGCGCACGCGGGAGTGTTCGACGCCGATGGCGCGCCGCCGATCGCGGTCGTGGGCAGCGGACTCGATCGTGTCTATCCGCGCGACAACGCAGCACTGTGGCGAAGGGTTGCGGAGAAGGGAGTCGTGCTCAGCGAACATCCGCTCGGCACCCCGCCGACGGCATGGCAGTTCCCCGCTCGCAATCGCATCATCGCCGCGTTGTCGCAGGTCGTGGTCGTGGTCGAGTCGCAACGCACCGGAGGCGCACTCGGCACGGCATTGGAGGCGGCTCGACGTGGTCGCACGGTGTTGTCGGTTCCCGGTCCCGTCGGTGCACCGAGTTCGGAGGGCACGAACCAACTGTTGTTCGACGGTTGCGGTCCGGCGCGTGGAATCGACGATGTGCTGCTGGCGCTCGGTCGCGAGCCGACCCGTCGCCGTGCGGCCGAATCACGACCAGCCCCGAACGGCTCCGCAGCCGATCTGCTCGCGCACATCCCCTGGACGCCGATCCCCATCGAGCGCGCCCTCGACGCGTCAGGCCTCGGTCTGGGCGACGTGATGGTCGCATTGCAGTCACTCGAGCGCGATGGATGGGTGTCGGTGCGCGGCGCATGGGTCGAGCGCTTGGCGCGTGCTGCGAAGGGAGCGTGACCGTGGCCGCACCGTTCGCTCCGGCATCGGCTGTCGACGACGGGCACACCGGTAGCCTCATGGTCATGACCCGCGGTCCACTCGACGCCGAGGAACGATGGGATGTCGACGCGTTCCTCGCCTCGCTGGCATCGGTCTCCGACGCCACCCGACGCGCCTACGCCGGTGATCTCGCTCACTTCACCGAATGGGCCGCTCGCATGGAGGTCGTCGATCCCGCGCATGTCGATCGCACGATGCTGCGCCGCTATGTCGGGCACCTCGCAACTCGTGGCTACGCCAAGCGCACGATCGCCCGACGAGCGTCGGCGTTGCGGCGCTACTTCGCGTGGTGCGCCCGAAGTGGTCGCGTCGGTGCCGATCCCGCCACAGGCCTCAGTGCTCCTGGCACCACTGGCCGTCTGCCGCGCGTGCTGCGCGACGACGAGTTGGTGAGGGTGCTCGATGATCCGCCCGGCACCACGGCCGATGATCCGCCTGCCATCCGCTCGCGCGACGACGCCGTGCTCGAGCTCCTCTACGGCAGCGGACTGCGCGTGTCCGAAGTCTGCGGGCTCCGTCCCGACGACCTCGACCTCGCTCGTCGCCGCGTCGTGGTGTGGGGGAAGGGCTCCAAGCAGCGCGTGGTTCCGTTGAGTGCTCCAGCCGTCGATGCGCTCGAGCAATGGCTGGGTCACGGTCGTCGTGTACTCGCCACTGCGGAGTCGCCCTCGGATGCGGTGTTCCTCAATCGCAAGGGCAATCGACTTGGGCCCCGTGATGTGCGCCGCCTCCTCGACCGTCGTGCGCCCTCGCCCACCCATCCGCACGCGCTGCGACACACCTTCGCCACCCATCTCCTCGACAACGGTGCCGATCTGCGGGCGGTGCAGGAACTGCTCGGTCACTCCGACCTCTCGACGACCCAGCTCTACACGCATGTGAGCAAGGAACGTCTACGCAGCGTCGTCGACGCCACCCACCCGCGCGCCTGACCCTCACTCGACTTCCCCCTCGATCCCGCCTCGACAGGGGAGGGTGCCGTGCGTCTCCGCGCGCTCGTCGCCGTCGTCATGACCACCACCGTCACCGTCGCCACCGGTGTCATCGTCGTTCCGACCGGCGCCGCTGCCGCGGCCAACCCGTACCGATCGCCCGTCGACGTGCCGATCGTCGATGGGTTCCGCCCGCCGCCCGAACCCTGGCAGAGCGGCAACCGCGGCATCGACTACGGCACCTCTGCCGGAGATGCGGTGCACGCGGCGGCCGACGGCGAGGTCGTGTTCGCCGGTGACGTCGCCGGCACGTTGCATGTGACCGTGCGCCATGCCGATGGTCTGCGCACCTCGTATTCGTTCCTCGCCACAATCGATGTCGTGCGTGGTCAACGCGTGCGTCGTGGCGATTGTGTGGGCACTGCGGGTGGAACGTTCCACTTCGGTGTGCGCACACCCGATGACGAGTACCTCGACCCCGTCGCCGTGTTGGAAGGACGCATCGCTCCGCCGGTGCGACTGGTGCGCGGCGCGGAGGATGGCGAACATCCACTCTGGGAGGAACGTCGCAGTCTGCTGCGCGTCGTGCTGGATGCGGGCGTCGAGGCGGTCGCCGCTGCAGGAGGCACGAGCGCGGAACTCGCCCGACTGGCCGTCCACTACGCGATCGAACTCGATCCCGCCACCCATGCCGCTCGAATGGCGTTCGCGGCCTACGACTGGTGGCAACAGTCGAGGCAGTGCACCGACCCCTCGGTCGCGACACCCTCTCTGTCGTCGACGCACATCGTCGTCGAGGTCAGCGGGCTCGGCACGGCGAGCGCGTCGAACTCGGCATGGGAACTCGACACCCAGACGATCGGTTACGCCGACGGGGATGTCGTGCGCTTCTCCTACGCGGGTGGCCGTGCACCCGACGAACACCTCGCCCGTGAAGCATTTCCGTCGGTCGCCGTACGCGAGTTCTCCTCGATCGACAGCCAGCAGTCGATCGAACTCAGCGCATCGCGTCTCGAGACATTGCTCGCATCGATCGCGCGTGATCGTCCCGGTGTGCCGATCGATGTCGTCGCACACTCGCAGGGTGGGGTGGTGGCGAGACTCGCGCTCGAACGCTCGGGTGACCGTCTGCCCGACGAGGTGAGCACGTTCGTCACGATCGGTTCGCCCCATCAGGGCGCCCCACTCGCCACTGCGGTCACTGCGCTCGGGCACAGCGCAGCTGGTGAGGCCGCGCTCGCACAGTTGCGGGGCTCGTCGGCCACCGGTCCGCTCGACGATCGACTTCCCGCGATCGCGCAGTTGGCCGAGACCTCGGGTGTGATCGTGGAGTTGCACGACGGCTCCATCCCCGCACGGGTGCGGTTCGTGACCATCGGAGCCGCGGGTGATCTCACCGTTCCCGGATCGGCGGCCCTCGACGCCGCGGCCGACGCCCGGGTGATGGTCGACACGCCCATCGGGCCTGCGGTGCATGGCGATCAGGTCCGAGACCCGAGGGTGACCCGTGAGGTGGCCCTCGCCGTGGCCGGTCGGGGCCCGACCTGCACCTCGTTCGGCTCGGCCATGGGGGCTCGGGCCAGGGCCGAGGCCGTGCGTGCCACCGAATCGTTCGCCGCAGCCACCGCTGCCGGGTTCGCGCTGGCGGCGACGGGCCCGAACTGAGCCCGGCGGCGAGCGGGATCCGGGCCTCCGCCGGGTCCGGGAACCGGCCGAGCGGGTTGGCCGGCCTTCGTGGGCCTCTCCTACACTCTTCAGCCGGCCCGGGATCGGGTCGGCCGGCTCCGGCCGGGTCCGGTTCGCCGGACATCCACTCCATGGCCCGTGCCACCCACGGTCGTCTCCGGACGCGTGCACGGATCACCACCGAACCGCTGGGAAAGGAACATCACATGGCCCCCGTCGTCACCATGCGCCAGTTGCTCGAGGCCGGCGTCCACTTCGGACATCAGACCCGCCGCTGGAACCCGAAGATGAAGCGTTTCATCCACGGTGAGCGCAACGGCATCTACATCATCGATCTCGAGCAGACCCTCGGTCGCATCGAGACTGCGTACAGTTTCGTGCGCGATCTCGTCGCCGACGGGGGCACGATCCTGTTCGTCGGCACGAAGAAGCAGGCCCAGGACCCGGTCCGCAGCTACGCCGAGCGTTGCGGCATGCCCTATGTCAACGAGCGCTGGCTCGGCGGCATGCTCACCAATTTCCAGACCATGTCCAAGCGCGTCGCGAAGAT